>NZ_JBSFVY010000005.1:0-410855 GCF_053592555.1 Streptomyces sp. NPDC002643
GGGGCCCCCGCCCCCCGGGCCGCGCCCCCCCCCGCCCCCCCCCCCGGCTCCATGCCGGCGGGGGCGCGCCCAGGATGCGCCAGGCTCCGTGTCCGCGGGTGCGCGCCTGTGCGCGCGGCTCTGTTTCCGCAGGTGCGCCGCGCTGGATGCGCCGGGGACGCACGCACGGACGCGCACCAGGGACGCGGATACGCGTCTCGGGTGCGCGTCGGAGACGGGGACACTCGTCTGGGGCGCATGGCAGAGGCGGGCACGGACGCGGGTCGCGGGTGCGTGTCACGAGCAGCCTCGATGTCAGGTCGTCCTCGGCAGGGCCGGGGCATCGAAGACCATCTCCAGTTTCGTGAAGCGACGCATCACCGCCCCTGCCTGGAGTTCGGCCTTGAAGCCGGGCCTGACCCGGAGGTTGGGCAGCCGCTCGTACAGCTTCGCGGCGGCGACCCGCAGTTCGAGCCGAGCGAGGTTCATGCCGGGGCAGAAATGGATTCCCCCGCCGAACGGCAGATCCGACGGCACGTTCGGCCCTTCACGGTCGACGATGAACTCGTCCGGCCGGTCGTAGACCAGCGGGTCATGGGTGCCGGCGCTGATCAGAGGGAAGACCTTCTCACCCGGCTCGATATCGAGTTCCCCGAGTCTGGTCGGCTTGACACAGGTGCGCCACAGACCGGAGACGGGCGGCTCGAATCGCAGGGACTCCGCTGCCAGGGAGTCCGACAGCCCCTTGATGTCGGACAGGAACCGGGCCTTCTGCTCGGGGTAACGGTCCAGCAGGTAGGCCATGTTGCCGATCGCCGCGATCGTCGTACCGATCCCGGCCGAGTTCAGCAGCTGGATGCATGCCGCGATCTCGTCACCCTCGAAGTAGTCGTCGTCCACCCGGGCGAAAACCAGCTGGGTGATCAGGTCGTCGCTGCCCGGTCCGGCCGCCCGCTTGGTTCGGACCATCTCGATGAGGTAGTCCAGCCACTTGGTGACCTCGGTGTTGTACCCGGGTTCCAGATCGCCGGAGATGGTGGCCGTGAACAGCTCTTCCATCTTCATCGCCGAACGCGCGTACTCGTCGCGTTCCTCATCCGGTATGCCCAACAGCTCGCAGAGGTGACCCGAGGCCATCGGAGCCGCGAAGTCGCTGTACATCTCGAAGGACCCCTGCTCGGCGAACCTGTCGATGATGTCGTCCGCAAGGCGCTCGGTGAACGGGCGCATCTTTTTGACGCCGGACGCCGACATCGCCTTGACCAGCAGTTTCCGCTGGCGGGTGTGGCGCGGCGGGTCGGACCAGCCGAGCACCTGCTGCTCGGGCGGCAGCGGCTCCTCCAACGGCCAGATGTTGCCGTACGCGTTGGAGAACGACTGGTGTCCGGTGAACACCTCCCTGACGCCCTCGTGGGTGGTGACCTGTACCGCGTTCAGTTCGGCGTTGCGGGCGACGGGGCAGCGGGCCCGGTCGTGTGCGAACTCCTCCCAGGGTTCGGCGGCTTTGGCCGTGTACGGCCGGTACAGCGGCTGGACGTCCTCGACCGGCGCGTCCGTGGGCCGACTGGTCATGTCCCTGTTCCTCTCAGTCGTCTTCGTTCGGTGTGAAGGTGATCGCGTACCAGGGGCAGGCGGCCTCGGCCTGACGCAGCCGGTCGTGGTCCGCGGCGGACAGGTCCAGGTCGTCGGCGGGCCACGCCTGCCGGTCCTGGAGCCGGAAGGCTTCGGGTGCGATCTCCTGGCAGTAGCCGGAGCCACTGCACAGGTCGTGGTCGACCGAGAGCCGGGAGCCTCGTTGCCCGCGTTCGGTCGCGCTCATGCGTCGGCCCCGGGCAGGGCGGGCGGGGAAGTGAACTCCATCTCGGTGAACTCCTTCTCGGTGAACTCCTTCTCCAGGTGGTTCAGACGCCTTTCTTCGTGCTCTTCCTGGGAACCGGCAGGGGCCTGAGTTCCTCGTGGAACCCGAGGCGTTGCAGCAGCGGTCCCGTCATGAACGTGGTGACCAGCGCCATGACGACCATGGCGGTGAACAGTCGGCTGTCCAGCACCCCGAGCGTCAACCCCACGTTCAGGATGACCAGTTCGGTGAGCCCTCGGGCGTTGAGCAGCACGCCGAGCACCATCGACTCGCCCCCCGAGGCGCCGGTGAGGCGTGCGGAACCGGCGGCTCCGACGAACTTCCCCACGCACGCCACCACGACGACGGAGACGGTCATGATCACACCGTGCCCGCCGAGCCCGCCGAGGTCGACCGACAGCCCGGTCACGGTGAAGAAGACCGGCAGGAGGAAGAGGCTGGTCTGCTCGATGCGCTCGGCGACCTGGGGGGCCTGCGCCTCGATGTGGCCGCGGGGCACGGCGGCACCGAAGGCGAAGGCACCGAAGACCGCGTGCAGTCCGATCTCGTTGGTGGCCCAGGAGGACACCAGCAGTCCGGTGACGAGGACGGTGTGGATGAGGGCGCTGCCGGCCGCCCACGGCCGCTCCGGAGCCAACAGCCAACGCAGCCCCGGGCGCACGACGTACAGCAGGACGACGAGGAACAGACCTGACTCCAGCACCATCCGGGCCAGCGGCCACAGTCCACTCGCGGTGGCGATGACCACGATCACGGCCAGCACGCACCAGGCGAGGAAGTCCTGGATGGCGGCGCATGCGAGTGCCATGGCGCCGATGCGGCTGCGTTGCATGCCGCCTTCGGTGATGATCCGGGCCAGCACCGGGAACGCGGTGATCGACATCGCCGCCCCGAGGAAGAGCGCCGGGGCGAGCACACCATCGGTGGTGAGCTGCGACTTGTCGTACCAGGGGAACAGCAGAACGGCGAGCCCGGCCCCCAGTGCGAACGGCAGCGCCACGGAGCTGAGCGAGACCAGGGTGACCCGGCGGCCGGTCCCCCGGAGACGGGCGAAGTCCAGTTCGTAGCCGATGCCGAACATGAACAGGACCAGTCCGAGTTGCGAGAGCGCCTGAAGAATCGGCCGTGTGTCCGCCGGGAACAGCGCTTCGACGGGGTCTCCCGGCAAGAGGCCCAGCAGGCTCGGCCCGAGGGCGAGACCGGCGACGATCTCCCCCATCACCGTGGGCTGCCGAATGCGCTTGGCCAGCCGGGCGAAGAGGAATGCCACGGCGAGGATCACGGCGAGTCCCGCGAGCATGTCCCCGGTCGAGGCATCACCGGAGCCGGCGGCGATCAAAGAGTGGTCCAAGGTGATCAGTTCTCCCCATGCAGAAGGGGCGTCGGCGGTCGCGTCAGGCCCAGCGGATGCCGTCGGCGACGTCGAGGAGGCGCGAGCGCCCGGCCGCACCGTGACGTCCCTCGCGGAGACGGTCCGAGACGATCCGGGTGGCCGGCCCCGCGGGGGTCGCGCGCTTCTCCTCCGCGGTCGGCCCGGCCGGGTGCGGCTGCGGCCGGGCTCTGCGTGGAAGTTCTCAGCCGGCCGTCTGCTGGACCAGTTCAGGACGCTTCTTGCAGGTGATCCAGAGATCGATGACCGGGTTGTCCGGGGAGTCCTCGTGGTAGACGTCGACCAGCCTCATCAGCGCGGCGTCGCTCTCCCACAGCTTCACCTGCTGCTGCATGGCCTCGTTCTCCGGCTGGGCCTTGCACTCCTCGATGACCGTGGCGGCCAGTTGGCCCGTCAACTGCTCCATGTAGCGCACATTGCCGGCGAACCGGGTCTCCAGTTCCTCGTCCGACAGGCTCTCGCACATGCCGATGTGCAGTTTCCGCATGAAGTTGAGGTCGTAGTAGCGGACGAACGCGTCCGTCTCGCTCGACTGGTCGACGCCGTGCCAGTCCCGGAGGAAGTCCTGCGCCAGCTTGGTGGTCTCGTGGAAGCGGGCCAGGTCGGCCGCCAGCCGCGGGAATTCGGCCAGGCGGCGGAACACGTCGTGGAAGTACAGCCAGCCGGGGCCGGCCCAGTAGCGGGTCGTGTCCCAGATGATCTTCGTCATCATGACCCTGGTATTGCCCATCAGCGGGTACTGCTTCTCGAAGATGTTCAGCCAGTCCTTGAACACGGTGAGAAGCGTCCGGTTGTGGTTCGCGGCCCGTTCCTCGACATCCTCCCCGTCCAGGAAACGGGTGACGACATCGGTGATCAGGCCATTGCTGATGGCGATCATGTCCAGGCCCGGTGAGTACAACGGGTCGAGGAAGACCCCAGCCTCACCGGTCATGGCCCACCGGCCGCCGCCGGACATGACCTGCTCACAGCCGTAGGAGTAGTTCTTCATCACCCGGAAGTCCTGGAGCTTGTCGCGATGCTCCTCGACCACGCGGGCGCATTCCGGCTCGTTCTCGCGCAGCCAGTCCATGGCCTTTTCGAAACGGTTGAGGGTGTTGAACGGGTGCATGTCCGCATCGGTGACGATGCCGATGCTGATCGCGTCCGAGGCCAGCCGGATCAGCCAGACCCAGTAGCCGGGCCCCATCAGGTGGTTGGTGGACAACTCACGGTCGCTGTACGGGACGTCTTTCTCGATCCGGCCGTGCCAGGCGGGGCTGTCCGACCACTTGTCGATGTCGATGGGGTGCCCGATCCGGAACCAGGCCGCGTTGGCGCGATGTCCCACCGTCCTGGCCAGCCCGAGCTGACGCTTGATCACCCCCGACCGGCCCGTGGCGTCCGCCACCCAGCGGGCCTCGACCTGACGTTCGACACCGTCGTCACCGACCAGGCTCAGCCGATGGTGGTCCTGGTCCGGCCGAAGCTCCAGCTTCTCCGTCTTCCAGCCGGAAAGAAACGTTACGCCGAGCGCCTGCACCGCCTCCCCCAGCGCGTTCTCCAGCCGTCCCCGGTCGATCTGGTAGCTGATGACCTTGTGGGGCGGGAAGGCGGAGTGCCCGATCTCCGGCCGATTCGCGATGTCTTCGTTGGTGTCGTCGCTGAAGAACATGCGGATGCCGAATTTCTTGAGCTGGTGGTGCTCCATGTGATCCTCGAACCCCAGCACGTTGCGCAGGTAGCGTCCGCCGATCTCGACCGTCGATTCGCCCACCTTGTGCGCCGCCTCGGGCACGGGATGCTTCTCCCGCTCGACCACCAGGATGCTGGTGTCCGGGCGGGCCTGCTTCAGCTGAAGCGCCAGCGTCAGGCCGGCCTTGCCGCCGCCCATGATCACCACGTCGTACACATCAGACTGCTGTTCGGCGTTTATCATGCTCATGTCTAATGCTCCTTCGGTTCCTGCTGCCCGAGGGGGCCCAGCTGGTGTCGATCGGGTTGGATGCGTCGTCCTTCCGGACACCGGAAAGCCATGACCAGGTCGGCCGGCAGCGGATCGCCCCGCCACCGCTCGCGCCGATCGCGGACGGCTTCCTCGGTGTCCCTGCCGCTCAGTCGCTCGACGGCAGATCGATGGGGAAGTCGAACAGGGATAGGGGTCGGCGAAGACGTCGGGCCGTGGGGGGAGCCATCACTGACCGGCTGCCCTTCTCGTCCGGCACCCGAAGGGAGCCGAACAGCTCATACCGCATCAGATCTCCTACCGTCCCTGGACGGAGAACTTGCTACCGGGCCGCACCAGGAGATGGCCTGGAACACATACGCGTCACCCCGTCGTGCCGCAGAACGGCACGACGAATGACGGCGCGGAGGCGGCCAGGGCCACTCTTGAGCTGAGAGTCCCGGAGAAGTCCCGGAGAGGCCCCCGGAGTTGACGCAAGGAGAGATCTGACTGTCCGCCACATCCCGTACCAGGCACCTCCGGTGGCCGGGCGACGCCACCGGAAGACGGCACCGATGGCCCAGGCCGTGCTGCTGGTGCTTCCCCACCCCGGCACCCGGTCCCAGCTCACCGCTCGCCGCGCTCACCGGTCAGGCGGCGGCCCCGGTCGCGAGGGTGACGCCTGTCGCCGTCGCGGCGAGGAGAGCGGCGGTCAGGTGCGTCATATGCCGTGGCCGTCGGGCCAGTCGCTCCACCGTGACGATCCCCGTCAGGGCCGCCATCCACAGGAGCGACCCTCCGGGCGCCACGGCCATGACGAGCATCAGGGCCCAGCAGGAACGAAGACAGGCGGTGCCGTGGCGCAGTCCGAAGCGGACCGTCGCCGCCGTCGCGCGCCGACCGGTCAGGGGCAGGGGCCATGACCGGTGGCAGTCGCCGAGCGCGCGCCGCTTGTGTCCGGTCAGCTGCCACGCCGCGCCGAGCGTCAGCGCGGCGACGAGTACGGTGTGGCCGGGCAGCGGCGCCCACAGCGGTGCCAGCGCCCGGACCAGCAGGCCGTAGGCGATCCACACGGCCAGATAGGCGGCGGTGAACGTCGCCATCGCGTGCCGCCGCCGTCGGCGCAGACTATTCACACCCACGTGTTCGATCGCCGGCAGCGCCGCCGGGAGCATCATCGCGACGCTCATCAGCGTCCACATCGCCAACTCCGGGGAGGCCGGCACCGGGGAGGCGAGGTGGGCCGTGGTATGGGAGGCGGCATGGGCGTGGGAGTCGTCGTGCGGCCCGCCGACCGCGGTCAGTGCGATCAGGACGCCCCAGGCGGCGACGGCCATCAGGGCGAAGCCCAGGGAAACACGCGTCCGCAGCGGCCGCCTCCAAAACGCCCGCACCCCGGCCAACGGCCACCGGGGCCATGCCCGTACGACGCTCTGTGGTGCCATCAGGTGTAGCTGAGGCTGACACGTCCGACACGGACCGGCGGATCTTCGACCTCCGGATCGACCATGCCCAGGGGAAGGAACGACACCCGCAGCTCACGCTCGTCCCAGTCGCCCTCCGCCTCCAGTGCCCGCACCAGTGGGGTGATCTCGACGGTCACGCGCAGACCGTGCGGATGCTCGTCGCCGCGTGGATCGCGCGCCCGCTCGATGCCGAAGAACGGCAGGTTGCCGACGCGTCGGCTCTCGGCCACCTCCTCGGAGGCGTCTTCGGGAAGGTTGACGTAGATGCCGTAGACGGTCTCGGGGCTCGTCTCGCCCTCGATGTCCTCCACGTTGAGGTAGACGCGCCGTTCGGGCTCGGGGCCGACGGTGCCGAGGCCTCGGCCGAGTGACCGGACCGTCGCGTCGTCGAGGTGCACGGCGACGCTCTCGGCCCGGCCGACGAGCCGCACGGGCCGCTCCGAGGCACCGGCCATGTCCGCTCGCTCGAAGCCGTTCGCGTCGCTCATCCGCACCTCGGCCAGGGGAGGCCGCGGGGGCTCTGCGGCGGAGGGGACGGCGGCCGGTACGTGGGTCTCGTAGGTGTAGCCGAGTTGACCGACGATGTCGTCGATGTCGGCCCCCTTCAGGCTGACCTGTGTGCCGTCGGCGTCGAAGAAGGAGAAGGACTGCGTGGTCCATCCGGGGTCGGTCGGGTTCTTGCGCCCGGGCTGCTTCGACCATTCGAACCAGAGGCGGTCGATGTTGGCGTGGTGCAGCCAGAAAATGGGGTCCTGTGCGGCGGTGCGGGGGTTGTTCATCAAGCCGCCGACGTAGTTGTGCACCGCGTTGTGCGGGGTGATCTCGACGACTCCGGCACTGCTCCAGAATCCGCCGGCCGCTGTGATTCCCCCGCCGAATTCGGCGGCGCCGATGAACTGGGGGCGAGCCAACGCCTGGGTGGGGGAAGCGATTTGGAAGGGCATGGGATTTCCCTGTTTCATTCCGTGGGCCCGTGGGGAGAACAGGGAATTGGCGCCGCCCCGGGAATCACGGAAGGGGTGCGGAAGTTGCGCTTGTTCTCCTCCGGCGCCGTAGTCCCAGTACGGCAGTGCCCAGTCGTCCGGGCCGCCCAGCTCCACCACAGTCGCCCGGACGACGCGCTCGAAGTAGTAGAGGTACATGCGATGCCAGGCCAGGAAGTACCAGGAGCCGTGCTGACAGCCGTTCCACAGGGGCTTCGGCGGCACCTTGGCGGTGCCGTGCACGGCCGCCTGATAGGACCAACTCGTGGGGTCGCCCGGCTCCCGGCCTTTCATCTCGCTGACGGCCGCGGCATAGAACCGCAGCGTCTCGTCGTCCTCCGGAAGCGTCCAGGAATTGCGGCGCACATACACCGCTCGGTCCGGGCTCATCGAATCGATCCATCCTTCGTCACACGCCGTCGTGATCCCCCTCTCACGCGACGGTACCGGCCCTTTTCAGTGAGCCTCCGTATGAACACGTGGAGGAATACGCATCAGATGAAGATCTTCGCCCCAGGCGTCCAGTGTGGGCCCGTGGCCTGCTTGTCGGGCCACGGTTTCGACGCGAGTGAAAAGGCGCCGTTGGAAAGCCGTGTCGCCCGTCCCCACGATCTGTCCGATCGTTTCCAGGAGTTGCTCCGTCTCCCATCCGGGCAGGGGAACGCGCGTCAGCTCCCACTCCAGGTACTTGTTGTAGGGACGCGGACGACCGTCCAGCGCGAACAACAGTTCCAGGAGGAATCCCACGCTGTCGGCCGCGTCGAGGTGAGCGGCGAGCGGGTGGCCGTCCCGGGCGTTCTTGACGGACCGGTACAGGGAGTTGGCGTAGGCGTCCAGCCAACCGGCCGCGGCGCGAAACGCCTCCTCGTCGTCGAGTCGCCCCTTGGCCGCGACGATCTCGGCGATCCCGCCGTCCAGACGGTCGATCACGATCCGGGCACGGGCGAGGGCGTACCGTTCGTAGCCGCCGAGCCGGCGGAAGGCGTCGAGGGTGATGACGACGACGTCCAGGTCGGCCGAGCGATGACCGTCGAGTTCCCGGAGACCGGGGTTGCGGGGGCCGGGCTTCGGGGCGCCGGGATTCCGGGAGCCGGGTTTGCCTGGGCCGGTCTCCGTCTCGTCCGCGAGGACGATGTACACGTCGCGGTCGGAATGCTCGGTGGCCATGCCGTCGTGGGCGTGGGAGCCCTTGAGCAGGAGTCCGACGACCGTCGGGTCGTCCGCGACGCGGGCGAGCAGTGACGCATAGGTGAGTTCGGGAGCCATTGGCGTTGTCTCCGAGGGTTCGGACGGATCGCGCATGTCGATGAGCCCTCGCCGTCGGGATGACGGGAGAGCGGTCGTTCCGTCTGCGACGGCCGTACCGTCGCCCTGAAGATCAGCGCACGACCGGCACGCTACCGGGACCCGCCCGCCGCCCGCAGCCCCTTTTCCGCCGTCCCCGTCCCCGCCACCGTCCCCGTCACTGTCTCCATCCTTGTGACCTTGCCCGTCCCCGTCGCCGTCAGGGTGCGCAGGTCGGCGAGTACGGACGCGTCCGTGGTCTCCAGGGCGGTCAGCGCGTTGCGCCAGTGGGTGTGGGCCGTGTGTTCGTCGCCGAGTGCCCTCATGACATGGCCGAACTCGTACTCCGCGAGGCCCCGGCCGTAGGAGTCGCCGCGTGTGGTGGTCTCCTCGATCAGCGCCCGGCAGGTCGCCCCGGCCAGACCGAGGCGGCCCAACGCCCGCAGCGCCTGGGCGCGGCCGAGGCGGGTCTCCCGTTCCGCGTTCCAGTGGGCCGCGCCGGCCGCCATGACGCGCAGCGCCTCGTCGAAGCTCCGCAGGGCCTGGGCGGGCTCGCCGAGCGCCAGATGCGTACGGCCGGCGTTGCACAGGGCGACCTGCTCGGTCACCGCGCTGCCCGCCTGCCGCGCGAGTCCCCTGCTGCGGGTGTGGAACGAGAGCGCCAAGCGTGGGTCGGTGAGTTCGGCGACGTACCCCTGGTGTCCCGTGAGGGTCGCCTCCTCACCGGGGCTGAGGGTGTCGGGGCGCAGGGCGAGACAGCGGGCCAGTGTCGCCCGTGCGTCCGCGTCCCGGCCCAACTCCCGCAGCAGCGCGGCCCGGTTGCCCAGGTGACGCATCCGGGTCGTGTCGTCGGACAGGTGTTCGCTGAGCCGCACGGCTTCGTCCAGGAGGCGCAGCGCCCGTCGTACGCGTCCGACCGAGTAGTGGGCGGCGGCGAGCTGGCCCAGGGCCCGCTCTTCGGCCGCTGTGTCGCCGCCCGTCCTGGCGAGGGTGACGGCGTGCCGCGTCAGACGTTCGAGGTCGGGTACCCGGCCTCGGTCGTGCAGATAGGGGAAGAGGCCGGTGATCAGGTCCAGGGTGCGGGTCGGTGTCAGATGCCCGTGGGCGCCGGAGCCGATCAGGGCGAGCAGGTTGGCCGCTTCGGTGTCGCCCCAGGCGAGTGCCGCCGCCGGGGTGGCGAAGGGCGTGCCGTCGCCGGGGTGTTCGGGTGCTCGCGCCGGGCCCGGTCGTAGGGTCGCGGCGCACAGGGCGAGGTGCCGCTGGTACCAGCGCAGGGCGCGTTCGACGCCGGCGGCGTTCGCGGACCGGGCGTCCGGCCGGTCGGCGAGTTCCCGGGCGTAGTCGCGGACCAGGTCGTGCGGGACGTAGCGGCCGAAGCCCTTCTCCTCCAGCAGGGCGACGTCCGCCAGGCGGTCCAGGGCCTGTTCGGCGCCCCGCTCGGTGGTGTCCATGGCGGCGGCCATCAGCGGTGCCGTGTACTCGGGCAGGTCCAGTGTGCCGATGAGGACGAGGGCCGTGGCGGCGGCGCCGTCGGGCCGGTCGCCGGAGCCGAGGAGGGCCTCGTGGGCGGCCGTCAGGGAGCGGCGGACGCTGAGGTCCTCCAGTTCGAGGTGGTCGAGGCGGTCCTCGTGACGGGCGAGGCGTTCCACCAGCTGCTCCAGAGGGAGGGCTCTGCGGCTCCTCAGACGGGCGGCGCAGACCCGTAGCGCCAGGGGCAGATGGCCGCACAGGGCCGCCAGCCGGGCGACCGGTTCGGTGTCGGCCGTGTCCCAGGTGCGGCCCGAGGCCCGCTCCAGCAGCAGGGCACTGTCCTGGAGTGGGAGGGGGTCGAGCCGGACGTGGGTGGAGGCGTCCAGGGTGGCCAGCGGCTTTCTGCTGGTCAGCAGTACGGCGCAGCCGGCGCCGGCCGGCAGCAGGGGGCGTATCTGGGTCGCCGAGGCCGCGTCGTCGAGGACGAGCAGCGTACGGGTGGGGGCGAGCGCGGAGCGCAGGAGGGCCGAGGCGGCGGCCGTGTCGCCGGGTATCCGGCGGGCGTCCACGCCCAGGCCGTGGAGGAGGGCGGCCAGGGCGTCGGCGGGTGCGAGGGGGGCGATACCGGGTGTGGCCCCGTGGAGATTGAGGTGGAGGCGGCCGTCCGGGAACTCGTCCTTCAGCCGCTCGGCGATGTGCAGGGCGAGGGCCGTCTTGCCCACGCCCGGCATTCCGCTGATCACGACGAGCGCGGTACGGTCCCGCTCGGCCTCCAGGGCGGCACGGATCTCGGCGCTGTATTCGGCGCGGCCGACGAAGCCGTCGGGGGGTGCGGGAAGCTGCTGCGGCTGTGGGAGTCCTGCCCCCGAGCGAGCCCGGGGGTCGGCCTCCGGAACGGCGAACCGCGTCCCGGGAACGGGCTGTTGGCGATGGTGTACGGCCGTGCTGTGGAGCACTTCGCGGTGGGCTTCCTGGAGGGCGGGGCCGGGCTCGACGCCGAGTTCGTCGGCCAGGGTCCGGCTGAGGGTGCGGAAGAGGGTCAGCGCTTCGGCCTGGCGGCCGGTGCGGCCGAGGACGAGCATCAGTTGGCGGTGCAGGGTCTCCCGGAAGGGGTGTTCCTCGACCAGGAGGCCCAGTTCGGCGGCGAGCCCGTCGAGGCGGTCGAGATGGAGGAGGGCGTCGAAGCGGCATTCGAGCGCCTGCAGCCGCCGTTCCTGGAGATACACCACGACGGGGTGACCGGCGAGAGAGGGCACATCGGCGAAGGGCACACCGCGCCACAGCGTCAGCGCGGCCCCGGCGTCGCGCTCGGCCGTCTCCCACTCCTGCAGGTCGCGGGCCTCCTGCGCCCGACGCACCAGCTCCTCGAACACCTCTCGGTCCAACTCGCCGTCGGCGACCCTGAGTTCGAGCCCGTACGTCGTGGTGCGCAGCCGGGTGCCGTCGGTGTCGCCGAGGTCGCGCCGCAGTCGGGCGACATGGTTGTGGAGCGAGGCGGTGGCGGTCGGCGGTGGCCGCTCGCCCCACAGCGCCGCCGTCACCGAGTCCAGCGGCACGGTGCGGTTGGGCTCCAGCAGCAGCGTGGCGAGCAGGGCGCGCGGCTTGGCTCCTCGGACGAGGACGGTCACACCGTCGTCGTCGGCCGCTGTCAGCGCTCCCAGCACTGCGAACTCCATCGGCACCCCCCGTGCGATCGAAGGGCACCATCCTCGGTCACCACGGCGCGGTGATCAACGTGTTGGTGGCGCGTTGGAGGGCTGTTAAGGGGCGTCGGCACGATGCGGGCACCACAAAAGCCGAGCTTCGGGCCCATGAGGCCGAGAGAGGTTGGTGCACATGTCGACACGTCTGATCCGGACGGCGCTGGTGGGTGTGACGGCGATCGCGGCGGCGGGTACGGCCCTGCTGGCCACGCCCGCCGTCGCGGCCGGAGCCGCGGTGAACGCCGCCGGGACACGGACATCCGAGCACACCGCCACGCAGGGCGCCATGGACGCGGCCGTCGCCGCGGGCGTACCGGGAGTGGTGGCGGAGGTCCGCGACGGCCAGGGGGTGTGGAAGGGGACCTCGGGTGTCGCGAACCTCACCACCGGGCAGCCGCGCGGCGCCGACGACCGGTTCCGCACCGGAAGTGTCACCAAGACGCTGGTGGCGACCGTGATGCTCCAACTCCAGGCGGAGGGAAGGGTCGACCTCGACGCGACGGTCGACCACTATCTGCCCGGGCTGGTCCGGGGCAACGGCCACGACGGCGGGAAGATCACGGTGCGTCAGCTGATGAACCACACCAGCGGCATCTTCAACTTCACCGAGGACGCCACCTTCGTGAGGAAGGTGATGGGCATCGAGTTCCTTCAGACCCGCTACGACGACTGGACCCCTCAGCAGGTCATCGCCCTGGCCCTGGAGAACCCGCCCCAGTTCGAGCCCGGCACCTCCTGGCGGTACTCCAACACCAACTACCTCGTCCTCGGGCTGATCCTGGAGAAGCTGACCGGCAGACCGTACGCCGAGGAGATCGAGCGGCGGATCACGGGCCCGCTCGGGATGCGCGCCACCTACTTCCCCGGCCGCGACCCGCGTGTCCCCGCGCCCACCCGGCACTACTCGACGTTCACCGAGGACCCCGGCCGGACGTACGACGTCACCGAACTCAACCCGTCCTGGGCCTGGGCGGCGGGCGAGATGATCACCAACTCCTCCGATCTCAACCGCTTCTTCAGTGCCCTCTTCGGTGGCCGGCTGCTGCCTCCCGCCCAGCTGAGGCAGATGACGACCACGGTCTCGACGGAGGGCAATCTGCCGAGCCAGCGCCACGGCCTCGGCCTCATCGAGTACGAGACCACCTGCGGGGTCAAGGTCTGGGGCCACTCCGGTGGTATCCACGGTTCCTCGACCCAGTCCTTCGGCACCCGGGACGGCCGCCACATGATCACCCTCAACTTCAACGGCGACTGGGTCGGCGGCGGCAAGAACGTGGTCTCGGCCGAGTTCTGCACGTCCTAGGCGGAGCCCCCGGTGTGGGCGAGGGCGCTGGGGGTGCGGCGGCCGACGATCGCCGGGGCCTCCTGGACGAGGGTGTCGTCGGTGAGCGCTTCGACCATGAACAGGGCGAAGTCCACCCGGCGCGTCAGATTGCTCGCCAGGACCGGGTCGCCCACATGCCGGCTCCACACGGGCAGGCCCTGGCTCTCCCCCTCCTCCAGGCTGCTGCCGCGCACCACCGTCCACCGGGTGTCGCTGGCGAACACCCGTCGGCACGCCTCCACCTGGTCGTCGATCTCGACGGCGCGCACGAGCTTGCCCAGCACGGCGGCGGTGCGGACGCCGAGGGTGAACATCCGCGAGTACGTGTCCTTGCCGTCGCGGGTGATGTGCCAGCCGCAGGAGAAGACCAGGCGGGCGCCCGGCCGGGCATGGTCGAGCACCGCCTGAGCCGTCCCCGACGAGTACTGCCGCACCCCCCAGGGCACCAGCACCGTCAGGACCCCGTCGCATCCGTCGACGGCCCGCCGGATCACCTCGGGGTCGTCGGTGGGTCCGGGCACGACGGTCATCCGGCCCTCGAACGCGGCGAGTTTCGGCACGCTGCGCTCGCGGCAGACCCCGACCACCTCGTAGCCGCGCTCCAGCGCGTGCCCGACCATGTACTGCCCGAGCTTCCCCGAGGCCCCGACGACGCAGATCTTCTTCCTCCTCGTCGAGTTCATGTCTGTCGGGTTCATGCCTGTCGAGCGATCCGTGTTCATGGCGCGGCCCCCTCGCCGATCTCTCGCCCTTACATTGTAAGGAAACGGTAGCCTTATACCGTAAGGCAGTCAACGGCGTAGAGGAGCGATGGATGAGCGAGGCCGGCCATCACCAGCGGCGAGGGACCTCGGGGCGCACCCCGCTGAGCCGTGAGCGGGTGATCCGTACGGCGGTGGCGGTGGCGGACGAGAAGGGGTCGGCCGCGCTCACCATGCGGGCCATCGCCGAACCGCTGGGCGTCGAGGCGATGTCGCTGTACCACCATGTGGCGGGCAAGGAGGACATCCTCGACGGCATGGTGGACGCCGTCTTCGGCGAGATCGAACTGCCGGCGCGCGGCACCGACCGGAAGGCCGGCCGGAAGGCCGACTGGAAGGACGCCATGCGTCGGCGCGCGGTCTCCGCCCGAGCCGCCCTCCGGCGCCATCCGTGGGCCATCGGCCTGATGGACTCCCGCTCCCGGCCCGGCCCGGCGACACTGCGTCACCACGACGCCGTCCTCGGGGCGTTGCGTTCCGGGGGCTTCTCCGTGCCGATGGCCGCGCACGCCGTCTCCCTGATCGACAGCTATCTGTACGGCTTCGTGCTCCAGGAACTGAGCCTGCCGTTCAAGGAAACGACCGAACTGGAGGAGGTCACGGGCGCCATCCTGCGCGAGATGCCCGCCGACGCCCATCCCCATCTCACCGAGCTGGCCACCGAACACGTCCTCAAGCCCGGCTACGACTACGCCGACGAGTTCACCTTCGGCCTCACCCTCATCCTCGACGCCCTCCACCCGGACGAGACCCCGAGTACCTAGGGCCTGTCGTGGGGATCACGCCCGGCCCTGCCACCTCAGCATTCGATGACGTTCACGGCGAGGCCGCCGCGCGCGGTCTCCTTGTACTTGATCTTCATATCGGCGCCGGTCTCCTTCATGGTCTTGATGACCTTGTCGAGGGAGACATGGTGACGGCCGTCGCCGCGCAGGGCCATGCGGGCGGCGGTGACGGCCTTGACGGCGGCCATGCCGTTGCGTTCGATGCAGGGGATCTGGACGAGGCCGCCGACGGGGTCGCAGGTCAGGCCCAGATTGTGTTCCATGCCGATCTCGGCGGCGTTCTCGACCTGTTCGGGGCTGCCGCCGAGTACCTCGGCGAGACCTCCGGCGGCCATGGAGCAGGCCGAGCCGACCTCGCCCTGGCAGCCGACCTCGGCGCCGGAGATGGACGCGTTCTCCTTGAAGAGCAGCCCGATCGCCCCGGCGGCCAGCAGAAAGCGGACCACCCCGTCCTCCTTCTCCGCCTCGGTGGCCGCGCCCGCCGCGAAGTCGAGGAAGTAGCGCAGTACGGCGGGGATGATGCCCGCCGCGCCATTGGTCGGGGCGGTCACCACGCGCCCGCCGGCCGCGTTCTCCTCGTTCACGGCCATCGCGTAGAGCGTCACCCACTCCATCGCGCGCAGCCCCGGGTCCCCTTCACCACGCAGGGCACGTGCCGCCGCGGCGGCCCGGCGACGGACCTTCAGACCGCCGGGGAGGATGCCCTCACGGCCCAGCCCCCGTGCGACACAGGCCTCCATGACCCGCCAGATGTCCAGCAGGCCCGCGCGGATCTCCTCCTCCGTGCGCCAGGCCTTCTCGTTCTCCAGCATCAGCGAGGAGATCGACAGCCCGGTCTCCTTCGTCAGCCGCAGCAACTCGTCGCCCGTGCTGAACGGGTGGGGCAGCACGGTGTCGTCGAGTTTGATGCGGTCCGCGCCGATCGCGTCCTCGTCGACGACGAAGCCACCGCCCACCGAGTAGTACGTCCGCTCCGACAGCGGTACGCCGTCCGCGTCGTGGGCGAAGAGGGTCATTCCGTTGGCGTGGTACGGCAGTGAGCGCCGGCGGTGCAGCACCAGGTGGGTGGAGGCGTCGAAGTCGATCTCGTGGGCCGGGCCGATCTCGGCGCCGAGGAGGCGGAGGCGGCCGGTGGCGTGAACGCGTTCGACATCCAGATCGGCCTGGTTGACGTCGACCGTGTGCGGCTCGTTGCCCTCCAGGCCGAGCAGTACGGCCTTGGGGGTGCCGTGGCCGTGGCCGGTGGCGCCGAGGGAGCCGAACAACTCCGCCCGTACCGCGCTGGTCTGGGCGAGCAGGCCCTCCTGCTTCAGCCGGGTCACGAACATCACGGCGGCCCGCATCGGGCCGACGGTGTGTGAGCTGGAAGGGCCGATGCCTATGGAGAACAGGTCGAAGACGCTGATTGCCACGCCACGCTCCGTGGAGTCAAAGGGGCGTGCCGAACGTCGGTCGTCGGCGCGCCCCTGCGGGAGTTGTCCGTCGGTTACAGGCCGGGGTAGAGCGGGTGCTTGTCGGCGAGCGCCTTGACTCGGGCCTTCAGCGCCTCGGCGTCGGCCGCACCGAAGGGAGAGGGCGCCTTGAGCGTCTCGGCGATGACGTCCGCGACCTCCGCGAAGTCCTCGGCGGTGAAGCCCCGGGTGGCGAGGGCGGGGGTGCCGATGCGCAGGCCCGAGGTGACCATCGGCGGCCGGGGGTCGTTGGGCACGGCGTTGCGGTTGACGGTGATGCCGACCTCGTGGAGGCGGTCCTCGGCCTGCTGTCCGTCCAGCTCCGAGTCCCGGAGGTCGACGAGGATGAGGTGGACGTCGGTGCCGCCGGACAGGACGTTCACCCCGGCCTCGCGGGCGTCCGGGGAGGTCAGCCGGGCGGCGAGGATGGCCGCGCCCTCGACCGTACGCCGCTGCCGCTCCTTGAACTCCTCGCTCGCGGCGACCTTGAACGACACCGCCTTGGCCGCGATGACATGCTCCAGCGGACCGCCCTGGAAGCCGGGGAACACCGAGGAGTTGAGCCTCTTCGCGAAGTCCTTGTTGCGGGCCAGGATGATGCCGCCGCGCGGGCCGCCGAGGGTCTTGTGCGTGGTGGAGGTGACCACGTCCGCGTACGGCACGGGGTTCGGGTGGAGCCCGGCCGCGACCAGGCCCGCGAAGTGCGCCATGTCGACCCACAGATGGGCGCCGGCCTCGTCCGCGATCCGCCGGAACCCGGCGAAGTCCAGCTGCCGCGGATACGCCGACCAGCCCGCGATGATCACCTTCGGCCGGTGCTCCTTGGCCAGCCGCTCGACCTCGTCCATGTCGACGAGACCGAAGTCGTCCACGTGGTACGGGACCACGTTGAACTGCTTGCCCGAGAAGTTGATCCTCATCCCGTGGGTGAGATGGCCGCCGTGCGCGAGGTCCAGCCCCAGGACGGTGTCGCCGGGCTGGGCCAGCGCGAACAGCGCGGCCTGGTTCGCCGAAGCTCCCGAGTGCGGCTGGACGTTGGCGTACTCGGCGCCGAACAGCTCCTTGAGGCGGTCGATGGCGATCTGCTCGGTGACGTCGACGTGCTCGCAGCCACCGTAGTAACGACGGCCCGGATAGCCCTCGGCGTACTTGTTGGTCAGCACCGAACCCTGCGCCTCCAGCACCGCGACGGGCGCGAAGTTCTCCGAGGCGATCATCTCCAGGGTCGACTGCTGGCGGTTCAGCTCCGCGTCGACGGCGGCGGCCACCTCGGGGTCGAGTTCATGCAGGGACTGGTGGAACAGGGTCATCGACGGTCTCCTTGGGAGGGGGCGGCGTGGACGACGCCGGGTGCGTACGGGCAGCTCATACGACGGTGGCCGCGGTGGCGGGGACAAGGGTGCGGCGGAGTCGGTTGAAGAACTTGGGCTGGTTGAGGGAGAGCACGGCGACGGGGGCGCCCTCGCTGCGGTAGACGGCCGTGAACGTACGGCTGTCGACGTCCCCCTCGACGATCTCGGGCTCGGCGCCGGGGACGACCTGTCCGGCGAGCTGGACGCGCACCTGGTACTGGTCGGACCAGAAGTACGGCGCGGTGAGCGGAGCCGGGGCCGGCACACCGGTCAGCAGGTGCGGGCGGCCGTACGCGCCTGCTCGGTGGCGTTGCTCCAGTGCTCGATGCGGGCGTGCCGTCCGGTGAACGGGTGGGGGCAGCGGGCGACATCGCCGACGGCGACGACCCCGGGGACGCCGGTCGCGCAGCCGGCGTCGCAGACCACCCCGTCGTCCACCCGGACACCGGAACCGGCCAGCCAGTCGGTGGGCGGGCCGGACGCCCACGCCGACCACGACGATGCCGGCGGGCAGCACCCGCCCGTCCGCCAGTCGTGCGCCCGTGACCCGGCCCTCGCCGATGAGTCCCGCCACGCCGGTTCCGCACAGCAGACGGACACCGTGGTCGTGATGGAGCGAGGCACACACCAGGCCCATCTCGCGGCCCGGTTGGCGTTCCAGCGGAACCTCCAGCGCCTCGACGACGGTCACATGGAGCCCGAGGCGATGGGCGGTGGAGGCCACTTCGGCACCGATGAACCCGGCCCCGATGACGACGACCCGGGGCAGCCCGTCCAGCAGTTCGGCGCGCAGGGCGAGGGCGTCGTCCAGGGTGCGCAGGGTGCGGACGCCGAGCAGCCGCTGCGCAGCGTACCCCTCCGCACGCAGCGCGCGGACCGTGCTCAGACCGGCCAGCGACGCTCCGACGACGGTGATGCTCCTCATACGGACTCCAGAGAGAGGGATGTCTCACATCGCACAACGACAACCGCCATACGCAACATGCTTTCGGCGGAACAGAGGGGTGTCAAGAGGGCGGGAGAGCGGTCAGCCCGTGGGGCGTACGTCGAGCTTGTTCTGCAGCCAGGTGTGGAACTCGCCGATGTGGTGCTCGCTAGGCACCAGGACGCCGCCCTTGGAGTAGGCCCGTGAACTCATGCCGGGCTGTGTGCGCTCGCAGGCGTCGAAGTCCTGCTGGTTGACCCGGTGGAAGAGTTCGACGGAGCGGCTGACGTCCTTGCCGGTCTCCACGACGTGCGGCAGATACAGCCAGTCGCACTCGACGACCGTGCGGTCGTGGGCCATCGGGTACATGCGGTGGAAGATGACGTGGTCGGGCACGAGGTTGATGAACACCTGCGGCTTGACGGTGATCGCATAGTAGCGGCGGTCCTGGTCGTCGGCGACTCCCGGTATCCGGTCCAGGCCCTCGGAGCCGTCGACGGTGAAGCCCTGGACGTCCTCGCCGAACTCCGCGCCATGGCCCACGTAGTACTGGGCGGCATAGCCGTCCGCGAACTCCGGCAGCACCTCCGTCAGTTCGGGGTGGATCGTGGCGCAGTGGTAGCACTCCATGAAGTTCTCGATGATGAGCTTCCAGTTGGCCTTCACGTCATAGGTGATCCGGCGGCCCAGCTGGAGGTTGTCGATGCCGTAGCGCTCGATGGACTCCAGGTCACCGAGGCGCTCGACGACCGCGCCCTGCGCATCCGCCTCGAAGGAGGGCGGCTCGTCGGCGAGGCAGACCCACACATAGCCGAGCCACTCACGGACATGGACGTTGATCAGGCCGTACTCGGTCCGGTCGATGTCCGGCATCGAGGTCAGGTTGGGGGCGGCGACCAGTTTGCCGTCGAGGCCGTAGGTCCAGGCGTGGTACGGGCACTGGAAGGCGCGCTTGACCTCGCCGGACTCCTCCGTGCACAGCTTGGCGCCACGGTGCCGGCAGACATTGAGGAAGGCCTTGATCGAGTTGTCCCGCGCGCGGGAGACGAGCACGCTCTCGCGTCCGACCTGGTACGTGCGGAAGGCGCCGGGCTTGTCCAGTTCGGCGGCACGGGCCACACAGAACCACATGGCCTCGAAGACCCGCTCCTGCTCCTGCGCGAAGACCTCCGGGTCGGTGTAGTACTCGCCGGTCAGGGTGGGGATCAGGCTGGGCGGCAGATTCGTGATGGTCATCGAGTCACCTTCGGAAGATGTTGTATGCGTTGCGAATAACGCAACCTCGTTCGCCATAGGCAACGACCGTCCAAACTGTCTCCCCGAGGACACGCACTGTCAAGAGGTCGGTCGAGCGAAGTCGGCGCTTCCTTGCCGCTGGGGCGCGGAACGCCCTCGGCCGGAAGCGCGAAGTCACTGTCGGGCAGCACCCGCCGCCACGGCCTTCCGTCCGTGAGAGAGGTCGTGCGACCATGCGGGAGGCCGAATCCGGCCATGCCGACCGCCTTCCGCCACCCCACGGAATTCAGGGACCCGGCTGCGTATAGTTGCGCCATGAGCAACTACACGGCAGAAGACGCAACAGCGACTCCCGCTGTGAACGGGGTGCAGTCCGTCGACCGCGCCGTCAGCGTCCTGGAGATCCTCGCCCGGCGCGGCGAGGCCGGCGTCAGCGAGGTCGCCGCCGAGATCGACGTGCACAAGTCCACCGCGTTCCGGCTGCTCGGGGCGCTGGAGGCACGGGGGCTGGTCGAGCAGACGGCCGAGCGCGGCAAGTACCGGCTCGGCTTCGGGCTCGTACGGCTGGCCGGAGCGGTCACGGGACGCCTCGACATCACCCAGCAGGGCCGACAGGTCTGCGAGCGGCTCAGCGAGAAGATCGGCGAGACCGTCAACATCGCCGTCCTCCAGGAGCACTACGCGGTCAACCTCCACCAGGTACGCGGCCCCGGCGCGGTCGGTACGCACAACTGGGTCGGCCAGCTCACCCCGCTCCACGCCACATCGAGCGGCAAGATCCTGCTGGCCCACCTCCCGGAGCGGGAGCGCGCCGATGTGCTCGCCGCGTCCGGGCTGGAGCGGTGGACGCCGCACACCCTGACGGCCGGGACGGAACTGGACGACGCCCTTGCCGAGGTACGGGAGCGCGGCTACGCGGTGACGTTGGAGGAGCTGGAGCTCGGGCTGCACGCCGTGGCGGCCCCGATCCGCTCGCGGGAGGGCGAGGTCATCGCCGCGCTCAGCGCCTCGGGGCCGGCGTACCGCTTCACCGAGGAGCGCATCCACGCGCTCGCCCCCGCGTTGATCGAGGGCGCGGAGGAGATCAGCCGCCGGATGGGCCATCTGGGCTGAGCCCCGATCCCGGCCCCGGCCCCGGCCCCGAAGGAAACGCCACGGGCGCCCGGCGGGATCGTGACCGCACTGGACGGTTTCACGACGCCGCCGGGCGCTTGCCCATCCGCTGCCGGGTGGCCCCTTGGACAGGCCTCAGACGGCGGACGTGGGAGCCGACTCGGTGGAAGTCGGCACCTCCCCGTTCGTGGCCGGATCGATCCGCAGCTCGAAGTCGCCGTCGTACTTCTCGTGGCCGGCGATGACGGCCTTCTCTATGGCCTCCTTGCCCTTGCTTCTGCGGATGATGAGCGGGTCGTGGCGCAGATCGCGGGTGAGCGCGACACAGAGTCCGACCATCACCAGGGTGAAGGGGGCTGCCGCGAGGATGGTGAGGTTCTGCAGGCCGGTGAGCGCGTCGCCCTTGCCGCCGCCGATGAGCAGCATGATCGCGGCGACGGCCCCGGTCAGCACGCCCCAGAACACCACGACGCCCTTGGACGGTTCCAGGGAGCCGCGCTGCGAGAGCGTCCCCATCACGATGGAGGCGGCGTCGGCGCCGGAGACGAAGAAGATCCCGACGAGGATCATCACGACGACGCTCGTCACCGTGGCGATCGGGTACTGCTGGAGCACATCGAAGAGCTGGCCCTGTGCCGTCGCGGCGTCGTTGAGGCGGCCCTCGTCCTGCAGGTGCATCGCCGAGCCGCCGAAGACCGCGAACCAGAGCAGGCTGACCGTGCTGGGGACGAGGATGACGCCGCCCACGAACTGCCGGATGGTGCGACCGCGGCTGATGCGGGCGATGAACATCCCGACGAAGGGCGTCCAGGAGATCCACCAGGCCCAGTAGAAGACCGTCCAGCCGGCCAGCCAGTCGGCGACTCCCTCACCGCTCGACGCCTCGGTACGCCCCGCCATCTGGGCCAGATCGCCGAGGAAGGCGCCGATGGAGGTGGGCAGCAGATCGAGGATGAAGATGGTCGGGCCGACGAGGAAGACGAAGACCGCGAGGGTCACCGCCAGCACCATGTTGGTGTTGGACAGCCACTGGATGCCCTTCTCGATCCCGGACACCGCCGAGGCGACGAACGCCACGGTCAGCACCGCGATCACGACGACCAGCAGTCCGGTGCCGACCGAGCCCAGCCAGCCCAGCCCGGTGAAACCGCTGCCGATCTGCAGGGCGCCGAGGCCCAGGGAGGCCGCCGAGCCGAAGAGGGTGGCGAAGATGGCGAGGATGTCGATGGCCCGGCCGGCCCAGCCGTTCACCCGCTTCTCACCGAGCAGCGGGGTGAACACGGCGCTGATCAGCTGGCGGCGTCCGCGTCGGAAGGTGCTGTAGGCGATGGCCAGGCCCACGACCGCGTACATCGCCCAGGGGTGCAGCGTCCAGTGGAAGAGGGTGGTGGCCATGGCGGTCTCCATGGCCTCGTTGGCGTCCGCCGGGTCGGTGCCGGGCGGTGGCGTGATGAAGTGCGACAGCGGTTCGCTGACGCCGTAGAACATCAGGCCGATGCCCATGCCGGCGCTGAACATCATGGCGATCCAGGAGATCGTCCGGAACTCGGGCTGCTCGCCCTCCTTGCCCAGGGTGATGCGGCCGATGGGGGTCCCCCCGGCTCGAACGCAGTTGAGAGCTGGGGGAGGCTCATCGCCAGCCAGAGGGCGAAGACGACGAAGCCGGAGGCGGCCAGGACGAAGGCCCAGCCTCCGTTGCGGATCGTCCCGTCCAGCAGCTTCCCCGATACGCTTTCCAGCGTGTCCGTCGCCGTGGCACCCCACACGACGAAGGCGAGGGTGAGGACCGCGGCGACACCGAAGACGACGAGGTCGGTTCTCGGACCTGCGGATGCCGCCGAACCACCCGGCAGATCCACCCCGGCGGGATGGCTGCGGCTGCCGTCCCTCTCACGGGTTTTGTTCATCAACTCGTCCTTTCCACAGACGGCGGTGGACTCTCTGTCGCTGACGACGACCTCACCGCCACGGCGATCGGTGACGGTCTCGCCGATCGCCTCACCCGGCCCGGCGGCAGCGCGCCCTGGCAGGAAGGGGAAGGGGAGGCAGAGCGGCAATCACCGCTCCAGCGTTGCGAATAACGCATCGTCACTCGCTATGAGCAACAACAATCTGACCCCTCAGGGGGGCTGTCAAGAGTTCGGTCGCGCATTTACCCGACCGAGACGCGGGGCCGATTGGCGGATTGAGGTCGTCCGGCAGGGGCAGGGTGAGTGGCAGGGTGTGACATGAACATGCACACCTCACTCTCACCTTCACCCCCCACAGGAGGTCGACCATGTACGCGCGTACGTTGGTCCACGGTTTCACCGTCGCCCTCACGGCGGCGCTCACCCTGGGCGGCCAGGTCTACGCGGCCGCACCGGACTCCGGCGGTCAGTCGCTCGCGGCGGCCCGTGTCCTCACCTACGACGCGAGTTCATCGGCGGAGTTCAAGGCCGCCGTCGACCGTGGCGCGGAGATCTGGAACGAGAGCGTGGACTCGGTCGAGCTGCGCCCCGTCGCGGCCGGGCAGCGCGCCAACATCCGGATCGTCGCCGACAACGGCTGGCCCCGGGCACAGACGGCATCGCTCGGCAACGGCACGGTCTGGATGGGACGACAGGCCGTCGACCAGGGCTACAACACCGTCCGGATCTCGGCGCACGAACTCGGGCACATCCTCGGCCTGCCCGACCGCAAGCCCGGCCCGTGCACCAGTCTGATGTCGGGCTCCAGCGCCGGTGTCGCCTGCGTGAACCCGTACCCGGACGCCGCCGAGAAGGCCGAGGTCGAGGGCAACTTCACCGCGCTCGACCTGCGGGCCCCGGCCACGGTCGGCAGCGGGACGATCGTGGACTGATCCGCCGACCGATCCATCGGCCGCTGCCGCCTCGACCATGCCGAGGGGCCCCTCCGGGAGATCGACGCACGGTCGCCGTCTCCCGGAGGGACACCTCACCCGCGGTGCGGCGCGGGCGGGTGGGGGCGGTCAGATGTACTCCGTCGCCGCGTCCAGGAGCCAGTCGGTCAGATAGCCCGCGAAGGACGAGCGGACCAGCACCCAGAAGCCGGAACGGGGTTCGAGCTCGTCCCGGGCGACGAGGACGACCTGGGTACGGCCCAGGGTCGTCTGGGCGCAGCGGCCCGGCCCGAAGGCCCGTGGGTGCAGATCCAGCGAGCAGCCGTGGGCGAGGACGTCTCGGGCGCGCGGGCCCGCGACCAGGAGCGTGGTCCGCTGGGCGGAGACGTCGGTGACCGACACCGGTTCGTCCCCGGCGGCTTCACGGACACGCCACTCCAGCTCCCGCGCCCCATCGGGCGGAGCCACCAGCAGCCATTCGTCCGGCCCCAGCCACAGTGCCGTCAGCTCCCCCGACCGTACGACGGTGTCGGGCTCCAGGGGCAGGGCGAACCCCAGGGCCAGGGACACGGCGTCGGCCGCCGGGCCCTTGGGGTCGAGACGGATGTCGAGCTGGGTGAGGAAGGGCAGCTCGGCCAGCCGGACGGCGCCCCGCGAGGTGCGGGTCGCCGTGGCCAGCCGGTCCGTCGCGGTGGCGAGCGGGCTGCGGAGGGGGACGGTCGGGGTGGTGTCAGCCATCGCGGCGGGCTCCCTCGGGGTCGAAGAGGACGGGGCTGGCGACCGTCACCGGGACCAGTCGGTCACCCACGGGGGCGTAGAGGCGTTCGCCGATCCGGTCGCGCCCGCCCTTGACCAGGGCCAGGGCGAAGGTGCGGCCGAGGGCGGCGCTGCGGTAGCTGGAGGTGACATGGCCCAGCATCGGCACCGGCGGGGCCGGCAGCTCGCTGTCGGCGACCAGGTGGGTGCCCTCGGGAAGGAAGGCGCCGGGGTCCTCGGGGAGCAGACCGACCAGATGCTTGCGGTCGGGGCGGGAGGTGTCGGCGCGGGCGTACGAGCGCTTGCCGATGAAGTCGGGCTTCTTCTTCGACACCACCCAGCTCATGCCCAGATCCTGGGGCGTGACGGTGCCGTCCGTGTCCTGGCCGATGATCGGGTAGCCCTTCTCGGCGCGCAGGACGTGCATGGTCTCCGTGCCGTACGGGGTGATGCCGTAGGGGGCGCCCGCCTCGTACACTGCCTCCCACAGGGCGACGGCCTGCCACGGGGACACATTGATCTCGAAGGCCAGTTCGCCGGAGAAGCTGATCCGGCAGACGCGGGCGTCGATGCCCGCCACCTGCGTCTCGCGCCACGCCATGAAGGGGAAGTCGTCGTTCTCGACGGCCAGTTGGGGTGCGAGGGAGCCGAGGACGGCGCGTGAGCGGGGGCCGACCAGGGCGACCGTGGCCCACTGTTCGGTGACCGAGGTGCAGTGGACGCGCAGGTCCGGCCACTCCGTCTGCGCCCACTCCTCCATCCAGTCCAGGACGGTGGCCGCGTTGCCTGTCGTGGTGGTGACCAGGAAGCGGTCGGGGGCGACGCGGATGACCGTGCCGTCGTCGAAGACCATGCCGTCCGGCTTGCACATCACGCCGTAGCGGATCATGCCGACCTTCAGGGTGCTCATCATGTTGGTGTAGAGCCGGTCCAGGAAGACGGCGGCGTCCGGTCCCTGGACGTCGATCTTGCCGAGGGTGGAGGCGTCCATGAACGCCACGCCCTCGCGGGCCGCCCGGCACTCGCGCAGTACGGCGGTCTCCATGTCCTCGCCGTCCCGCGGGTAGTACCAGGGGCGCTTCCACTGTCCGACGTTCTCGAACAGGGCGCCGTGCGCCACATGCCAGTCGTGCAGCGCCGTCGTACGGACCGGGTCGCTCAGTACGCCCCGGTCTCGGCCAGCGAGCGCGGCGAAGGACACCGGCGTGTACGGCGGACGGAACGTCGTCGTACCGAGGGCCGAGATGTCCACGCCCAGCAGTTCGGCGACGACGCCGCTGGCCAGGACGCCGGAGGTCTTGCCCTGGTCGTTGGCCGTTCCTGCCGTCGTGTACCGCTTGGTGTGTTCGACCGAGCGCATACCGGCGGCGGTGGCACGGGTCAGATCGGCGACCGTGACGTCCCGCTGGAGGTCCACGAAACGGGGGGCGTCCGGGGCGCCGGGGACGACGTAGAGGTGCATGGGGGCGGTCGGGTGCGGCCGGGGTGCGACCGCCGGGAGGCGGGAAGTGTCCGGGGTGTAGCCCTCGGCCTCGATGGCCCGGGCTCCGGCCGCCGCGCCCTGGGCCAGGACCTCGGCCGGGTCCAGGGTGCCGTTCGCGCTGCCGGCCACCTCGACCGCCTGGCGGCAGGTGTCGGGCACGAACGAGCCCAGCGCCTCGTCGTGGCGGAGCCTGCCGCCGGCCTGGCTGAACAGATGGGCCACCGGGTTCCAGCCGCCGGAGACCAGCAGCAGGTCGGCGGCGAACTCCCGTTGCCCCGCCGACTCCCCGTACGGGGCAACGGTCACCGTGGTCAGCCGCGGGTCGCCCCCGGTGGCGGTGACCGCGTGGCCGGGGAGCACCTCGATGCCGGCCTCGCGGGCGCGGTCGGCCCACTCCCCCGGCTCGGGGCGGGTGTCGACGATCGCCGCGACGGTCACGCCCGCCGTGGCGAGGTCGAGGGCGGCCTCGTAGGCGCTGTCGTTGGTCGTGAAGACCACCGCGCGGCGGCCGGGGAGGACGCCGTGGCGGTTGACGTACGTACGGGCCGAGGCGGCCAGCATGACGCCGGGGCGGTCGTTGTCCGCGAAGGCGAGGGAGCGCTCGTGGGCGCCGGTGGCCAGGACCACGCGGCGGGCCCGGATGCGCCAGACGCGTTCCCGGGAGACGTGCTCGGGGGCGGCGGCGCCCAGGTGGTTGGTGCGGCGCTCCACGGCGAGGAGGTGGTTGTCGTCGTAGTAGCCGAAGACCGTCGTACGGGGCAGGACGCGGACCTCGGGGGCCTCGGCCAGACGGGCTGCCGTCTCCGCGACCCAGTCGAGGTGGTCGGCCGTGCCCAGGAGACTGCCGCCCGGCTCCGGTTGGTCGTCGGCGAGGATGACCCGGGCGCCGGTCGCCGCCGCTGCCGACGCCGCGGCGAGGCCCGCCGGGCCCGCGCCGACGATCAGCAGGTCGCAGTGGGCGTGTACGGCGTCGTAGCGGGCCGGGTCCGGGGCCGTGGCGAGGCGGCCCTGACCGGGGAGGCCGGTCGCCACCAGGCCGTCGTACAGCTCGACCGTGGTGGCGGGGAGCATCGGCTCGGGGAACGGGGCCTCGATCTGGATGACCGCGTTGGGTTCCTCGACGCCGGCCGAGAAGATGCCTCTTGGGCGGCCGAGCTTGATGCTGGTGCCGGTCTGGATGACGCCGTTGGCGAGAAGGGCGGAGGCGAGGGTGTCGCCGTGGTGGCCCTGGTACTCGGTGCCGTCGAAGGTGAAGGTGAGGGGGGTGTCTCGGGAGATTCGGCCTCGGGTGGGGTGGCGGAAGGGTTGGGTGGTGGGGGTGTCGGTGAGGGATTCAGCGCCCCCGCCGCCCCTGCCCTTCCCGTCCTGAAGGGGCTCCGCCCCTTCGACCCCGTCGGGGGCTACCGCCCCCGGGCCCCCGCTTTCGGCCTGAACGGCCTCGTCCTCAAACGCCGGACGGGCTGGAGATGTTGAGCCCTGAGACAAAGTGACCGGACCGGCTGAAGGGATCGCCGTCGGCCGAACAGTGGCCGTAAGGCGTTCCACCGTTTCCGGGCGGGCCTCGCCCGAGCGGTATACCGCCAGGATCTCGTTCGTCGCCGTGTCGCGTACCGCGTTGAACCAGCGGCGGCAGCCGGCCGCGTGGCTCCAGCGTTCCGCGAAGGGGCCCTTGGGGTTGGCGCGGAAGAAGAGGTAGCGGGCCCATTCCTCGTCGGTGAGGTCCCCGGGGGTCTCGGGGTACGGGATGTGGGCCTCGCCCCCGTAGTGGAACTCGACTTCGTCGCGGGGTCCGCACCAGGGGCAGGGGATCAGCAGCATGGGGTCGGCTCCTAGTGGTCCTAGTGGGCCACCGCGGCCGCGCCGTGCTCGTCGACGAGCGCGCCGGTGGTGAAACGGTCGAGCGAGAAGGGGGCGTTGAGGGGGTGGGGCTCGTCGTTCGCGATGGTGTGGGCGTAGACCCAGCCGACGCCGGGCGTGGCCTTGAAACCGCCGGTTCCCCAGCCGCAGTTGAGGTAGAGGTTGTCGACCGGGCTCAGGCCGACGATCGGTGACGCGTCGGGGCTGACGTCCACGATGCCGCCCCAGGTGCGCAGGACATGCGCGCGGGCGAAGATCGGGAACAGTTCCAGGGCCGCCGACATCTGATGCTCGATGATGTGGAAGGCGCCGCGCTGGGTGTACGAGTTGTACGCGTCGATGCCCGCGCCCATCACCAGCTCGCCCTTGTGCGCCTGGCTGACGTACACATGGACCGCGTTGGACATGACGACCGTGGGGTGGACAGGCTCCAGGAGTTCGGACACCAGGGCCTGGAGGGGGTGGCTCTGGACGGGGAGGTCGATTCCGGCCATGGCGGCGAGGACCGAGGTGTGGCCCGCCGAGCAGAGGGCCACCTTGCCCGCCGCGATCGGGCCCAGGGTCGTCCGGACGCCGACCACTCGCCCGCCGACCACGTCCAGACCTGTGACCTCGCAGTTCTGGATGATGTCCACGCCGGCGGCGTCCGCCGAGCGGGCCAGGCCCCAGGCCACGTGGTCGTGCTTGGCGATTCCGCCGCGCGGCTGGTAGGTGCCGCCGAGGACCGGGTAGCGCACGTCCGGCGAGGTGTTGACGATCGGGCAGACTTCCTTGACCTGCTCGGCGTCCAGCCACTCCGCGTCCACGCCGTTGAGGCGGTTCGCCTCGACGCGGCGGACGCTGTCACGGACGTCCTGGAGGCTGTGGGCCAGGTTCAGCACACCCCGCTGGGAGAACAGGATCGGGTAGTCCAGCTCCTCCGCCAGCCTCTCCCAGAGCTTCAGCGCGTGCTCGTAGATGCCGGCGCTCTCGTCCCAGAGGTAGTTGGAGCGGATGATCGTGGTGTTGCGGGCCATGTTGCCGCCCGCCAGCCAGCCCTTCTCCAGGACGGCCACCTTGGTGATGCCGTGGTTCTTGGCGAGGTAGTGGGCGGTGGCCAGGCCGTGACCGCCGCCGCCGACGATGACGACGTCGTACGAGCGCTTCGGCTCGGGGGTGCGCCACAGCCAGTCGGGGTGTTCGGGGAGTTCGGCGCCGGGGGTGCGGGGGCTCATCGGACGTCTCCGTCGTCTCCGTCGTGGGGCAGGGACAGGTTCATACGGCGTTCGCGTTCCTCTCGGCGGCCTCGACGACGTTGGCCAGCAACATCGCCCGGGTCATGGGGCCCACACCGCCGGGCATGGGCACGAGCCATCCGGCGACCGTCGCGGCCTCCGGGTGCACATCGCCGACCAGACCCTCGTCGGTGCGGGTGATGCCGACGTCCAGGACGGCCGCGCCGGGGCGCAGCATGTCCTTGGTGATCAGCCCGGGCGAGCCGGCGGCCGCCACGACGATGTCGGCCTCGCGTACATGCCAGGCCAGACCCTTGGTGCCGGTGTGGCACAGGGTCACGGTGGAGTTCTCGGAGCGGCGGGTGAGGAGGAGGCCGATCGGCCGCCCGACCGTGATGCCCCGGCCGATCACGCAGACGCGCGCTCCCGCGAGCGGTACGTCGTGGCGGCGGAGGAGTTCCACGATGCCACGCGGGGTGCACGGCAGCGGCGCCTCGACGCCCAGGGTCAGCCGACCGAGGTTGACGGGGTGCAGCCCGTCGGCGTCCTTGGCCGGGTCCATCCGCTCCAGCAGGGCTTTGGCGTCCAGGTGTGCGGGGAGCGGGAGTTGGACGATGTACCCGGTGCAGTCAGGGTCCGCGTTCAACTCGTCGATCACCTCTTCGACCTGCCGCTGCGAGGCGTCGGCGGGCAGATCCCGCCGGATGGAGGCGATCCCGACCTGGGCGCAGTCGCGGTGCTTTCCGGCGACGTAGGCACGACTGCCCGGGTCGTCACCGACGAGGACGGTGCCGAGCCCCGGCGGGCGTCCGCCGGTGACGATCAACTTGGCCACGCGTTCGGTGAGTTCGCGACGGATGTCCGCCGCGGTCGCCATGCCGTCAAGCAACTGTGCATTCACCGGCGGCACTCCTTCCAGGAGGCTGGGCTGCAGCGCCCCCATAGGGGCGCGGGGAACTGCGCGACCAACCACAAACCACCCGCAGCCGCTCGACAACCATCCACGGCACCCCCTACGAACACCTCACCCACGGAGACGAGACATAGTCGAGTCGAACAACGGCTCCTCCGCCACAACCGCCTCCACCCGCTGATCGAAGTAACCGATCTGCACGGCCGTCCCCGGAACGGCAAGCTCCGCAGGAAGCCACGCATAGGCAACCCCCTTGCCGATCGTGTACCCGTACGCGGCACTGGTGACGTACCCCACCGCCCGCTCCCCGTCGTACACCGGTTCCTTGCCCATGACGACCGACCAAGGGTCATCGATGGTGAGGCAGGTCAACTTGCGCCGGACATCACCCTTGCGCCGCTCCAACGCCGCCTTCCCGACGAAGTCCCCCTTGTCGAGCTTGACGGCGAAGCCGACCCCGGCCTCGTAGGGGTCGTGCTCGTACGTCATGTCGGTGCCGAAGGAGCGGTAGCCCTTCTCCAGGCGGAGGCTGTTGAAGGCGCCGCGTCCGGCGATGATGCCGCCGAGAGGCTGGGCCGCCTCCCACAGGATGTCCCAGAGCTTCTGGCCCTGGTCGGCGGTGGTGTACAGCTCCCAGCCGAGTTCGCCGACGTACGACAGGCGCATCGCGGTCACCGGGACGCTGCCGATGTAGGCGCGCTTGGCGCGGAAGTACTTCAGGCCGTCGTTGGAGAAGTCCTCGTCGGTGAGCGGCTGGAGTACCTTGCGGGCGAGTGGGCCCCACAGGCCGATGCAGCAGGTGCCGGGGGTGATGTCACGGACCTGGACGGTGCCGTCGGCGGGGAGGTGGCGGGTGAACCAGTCGAGGTCGAGGTTGCCGTTGGCGCCGACCTGGAAGAGGTCGCGGCCGAGGCGGGCGACCGTGACATCGCTGCGGATGCCGCCGTCGTCGTTCAGCAGCAGGGTGTACGTCACCGAGCCGACCGACTTGGCGACCTTGCTGGTGGTCAGGCCCTCCAGGAAGTCGGCGGCACCCGGGCCGGTGACCTCCAGGCGCTTGAGGGCGGTCATGTCGTACATCGCGACCGTCTCACGGGTGGCCTGCGCCTCGGCGCCGACGATGGGCGACCAGAACCGCGCGGCCCAGTCGTTGGGGGTGGGGATCGTACGGCCTTCCACCAGGGAGGCGTTGGCCTCGTACCACTGCGGGCGCTCCCAGCCGTTCGCCTCCAGGAAGAAGGCGCCGTGCTCCTGCTGGCGGGCGTGGAAGGGGCTGGTGCGGATCGGGCGCGGGTCTCCGGACGGTTGCAGCGGGTGCAGGATGTCGTAGACCTCGACGAAGTTCTGGCAGTCGCGGGCGAGGACGTACTCCGGGGAGAGCTGGTGCGGCTCGAAGCGGTTGACGTCGCACTCGTGGAGGTCGAACGAGGAGCAGTGGCCGTCGACCAGCCATTCGGCCATGGCCCGGCCCACACCGGCGGAGTGGGTGACCCAGACGGCCTCGGCGACCCAGAAGCCCTTGACGTCCCTCGATTCGCCGAGCAGGGGGAAGTTGTCGGTGGTGAAGGAGAACAGGCCGTTGATGCCCTCCTCGACCTTGGCTTCGCGGGTCGAGGGGAGCAGGGACTGGGTCTCGGTCCAGGCGTCCGCGAAGTCGTCCTCGGTGAACTTCAGGATCGACGGCATCTCGTCGGCCTCGTCCACGGAGAGGATCTCGTCGGCCGTGATGGGCATCGGGCGGTGGCCGTAGTAGCCGATGCCGATGCCGTCGAAGCGGTCGCGGTAGTAGAGGTCGGCGTCCTGGTGGCGCAGGATCGGGCGGATCGCCTCCTGCGTCTGGCCGGCGAGCGCCGGGATCGGGCCGGTCCAGGCGAGTTGGTGGGCCAGCGGGGTCAGCGGGAGGTTCATGCCGGCCATACGGGCGATCCTCGGGCCCCAGATGCCGGCGCAGCACACCACGATGTCGGCGTCCAGCTCGCCCTGGTCGGTGACGACGCCGGTGACCCGGCCGTCGCTCTGCCGGATGTCCAGGACCTCGTGGCGGGCCAGGAAGGTCACACCGCGCTCGGTGGCCCGGCGGATCTGGGCCTCCACGGCGAGGACCGCCTTGGCGAGACCGTCGGTCGGGACGAGGAGGCCGCCGAGGACCTTGTCCCGGTTGACCAGCGGGTGCTGCTCCACGCACTCGTCGGCGGTGAGCAGTCGGGCCTCGATGCCCCAGGCGGTGATCCAGCCGTGCCTGCGGTGCAGTTCCGCGAGGCGCTCGGGGGTGGTGGCCACTTCGAGGCCGCCGACCTGGAGGAAACAGGGCTTGCCGTCGACGTCCAGGGAGCAGAACTTCTCGACCGTGTAGCGGGCCATCTCGGTCATCGTCTTCGACGAGTTGGTCTGGAAGACCAGACCGGGAGCGTGGGAGGTGGAGCCGCCGGTGGCCGGCAGCGGGCCCTGGTCGACCACCGTCACCTCGGTCCAGCCTCGTGCCGAGATCTCGTCCGCGAGAGCCGCGCCAACGACGCCCGCTCCGATGATGACCACTCGGGGTCCCGCCATCGCCGCACCTCCGGTTTGAAAACCTGTCCAGCCGGTTCAGTTGCTGTTCTAGCTACCGCTCTAGTTGCTGTCTGCGCAACGCGATTCAGGTTGCGCAACTCAATGTGCCTGCCGTCCAGGTGGGTGTCAAGAGGTCCGGAAGGTCGGAGAACGGCGCTCGGGCCGGGACACCGCACGGAGCGCGAACGCGCAGGTGAGCGGGGAGAAGAGGTGGCCGGAACATGGCGATGCCCGGTGGGCGGTACGCCTGCGCGCGCACCGCCCACCGGGCACATTCGACCGTACGGACAGCTCGGTCCGGCCTGCGGCCTCCGGGCCCGCTGATCCTCCGGGGCTACTTGATCCAGGCCTCCACCTTGGACCTGTTGGCCTCGACCCACTTCTTCGCCGCCGCCTCCGGGGTCATCTTGTCGACCGCGATGTACTTGGCGACGGTGTTCTGGTCGTCGTTGGTCCAGCTGAAGTTCTTGACGAGGTCGTAGGCGGGGCTGCCGGACTCGGCGAACTTCGTGCTGACGATCTTGTCCAGTTTGTAGACCGGGTAGTCGCAGGCGACCTTGGCCGCGTCGGCGTCACAGCCCGCCGTGTACTCGGGCAGCTCGACCTTGACGAGCGGCACCTCCGAGATGAACCACTGGGGCTCGTAGAAGTAGCCGATCACCCATTCCTTGTCCTTCTCCGCCTTGCGGAAGGCCTGGATGAGCGCGGTCTCGCTGCCCGCGTACACCACCTTGAAGTCCAGCTTCAGGTTCTTGACGAGGGCCTCGTCGTTGGTGACGAACGAGGGGTCGCCGTCGAGGAGTTGGCCCTTGCCGCCGGACTCGGAGGTCTTGAACTCGGCCGCGTACTTGTTGAGGTTCTTCCAGTCGAGGATGTCCGGGTGCTCCTTGGCGAGCCACGGCGGCACATACCAGCCGATGAGACCTTCGTTGCCGGTGGCGCCGGCCTCGACAGCGGTCTTCTGGTCGGTGATGTACTTCTTCTTCAGATCGTCGTGGCCCCAGTTCTCCACGACGGCGTCGACCTCACCGGTGCCGAAGCCCTGCCAGGCGATCTCCTCCTTGAGGTCCTTCTGGACGACCTTGCAGCCGAGGTCCTGCTCGGCGACGTAGGCGAGGACGGCCGCGTTGGCCTCGTAGCCCACCCAGGGGTTGACGGCGATGTTGAAGGTGCCGCACTTGCCGGAGCCGTCCGAGCCGGAGTCCGCGGAGTCCTCACCGACCTTCGCGCCGCCGCAGGCCGTGAGGGTGAGGCCGAGAACGGCCAGGCCGGCCGCGCCGACTCTCCATGTTCTTGCTTGCCTTGCCATGGTCAGTGACTCCTTACGCGCCGGCACGTCGCGCCGCTGCCTGAGTGATCCGGTCGAACATGACTCCGAGAAGGACGATGGCCAGCCCCGCGGCGAGCCCCTTCCCGTACAGCTGTCCCTGCGAGAAGCCGGCCACGACGTCGTAGCCGAGGGCGCCCGCGCCTACCAGGCCGCCCACCACAACCATCGACAGCACATAGATCAGACCCTGGTTGGTGGCGAGGGTCAGAGCGCTGCGTGCCATCGGCAGCTGGACCTTGGTGATGATCTGCCGGGTGTCGCACCCGGCGGAGGTGGCCGCCTCCACCGTCGCCTGGGGCACATTGCGCACCCCATCCGCGATGATCTTGATGGCGACGGGTGCCGCGTAGACGACGGCGGCGACGATCGCGGTGAAGCGGGTGGCGCCGAACAGCGCGAGGAACGGCACCAGATAGACGAACGGCGGCATGACCTGCGCCGCGTCGAGGGTGGGCCGCATGACCCGGTCGGCGAGCCTGCTGCGGCCCATCCAGACGCCGAAGCCGATGCCGAGCAGCATGACGAGCACGGTGGCGACCAGGGTCGACGCCAGTGTGGTCATGCTGTCCGACCACACGCCGGTGGCGACGAGCAGTCCGACGCAGATCGCGGCGGTCACGCCCGCGCGCCAGCCGCCGAGGACCACGCCGAGGCCGATCAGGACCGCGCCGACGAGCCACCACGGCGAGTCGGTGAGCAGGGTCTGGAACGGGTTGAGCAGACCGTTGGTGAGGGCGTCGCGGAAGCCGTTGGTGAGGCCGGACAGACTGTCCTGGGCCCAGGTGGTGGCGGTGTCGGCGGCGCTCGCGATGGAGGTGCCGATGCCGCCCTCGCCGGGGAACTCCGCCGCCCAGACATAGGTGTTGGAGAGGTAGATCAGGACGGCCGTGACCGCCGCGCCCGCGCCGAGCAGGGGCTTCCGCCAGGTGAGGAAACGGCCGTCGGAGCCGCGGGCGTTCTCCTCGCGGGCGCTGGCGGCGGTGGTGACCCGGTCGAGGACGATCGCCATCACGACGATCGCGAGGCCCGCGTTGAAGGCCGTCCCCACGTCGAGGGACTGCAGGGCCGAGACGACGGTCTTGCCGAGGCCGGGCGCGTCGATGAGGGCCGCGATGGTGACCATGGCCAGGGCGGCCATGATCGTCTGGTTGACGCCCATCACCACGGTCCGCTTCGACATCGGCAGCAGCACCTTCAGCAGCGACTGCCCTCTGGTCGAGCCCAGTGACTCGGCGGCCTCGACCGTGGTGTGCGGCACCGAGCGGATGGCGTGCGCGGTGATGCGGATGGAGGGCGGGGCGGCGTAGATGAGGGTGGCGATGGTGGCGGAGGCCGGGCCGATCTGGAAGAAGAGGGTCAGCGGGGCCAGATAGACGAAGGTCGGCATCGTCTGCATGAAGTCCAGGAAGGGCGTGATGACCCGGTTGAACCGGTCGGACAGCCCCGCCCACACGCCCAGCGGAATCGCGAACAGCAACGCCACGGCGACGGCCGAGACGGTCAGCGCCAGGGTGTCCATGCTCTCCTGCCACAGGCCCTGCAGCCCGAGGAAGGTGAAGCCGGCCACGGCCAGCAGCGCGACCCGCCAGTTGCCGACGGCCCAGGAGACGTAGCCGACGAGCCCGACGACGCCGAGCCAGCCGATCCACGGGACCGGGCGGCCCTCGGGGGCCTGCGAGATCAGCTCCTGGACGAAGGTCACCAGGGTGTCGATGACCAGGCGGATCTCATTGAAGAAGTAGAGGAAGAGCGGGTTGGAGTTGCGGTTGGCGCCGATCGAGTCGTTGACGTCGTTGAACCAGTGGTGCAGATCGGTGAGATCCGCCGCCGCGAGGGTGAGGGTCTGCTTGCCCCGGAAGACCCAGAAGAGCGCCAGCCAGGCGACGAGGATCGCGGCGACCACCATGGGCCGGGTGATCCTGCGTACGGCCCTGGCCGGAGCGAGAGGCTCCGGGAGTTCCGTCTTCTCGGGTTTCTCGATGGCGACGGTCATCGCGCGTCGCCTTCCTGCCCGGCGACCACCGCGAGGATCTCCTCGTCGCCGACGATGCCGAGCAGTTCACCGTTCTCGACGACCTTGACCGGTTTCTCGGCCGCGAGAACCGCGCGGGTGGCCTCGCGTACGACGACGTCGGGGCCCATCTCGGGGCCGTCGAGCTCGTCGCCGTCCTCCAGGGGGCGCATGATCCAGCGCAGGGTGAGGACATCGCCGCGCGGAACGTCCTTGACGAACTCGCGGACGTAGTCGTCGGCCGGGGCACCGACCAGTTCGTCGCCTGTGCCGCACTGGACCATTCTGCCGTCGCGCATGATGAGGATGCGGTCGCCGAGTTTGAGGGCCTCGGAGAGGTCGTGGGTGATGAACACCATGGTCTTGCCGACCTCGTGGTGGAGGCGGATGACCTCGTTCTGCATGTCCCGGCGGATCAGCGGGTCGAGTGCGGAGAACGGTTCGTCGAAGAAGAGGACGTCGGGGTCGCCCGCCAACGCCCTTGCCAGACCGACGCGTTGCTGCATTCCGCCGGAGAGCTGGTCGGGGTAGGAGTTCTCGTAGCCGGCGAGGCCGACCAGTTCCACGACCTCCAAGGCCCGTCTGACGCGTTCGGCCTTGCCCATGCCGCGGATCTCCAGGCCGAAGGCCACGTTGTCGACGACCCTGCGGTGCGGCAGCAGCCCGAAGTGCTGGAAGACCATGGAGAACTTGTTACGGCGCAGTTCGCGCAGCCGGGCGGCGTCGGCGTCGCGGATGTTCTCGCCCTCGAAGACGATCTCCCCGGCGGTGGGTTCGATCAGCCGGGTGAGACAGCGCACGAGGGTGGACTTGCCCGAGCCGGACAGACCCATGACGACGAAGACCTCGCCGGGCGCCACCTCGAAGTCGATGTCGCGCACGGCGGCGGTGCAGCCGGTGCGGTCCATGAGTTCACGGCGGGTGAGGCCGCACAACTCCTCGGACTGGGGCACCCGCTCGGCCTTCGGCCCGAACACCTTCCACAGATTGCGCACGGATATGACCGGCGTACCGTCCGATTCCCGGGGTGTGCCGCGCCGCTGGGGCGCCACGGTCTGCGTTGGGGTCACGATCGACCTCTTTTCGGCGTTCAGCCGCGGAACCAGCGCTGCGGCCGGGGTTGGATGTTCTGCCAGATGTGCTTGGGCTCCCGGTATTCGTTCAGGCCGGTCGGTCCCAGTTCCCGGCCCACTCCCGAGTGCCCGAAACCACCCCATTCCGCTTGCGGCACATAGGGGTGGTAGTCGTTGATCCACACCGTGCCGTGGCGCAGCCGTCGGGCGACCCGCTGGGCCTTTCCGGCGTCCTGGGTCCAGACGGCCCCGGCGAGCCCGTACTCGGTGTCGTTGGCGATGCGTACGGCGTCGTCCTCGTCGGTGAAGCGCTCGACGGTGAGGACGGGTCCGAAGGACTCCTCACGCACCACCCGCATGTCCTGCCGGCACTCGTCGAGGACGGTCGGCGGGTAGTAGTGGCCGCCGGCGAGGGCCGGGTCGGTGGGGCGGGCGCCGCCGCAGCGCAGGACGGCGCCCTCGGCGAGGCCGGCGGCGACATACGCCTCGACCTTGGCCAGATGCTGGGCGGAGATCAGCGCGCCGGTCTCGGCGTCCGCGTCGAAGGGCCCACCGAGGCGGATCAGCTCGGCCCGGCGGACGACCTCGTCGACGAAGCGGTCGTGGAGGGAGTCCTCGACGATGAGGCGGGCGCCGGCGGAGCAGACCTGGCCGGAGTGCAGGAAGACGGCGGTCAGGGCGAAGTCGACGGCGGTCTCGAAGTCGGCGTCGGCGAAGACCACGTTGGGGTTCTTGCCACCGAGTTCCAGGGCCACCTTCTTCACGGTGGCCGCGGCGGTGGCCATGATCCGCTTGCCGGTCTCCAGGCCGCCGGTGAAGGAGACCATGTCGACGTCGGGGTGCTCGGAGAGGGGTGCGCCGACCTCGGGTCCGGTGCCCAGGACGAGGTTGGCGACTCCGGCGGGCAGTCCGGCCTCGGCCAGGGCCTTCATCAGCAGAACGGAGGTGGAGGGGGTCAGCTCACTGGGCTTGAGGATGATCGTGTTGCCCGCGAGGAGCGCCGGGGCGACCTTCCAACTGGCTTGCAGCAGCGGGTAGTTCCAGGGGGTGATCAGCCCGCAGACGCCGATCGGCTCGTACACCACGCGGCTGACGGCGTCGTCCCGGCCGGTGTCGATGACCCGGCCGGCGTCGGTGCCGCCGAGTCCGCCGTAGTAGCGGAAGCAGGAGACCACGTCGGCGATGTCGTACGCGCTCTCGACCAGCCGTTTTCCGGTGTCGAGGGATTCGGCGCGGGCGAAGTCCTCGGCGTCGCGCTCGATGATGTCGGCGGTGCGCAGCAGCAGGGCGCCGCGCTCGCGCTCGGACGTGTGCGGCCAGGGGCCCTGGTCGAAGGCGCGGCGGGCGGCGGCGATCGCCGCCTCGGCGTCGGGCCGGGTCCCCTCCGCGACGGTCGCGGCCAGGGTGCCGTCGGCGGGACATCGGATTTCCCGGCGGCCCCCGGCCACCGGTTCGCGCCACTCACCCTCGACATACAGATCTGCCACGCGCCGTGCCCTTCGACCGAATTACGAGTTGCGCATTGTGCATCAGATTGCTTGTGGTGGAACACCCTGGCGAACGCATGGTCGAACGTCAAGAGGTTGGTCGATGACGATTTCCCCATGCGGGCAGTTGGCCACCCTCCCTTGACCGCGAGCGACACCCCACCCACCATGTTGCGTATCGCTCACCCTGTTGTGCATTACGCACCATCGGAGGCCTTGATATGTCCCCTCGACCGCAGCCGGGCCGTGAGTTCGTCCTCACCCTGTCCTGTCCCGACAGCGCCGGACTGGTCCACGCCGTGAGCGGCTTTCTCGTCAGGAACTCGGGCAACATCCTGGAGAGCCAGCAGTTCGACGACCGTCTCCAGGGCCGCTTCTTCATGAGGGTCCACTTCGACGTGTCGGACCCCACGGCCGATCTGGAAAATCTGCGTTACAGGTTCGGTCCCGTCGCCCAGGCGTACGGGATCTCCTGGAGCCTGCGCGACGCCTCGACGCCGACCCGCACACTGATCATGGTGTCCAAGTTCGGCCACTGTCTGAACGACCTGCTGTTCCGCAAGAGCACCGGCGCCCTGAACATCGAGATCCCGGCGATCGTCTCCAACCACCGGGAATTCGAAGGCCTGGCGGAGACGTACGGCGTGCCCTTCCACCACGTCCCGGTCACCAGGGACACCAAGCCCGAGGCCGAGGCCCGCCTCCTCGACCTGGTGCGTGAACTGGACATCGACCTGGTCGTCCTGGCCCGCTATATGCAGATCCTCTCCGACGACCTCTGCAAGGAGCTGGAGGGCCGCGCGATCAACATCCACCACTCCTTCCTGCCCAGCTTCAAGGGCGCCCGGCCCTACGACCAGGCCTACGACCGGGGTGTGAAGCTGGTCGGGGCGACGGCGCACTATGTGACGTCGGACCTGGACGAGGGCCAGATCATCGAGCAGGACGTGGTCCGCGTGGACCACTCCCTCGACCCCGGCGAACTGGTCACGGTCGGCCGAGACGTGGAGGCCCAGGTCCTCGCCCACGCCGTGAAGTGGCACAGCGAGAGCCGGGTGATGGTCGACGGCAACCGCACGGTCGTCTTCCGCTGACGGTAGATCTCCGTATACGAACGCCGGACGGGCTCAAAGCCCGTCCGGCGTTCGACGTTCGGCGTTCGGGGGGTGCGCTCACCCCTCCAGCCGCTCCAACACCCTCCGCCGCCACCTCTCCGTCTCGGCGATCTGATTGAACGTGAACAGGTGCAGGCCCGCCACCCCGGACGAGGGGGCGGTGAGCGCGCCCTCCGTCCGCGTGAGCAGCTTCTCCGGCGAGTACCCACCGGGCGCGGCGAACCGCAGGAACCAGGACGCGTGCTTGGTCAGGAAGCGCGTCGACTCCCCCACCCCGATCTTCGTCGCCATGGCCAGCAGCTTCGCCCGCTGCACGGGCCCCGCGACGCCCACATGGACGGGCAGGGCGATGTTCCGGCGTCGTATACGGGCGAGCCACTCCCCGAGCACCCGTGGATCGAAGCAGAGGTTGCTCACGATGTAGGTGGCATGCTCGCGCTTGTCCCACATCGACTGGACGGTGATGTCGTCGTGGATGAGCGGATGGCTCTCGGGGTAGCCGGTGACGCCGACCCGGGCGAAGGGACCGCCCAGCTCGGTCAGCCGGCGCAGTACGGGCAGGGCGCCCTCGTAGGGCCCGGCCGGTGGGTCGGCGTCGCCCGCCGGTACGAAGACATCGTCGACGCCCGTCTCACGGAGCCGGTCGACGACGTCCTTGAGGTGGACGTCGTCCCGCAGCAGCCGCGCGGGCACATGCGGGACGACGCGGAAGCCGTGCGCGGCCAGCCGGCCGGCGAGGTCGAGCGTCGGCTCCAGGCCCTTGACCGGCGACGCCGTCACAGTGACGACGACATCGCGCGGGACATGGGCGAGGACCTTCTCCTCGGTCGCCTTCGCGGGCAGCACCTCGTAGCGGACGCTGTCGAGCAGCGTCCGGAGTCCTGCGGCGGCCAACGTCAGCCCGCCTGCTTCTGGGCGTCGCGGTGGCGGTAGTACACGGCCTTCGACGCCGGGAGCGGCTGCTTGCCGAGGATCAGATCGGCGGCCTTCTCGGCGATCATCATCACCGGCGCGTAGATGTTGCCATTGGTGACGTACGGCATCACGGACGCGTCGACGACGCGCAGGCCCTCGACGCCGTGGACGCGCATGCTGGTGGGGTCGACGACGGCCATCTCGTCAGTGCCCATCTTGCAGGTGCAGGACGGGTGCAGGGCGGTCTCGCCCTCCTTGGCGACCCAGGCGAGGATCTCCTCGTCCGACTCCACCTTCGGCCCGGGCGACAACTCGCCGCCGTTGTAGGGGGCGAGCGCGGGCTGGCCCAGGAGTTCGCGGGCGACGCGGATCGCCTCGACCCATTCGCGGCGGTCCTGCTCGGTGGAGAGGTAGTTGAAGCGGAGCGCCGGGTGTTCGCGCGGGTCCCTGCTCCTGATCTTCACCGAGCCGATGGCGTCGGAGTACATCGGGCCCACATGGACCTGGTAGCCGTGGCCGCCGGAGGGCGAGGAGCCGTCGTAGCGGACCGCGACGGGCAGGAAGTGGAACATCAGGTTGGGGTAGTCCACGTCCTCGTTGCTGCGGGCGAAGCCGCCGGCCTCGAAGTGGTTGGTGGCCGCCGGGCCCTTGCGGAAGAGCCACTGCAACCCGATGAACGGGGCACGCCACTTGGCCATGTACGGCTGCATGGAGACGGGCTGCTTGCAGGCGTACTGGACGTAGACCTCCAGATGGTCCTGGAGGTTCTCGCCGACGCCGGGCAGATCGTGGACGACGTCGATGCCGAGGGCGCGCAGTTCCTCGGCGTTGCCGACACCGGAGAGCTGGAGCAGCTGGGGGGAGTTGATGGCGCCGCCGCACAGGATGACCTCGCGCGCACGCACCCGCTGGAGGGCGCCCCGGCCGCGCCGGTACTCGACGCCGACGGCCTTCTTGCCCTCGAAGAGGACACGGGTGACCAGGGCCCGGGTGGTGACGGTGAGGTTGGGCCGCTTCCTCGCGGGCTTGAGGTATGCCTTCGAGGCCGACAGCCGGCGTCCGCGGTGGACATTGCGGTCGAACTTGGCGAAACCTTCCTGCCGGTAGCCGTTGACGTCGTCGGTGGGGGCGTAACCGGCTTCCTCGGTGGCCTTCTGGAAGGCGGTGAAGAGGGGGTTGGTCGCCGGGCCGCGTTCGAGGACGAGGGGGCCGTCGTGGCCGCGGAACTCGTCGTCCGGGTCGGCGGCGAGACAGTTCTCCATACGCTTGAAGTACGGCAGACAGTGCGCGTAGTCCCAGCTCTCCATGCCCGGGTCGGCGGCCCAGCGCTCGTAGTCCATGGGGTTGCCCCGCTGGAAGATCATGCCGTTGATGCTGCTGGAGCCGCCGAGGACCTTGCCCCGGGCGTGATAGACGCGTCGGCCGCCCATATGGGGTTCGGGCTCGGACTCGTACTTCCAGTCGTAGAAGCGGCTGCCGATCGGATAGGTCAGCGCCGCGGGCATGTGGATGAAGACGTCCCACGGGTAGTCGGACCGGCCGGCCTCCAGGACCAGAACACGGTTCGCGGGGTCCGCGGAGAGTCTGTTCGCCAGTGCGCTGCCGGCCGAACCGCCGCCGACGATGACGAAGTCGTACTGCACTTCAGCCATGGTGCCTCGTCTCGCTCGCGCCATAGATACGCGACGCATGCTAGTACCGCCTCGCCATACGCACCAGGTTGCGAACAACGCAACTTCCGAGGTCTTGGTTTCGCGGATGTAACCACGGCGGTGTTGTTTACTGCGCGTATAGTTTCATTGTGAGCAACTACAGTGGTGATACCGAAACGTCCAATTCACAGTCCGGCGGCGTGCAGTCGGTCGACCGAGCCATCAGCGTCCTGGAGATCCTCGCTCAGCGCGGCGAGGCGGGCGTCAGCGAGGTGGCCGGCGAGATCGACGTTCACAAGTCCACCGCGTTCCGGCTGCTGGGCGCCCTGGAGGCGCGCGGTCTGGTGGAGCAGGCCGGGGAGCGCGGCAAGTACCGGCTGGGCTTCGGCATCGTCCGTCTCGCCGGAGCGGTCACCGGCCGTATCGACATCACCCAGCAGAGCCGCCCGGTGTGCGAGCGGCTGGCCGAGGAGATCGGCGAGACCGTCAACATCGCGGTGATGCAGGAGCACTACGCGATCAACCTGTACCAGGTGCGCGGCCCCGGAGCCGTCACGGCGCACAACTGGGTGGGCCAACTGACCCCGTTGCACGCCACGTCGAGCGGCAAGGTACTGCTGGCCCATCTGCCGTCCGGGGAACGGGCGGCGCTGTTCGCCGAGTCCGGCCTGAAGAAGGTCACGCCGCACACCATCACCGCCAGGACGAAGCTGGAGAAGCATCTCGGGGCGGTGCTGGAGCGCGGCTACGCCTACACCTTGGAGGAGTTGGAGATCGGGCTGCACGCCATGGCCGCGCCGATTCGCAATCGGGACGGGGAGGTCGTCGCAGCGCTGAGCGCGTCCGGGCCCGCGTACCGGTTCACCGAGGAGCGGCTGCACGAGCTGGCCCCGGTGCTGTTGAAGGGCGCGGAGGAGATCAGCCACCGTCTGGGGTACCTGGGCTGAACCGACCTCCCCCTGGGCGAGCCTTACGGCTGACCGGCGCCCAGGCGGTCGTTGACCCAGTCGTGGAAGGCACCGATGTGGTGCTCGCTCGGCACCAGTACGCCCCCTTTTGCGTACATACGTGAACTCATCCCCGGCTGTGTGCGCTCGCAGGCGTCGAAGTCCTGCTGGTTGACGCGGTGGAAGAGTTCGACGGAGCGGCTGACGTCCTTGCCGGTCTCCACGACGTGCGGCAGATACAGCCAGTCGCACTCGACGACCGTGCGGTCGACGGCCATCGGGTACATGCGGTGGAAGATGACGTGGTCGGGCACGAGGTTGATGAACACCTGCGGCTTGACGGTGATCGCGTAGTAGCGGCGGTCCTGGTCGTCGGCGACTCCCGGTATCCGGTCCAGGCCCTCGGAGCCGTCGACGGTGAAGCCCTGGACGTCCTCGCCGAACTCCGCGCCATGGCCCACGTAGTACTGGGCGGCATAGCCGTCCGCGAACTCCGGCAGGACCTCCGTCAGTTCGGGGTGGATCGTGGCGCAGTGGTAGCACTCCATGAAGTTCTCGATGATGAGCTTCCAGTTGGCCTTCACGTCATAGGTGATCCGCTTGCCGACGGAGAGGTTGTCGATGTCGTAGCGCTCGATCGACTCGACGTCGCCGAGGCGTTCCACGACCGCGCCCATCACGTCGTCCTCGAAGGAGGGCGGGTTCTCGGCGAGGCACACCCACACATAGCCGAGCCATTCGCGGGTGGCGATGGGCGCGAGACCGTACTCGGTACGGCCGACGTCGGGCATCTTGGTGAGGTTGGGGGCCGCGACGAGCTTGCCCGTCAGGTCGTATGTCCAGGCGTGGTACGGGCACTGGAAGGCGCGCTTGACCTCGCCGGACTCCTCCGCGCACAGCTTGGCGCCACGGTGCCGGCAGACATTGAAGTAGGCGCGGATCGAGTTGTCGCGGGCGCGGGTGACGAGGACGCTCTCACGGCCCACGTCGACGGTGCGGAAGGCGCCGGGCTTCGCCAGCTCCGACGAGCGGGCGACACAGAACCACATGGCCTCGAAGATGCGCTCCTGCTCCTGGGCGAAGATCCCGGGATCGGTGTACGAGGAGCCGGGGAGGGTGGCGATCAGGCTGTCCGGCAGGCTGGTCGAGGTCACAGTGCACTCCTCGGGAAACGTCGTGGATCGGTCATTCACGCGCCGGGAAGAGCGGCTCCGGACGGCGTTGGTGGATGGTGCGGGGGGGGTGGGGTGGTACGGGAGATGAAGTGCCGCTGGGGTGGTGTCAGGACGCCGGGCTGGCCAGGTCCTTGCGCCGGCGGGTGAAGAGGCGGGGCTGGTTCATGCCCAGCACGGCGACGGGCCGGCCCTCGCGGCGGTAGACCGCCAGGACGTTGCGGTCGTCCGGGGTGCCTTCCTCCACGGTGACGCTGTCGGCGCCTGCCGCGTGCCCGGCGAACTGGATCTTCACTCCGTACTGGTCGGACCAGAAGTACGGCGGCCGGGGCACTCCGGGCTCCACGGCACCGCCCGCCAGCAGGGTGGCGATGGCGGCGGCGGGGCGCTCCAGTGCTCCGGTCCAGTGCTCGACCCGGCGATGCCCGCCGGTTCGGGGGTCGTACCAGTTGGCGCAGTCGCCGACCGCGACCACACCGGCGAGGCTGGTGCGGCCGTCGGCGCCGCACTTGACGCCGTTGTCGAGCGTCACACCGGAGCCCTCCAGCCACTCGACACAGGGCCGGGCGCCGACGCCGACCACGACGATGTCGGCGGGGATGCTGCGCCCGTCCTCCATCAGCACGGCGTCTACGCGCCGCTCACCGCTGAGCCCCTTGACGCCCACACCGCACAACAGCCGTACGCCGTGGTCGTCATGGAGGGCGGAGACGATCGCGCCCATCTCCGCGCCGAGCGGTCCGGCGAGCGGGGTCGGGGCGACCTCGATCACGGTGACGTCGACACCGAGGGCGTAGGCGGTGGAGGCGACCTCGGCGCCGATGAAGCCGCCGCCGATCACCACCAGGCGTCCGCCCTGGGCCAGTTCGTCCCGCAGGGCGCGGGCGTCGTCCAGGGTGCGCAGGGTGTGCACCCCGGCGAGCCCTTCGGAGCCGGGCAGGGTGCGGGCGGCGGCGCCGGTCGCGATGACGATGCCGTCGGCGCGCAGGTCCCGGCCGTCGGAGAGCCGAACGGCACGGTCCACGCGGTCGAGTCCGGTGGCGCGGACGCCGAGCAGCCACTCGGCCGCCAGGTCCTCGCCCTCCGTCTCCAGCGCGAGATCGGCTTCGCCGAGGGTGCCCGCGAGGAATTCCTTGGACAGCGGGGGCCGGTCGTACGGGCGATGGAGCTCATCGCCGATGACGACGAGCCGTCCGTCGTAGCCCTGCTTGCGCAGTGAGCGCGCCGCCGACAGTCCGGCGAGCGAGGCGCCCACCACGGCCACCGTCCTCACGCGGCACCTCCGGCGAGGCGGGCCGAGATACAGGGCGGGAGGTTCGGGGCGTCCGTCGACAACTCGACGTAGACCATGCCGTCCTCGACGGTGACCTCGTGCGTACGGACCGGGAGCTTGGCCGGCGGGGCGTCGACGGCGCCGGTCCTCAGGTCGAACTTCGAGGCGTGCAGCGGGCATTCCACCTCACAGCCCTCCAGCCAGCCGTCGGCGAGCGAGGCGTCCTGGTGGGTGCAGGTGTCGTCAATGGCGAAGACCTCGCCGTCGTCGGTGTGGAACACCGAGACCGGTGGGTCGAGGTCGAGCCTGAGGGCCTCGCCTCGCGGGAGATCGGCGAGACGGCACGCGGGAATCTTCATGACACCTCGGGTGCGTATAGCGAAACGGATTGCGGTAAGCGCAACGTTAGTCTGAGGGCCGCTCCGAACGGTTGTCAAGGCATCAAAAGGGCCGGTTCGGACAGGCCTGCGCCCCGCTCTCCAGGCAGCTCGAAGCGCCCGGACCACCTGCGGAAACAGGCGGTACGGGCGCCGGGCGGGAGGCGGGCGGATGCCGGGTGGGAGGCGGGCGACGGCGGTCGGCGGGGCGGTCAGTGGCCCCGGTCGATCCACTCCTGAAGGTGCGGGGCCTCCGCCCCGATGGTGGTCGTCTCCCCGTGGCCGGTGTGCACGACGGTGTCGCCGGGCAGGGTGAGCAGCCGGTCGCGGATGGAGTCGATGATGGTCGGGAAGTGGGAGTAGGAGCGGCCGGTGGCGCCCGGGCCGCCCTGGAAGAGGGTGTCACCGCTGAAGAGGGCGGTGAGGGCGGGCGCGTGGAGGCAGACGGCGCCCGGGGCATGGCCGGGGGTGTGCAGCACGGTCAGCTCGATCCCGGCCACCGTGAGGAGTTGGCCGTCGGTCAGCTCGGCGTCGGGTGCGCGGTCGGGGTGGGTCTGCTTCCACAGCGGCAGATCGTCGGGATGGAGCAGGATCGGCGCTCCGGTGCGCTCGGCGAGGGCGGGGGCGGCGTCGATGTGGTCGTTGTGGGCGTGGGTGGACACGATGGCCACCACGCGCCGGCTGCCGACGGCCGCGGCGATCGCGTCGGCGTCGTGCGCGACGTCGATGACGACCACCTCGCTGTCGTCGCCGACGATCCACACGTTGTTGTCGACGTCCCAGGTGCCGCCGTCCAGGCTGAAGGTGCCGGAGGTGATGAGACGTTCGATGCGGGCGCCGGTCGTCACAGAACCACCACCGAGCGCAGGACGTCGCCGCCGTGCATCCGCTCGAAGGCCTTCTCGACCTCGTCGAGGGCGATGGTCTCGGTGACGAAGGCGTCGAGGTCCAGCCGGCCCTGGAGATAGAGGCCGATGAGCATCGGGAAGTCACGGGAGGGCAGGCAGTCGCCGTACCAGCTGGACTTGAGCGAGCCGCCGCGTCCGAAGACGTCGAGGAGCGGCAGCTCCAGCTTCATCTCGGGGGTGGGTACGCCGACCAGGACGACCGTCCCCGCCAGATCGCGGGCGTAGAAGGCCTGACGGTAGGTCTCCGGGCGGCCCACCGCCTCGATGACGACATCGGCGCCGAAACCGCCGGTCAGCTCGCGGATCGCGTCGACGGCGTCGGCGTTCTTGGAGTTGACGGTGTGGGTCGCGCCCAGCTTCGCGGCGGTCTGAAGCTTCCGGTCGTCGATGTCCACGGCGATGACCTTCGCCGCGCCCGCGAGGTGCGAGCCGACGACCGCCGCGGCACCGACACCGCCGCAGCCGATGACGGCGACGGTGTCACCGCGGCCGACACCGCCGGTGTTGATCGCCGCGCCGATACCGGCCATCACACCGCAGCCGAGCAGTCCGGCGGCGGCCGGGGAGGCGGCCCGGTCGACCTTGGTGCACTGGCCCGCCGCCACGAGGGTCTTCTCGGCGAAGGCGCCGATACCCAGCGCCGGCGACAGCTCGGTGCCGTCCAGCAAGGTCATCTTCTGCTTGGCGTTGTGGGTGTTGAAGCAGTATTGGGAGCGCCCGCGCAGACAGGCGCGGCACTGGCCGCACACCGCACGCCAGTTGAGGATCACGAAGTCGCCGGGGGCGACATCGGTGACACCCTCCCCCACCGACTCGACCACACCGGCCGCCTCGTGGCCGAGGAGGAAGGGGTAGTCCTCGCTGATGCCGCCCTCGCGATAGTGCAGATCGGTGTGGCAGACCCCGCAGGCCTCGATCTTCACCAGCGCCTCTCCCGGACCCGGGTCGGGCACGACGATCGTCTCCAGACCGACGGGGGCGCCCTTCGCGCGCGCGACGACAGCACGGACCTGCTGAGCCATGGCCACTCCTCGACCGTTACGAGACCCGGGGTTCTCCTGGTACAAGGCCCCGGGCCGAATGCCGGATGTTGCTCATTACGGCACGCATCTCATGTGCCGCAACACAGCATCGTGGAGCACCGGGCGGGGGTCAAGGTTCGGGATGCGGTGGAAAGTGCGCACGGCCGGCGACGCGGCCGCACGAGCGCCCACGTAATTGTGTGGTGGCCGAGAGGTGCGTCGGGGCAAGCTGCGCTGCGATGAATGAGGAATCCGGTGACGAGCCGGTCTACGCCTCGGCGCGTTCGGTCGAGGGGCTGTTGCAGCGGGGGCGCGGGCTGGGGGCGGTCCGGCTGTGCGAGGGCGCCATGGGCGCGGAGGCTTCCGCCGAGCTGGTGTACGGCGTCGTGCGGCATGACTGGCGTTGGGACTCGGTGGACGACCGGCATCTGTATCTGGCCCGGCTGATCCGCGAGCTGCGACTCGGTCTGGGGCCGGTGCGCGAACTGCTGGCCGGGGACGCGGACGACTGCGAGCGCGGCACCCTGATTCTGGAGCTACTTGCCCTGTCGGGGTCCGGTGAGGCCCGGGAGGCCCTGCGCGAGCATGTGCGCGAGGGCGAGCACTGGGTCGATGTGATCGAGTCGGTGGCCGGAATCTGGCCGGTGGAGTGGTGGGACGATCTGGCCGATGTCGCACGGGGGCGGCTGACCGGACAGGAGCCGCTGCTGTGGCGGTCGGACCCCTGGGTGCGCTGGGGGTTGGGCGGGCGGACCGCCGACCCCGGCCCCGCACCGCGCGAACGTCTCGACTGCGATACGGGGCCCGGTGGTCGACGGCTGCTTTCCGTCCTCGCCGATGCCGGGACGAGCCGCGGCGAGAAGGTCGAGGCCCTGCGTGTCCTCGCCGGACGGCCGCCGGAGCCGGGGCTGATCCCGTTGGTGCCCGGCCTTGCGGAGGTGAACGGTGAACTGCCGCTGCCCGGGCTGACACGCGCGGTCGAACGGCTCGGGGCTGGTGCCGTGCCCGCCGCCCGGGAGTGGGCGGCGGACGAGCGGCCCTGGCTGTCGTGGAACGGTGTGATGATCCTCGCGGAGCACGGTGACGTCCAGGACCTGCCCGTGCTGATCCGGGAACTCTCGGCCCTGGAAAGCGCACATCAGTGGTGCGGCCCCTCGTTCCTGGCCGACGGGCTCGCCCGGTTCGGGGCGGCGGCCTCGGAGGCGGCGCCCGTGCTGCGCCGGCTCTGGCTGCGCACCCCGCACTCCTACGAACGGCCCGCCTATCTGAACGCGCTCGCCGCCATCGCACCGGACGGGCTCGACCGTGCTTACGCCGAGTCCCTGTGGGACTGCGAATCGAACGCCCGGCTGCTGGGCATCGCCTCCGCGCCCGATCTGCCGTACGTCCGCGACCGCCTCGTACAGCTGCGGGACGACCCGATGGAGGAGGCCGAGGTGCGGGCCGCCGCCGCGGAGCGGCTGACCGGCGCCTCGTGAAGGGCCTCGTTGCGGGTACGCCGTTGCACACGCGCCTCTCGGTGGAACGTGACCCGGCCGTCCGGCTCCTGCCACAACAGCGACGCCCGGTGGGCGCCCCCTCATTCCGGTGACCGCGGTTCAGTAATCGAACACTTTCCAGCCAAAGAATTGATATGCCCCTGACACGAGCAGCCCACGTCTGTCACTCTGTGCGCATTCCGCCGCACGGCGGTGCACGCGCACCCGCATTCGCAGTTCTCCCTGCACCACCCGGTGCCGACAACCGGGGCACCGGGTCCTTCGTACGGCCGCTCGTCCAACGTCGGTCGGCAGCAAAGGAGTTCGCGTGAGATCCACCCCCCACAGACGTACGACAGCCACGGCCGCGCTCGTCGCCGCGGCGGCGATGCTCGCCGTAGCGGTGCCCGGCGGTTCCGCGAGCGCCCGAGGCGACGGCGGCGAAGGCACCGCCCGTACCTCGGCCGCGAAGCCGGACCGCGGGTCGCTGCCCGCGAAGCTCACCCCCGCCCAGCGCGAGTCCCTGATCCGCACCGCCGAGAAGGCCACGGACAGGACCGCCGACCGCCTCGGCCTCGGTGGCCAGGAGGAGTTGCGGGTCCGGGACGTCGTCAAGGACGCCGACGGCACCGTGCACACCCGCTACGAACGCACCTTCGCCGGGCTGCCCGTGCTCGGCGGCGATCTGATCGTGCACGCGTCGAAGTCGGGCGCGGTCGAGAGCGTCACCCGGTCCTACAAGCCCCAGTTGAAGGTCGCGGACCTCAGCCCCGCCGTCACCAAGGCCGCCGCCGAGAAGCAGGCGCTGGCGGCGGCGAAGGAAGAGGGCTCCGAGAAGACCGAGGCGGACAGCAGCCGCAAGGTCGTCTGGGCCGCCAAGGGCACCCCGACGCTCGCCTACGAGACCGTGGTCAGCGGCTTCCAGCACGACGACACCCCGAGCGAACTGCACGTCATCACCGACGCGCAGACCGGCGAGAAGCTGTTCGAGTACGAGGGCGTCCACACCGGCACCGGCAACACCCTCTACAGCGGCACGGTCACCCTCGGCACCAGCCAGTCGGGGTCGACGTACACGCTGACCGACGCCGACCGGGGCAACCACCGTACGTACAACCTGAACCGGGGCTCCTCCGGGACGGGCACGCTGTTCAGCGGGTCCGACGACATCTGGGGCGACGGGACCGCCGCCAACCTGGAGACCGCCGGCGCCGACGCGCACTACGGTGCCGCGCTGACCTGGGACTACTACAAGAACGTGCACGGCCGCAACGGCCTGCGCAACGACGGGGTCGCCCCGTACAGCCGGGTGCACTACGGCAACAACTACGTCAACGCGTTCTGGCAGGACTCCTGCTTCTGCATGACGTACGGCGACGGGTCGGGCAACGCCAACCCGCTGACCTCGATCGACGTGGCCGCGCACGAGATGACCCACGGTCTGACCTCGGTCACCGCGGGCCTCAACTACAGCGGTGAGTCGGGCGGGTTGAACGAGGCGACCTCCGACATCTTCGCCGCCGCGGTCGAGTTCGCCGCCGGCAACGCCAGCGACGTCGGGGACTACCTGGTCGGCGAGAAGATCGACATCAACGGCGACGGCACCCCGCTGCGCTACATGGACAAGCCCAGCAAGGACGGCGCCTCGCGCGACTACTGGTCCTCCACGCTCGGCAACATCGACGTCCACTACTCCTCCGGCCCGGCCAACCACTGGTACTACCTGGCCTCCGAGGGCAGCGGCGCGAAGGTGGTCAACGGCGTCTCCTACGACTCGCCGACGTACGACTCGCTGCCGGTGACGCCGATCGGCCGGGAGGCGGCCGAGAAGATCTGGTTCCGGGCGCTCACCACGTACATGACGTCCACGACCAACTACGCGGGCGCCCGCACCGCCACCCTCCAGGCCGCCGCCGACCTGTACGGGCTCGGCTCGGTGACCTACAACAACGCCGCCAACGCCTGGGCCGCCATCAACGTCGGCTCCCGCATCCTCGACGGTGTGACGGTCATACCCCCGGCCGCCCAGTACTCCCTGATCGGCCAGGCCGTCACCCTCGACGTCCAGGCGTCCTCCACCAACGCCGGCGCCCTGTCGTACGCGGCGACCGGTCTGCCGGACGGGCTGTCCATCGACGCCACGACGGGTCGGATCTCGGGTACGCCGACCACGGCCGGGAACTGGACGCCGACGGTCACCGTGACGGACGCCGCCGGCGAGACGGGTACGGCGAGCTTCGCGTGGCGGGTGGACGAGGAGGGCAACCAGTCGGTCTTCGAGAACACCGCCGACTACCAGATCCCCGACAACGGCACCGTCGACTCCCCGATCAACGTCAACCGGGCCGGGGCCGCCTCCAGCGCGCTCAGCGTGGACGTGAACATCGTCCACACCTGGCGCGGTGACCTGGTCATCGACCTCGTCGCTCCGGACGGCACCGCCTACCGGCTGAAGAACGCGTCGTCGTCCGACTCGGCCGACGACGTGATCGAGACCTACACGGTGGACGCCTCCTCCGAAACGGCCGCCGGCACCTGGAACCTGCGCGTCCAGGACACGGCCAGCCTGGACACCGGGTACATCAACAGCTGGAAGCTGACCTTCTGAGCGGTCTCTGAACATGAGCAGTCTCTGAACAGGCGTCAACCGCCCTTTCAGTAAAGCGAGTCAGCCGCCGAGCGGTCGGTTCCGCCCCTGGGGGACCGGCCGCTCGGTCGTGTCGCCCCCGGCGTCGATGTGCGGCAGTACGCGGTCCAGCCAGTGCGGGGTCCACCAGGCGTGGCGGCCGAGGAGGGTCATCACGGCGGGGACCATGAGGAGGCGTACGACCGTGGCGTCGATGAGGACGCTGACGGCGAGACCCAGGCCGAGCATCTTGACCACGATGTTGTCGCTGACGATGAACGCGGCGAAGACGCTCACCATGATCAGGGCGGCGCAGGTGATGACCCGGGCGGTGATCTCCAGCGCGTGGGCCACGGAGGCGCGGGCGTCGCCGGTGCGCAGCCAGGCCTCGTGGACCCGGGAGAGCAGGAAGATCTCGTAGTCCATGCTGAGGCCGAAGATGATGGCGAACATCATCATCGGGACGTAACTCTCGATGGGCACCTTGCCGTTGACGCCCAGGGCGGGACCGCCCCAGCCCCATTGGAAGACGGCGACGACCACGCCGTACGAGGCGGCGATGGACAGCACGTTGAGGACGGCCGCCTTCACCGCGACCAGGATGCCCCGGAAGACCGCGAGGATGATCAGGAAGGCGAGGGCGACGACCACCGCGATGATGATGGGCAGTCGGCTCGACACGATGTCGCGGAAGTCGACCTGGGAGGCCGTGGTCCCGGTGACATAGCCCTCGGCCTTCGTGCCGGAGACCGAGGCGGGCAGGGTGTCGTCGACGAGACGGTTGACCAGGTCGGTGGTGTCGGCGTTCTGCGGGGACTCGGCGGAGTAGACCGTGCCGACCAGGACGTCCCCGTCCTGGGTGGGGGTCAGCGGGGTCACCGCGTACGCGCCGCTCACGTCGTTGAGGTTCTTCTGCGCGGTGCTCTGCAGGGACTGGCGGTCGGAGGACGGGACGGAGGTCTGGTCGATGACGACGGTGAGGGGCCCGTTGGAGCCGGGGCCGAAGGCGTCGGTCATCAGGTCGTAGGCGCGTCGGTCGGTGAAGGAGGTGGGGTCGGCGCCGTCGCCGATGTGGCCGAGCTGGATGGAGAAGACGGGGATCGCGAGGATCACCACGGTGGTGACACCGGCCGCCAGGAACCGCCAGGGGTGGTGTTCGACGCGCTGGGCGTAGCGGTGCCAGGTGCCGGTGATCTCCTCGCCCGCCTCGGCGCCGGTCTCGGCGATCGGCTCGCGGACGTGGTAGCGGTCGACGCGTCTGCCGATGAGGCCGAGCAGCGCGGGTACGAGGGTGAGGGCGCCGGCGATCGCGGAGACCACGGTGACTGCGGCGGCGACTCCCAGTTTGCCGATGAAGCTGACGCCGGACGCGTACAGTCCGGCGAGGGCGACGATGACCGTGCAGCCGGAGACAAGGACGGCGTGGCCGCTGGTCGAGGCGGCGCGTCCGGCCGCGTGCACCGGGTCGGCGCCGTCCATGAGGTTCTGCCGGTGACGGGTGATCAGGAACAGGGCGTAGTCGATGCCGACGCCGAGTCCGATCATCGTGGCCAGCGTCGGGGAGACGGTCGCGAAGGTGAACGCGCTGGCCAGCAGACCGAGACAGGCGAGACCGCCGATCACGCTCAGCAGTGCGGTGACCAGGGGCAGTCCGGCGGCGATGACACTGCCGAAGCCGATGAGGAGGACGACGATCGCGACGCCGAAACCGATCAGCTCGCTCACCCGGTCGTCGGGGGCGGGGCGGGCCAACTCGCCCAGCGGGCCGCCGTACTCGACCTCGGCACCGGCCGAGCGCAGCGGTTGCACCGCGTCGTCGACGCCGTCGAGATAGCTGTCCTCCAGGCTGGAGGGCTGCACGTCGAAGCGGATGGTGATGTAGGCCGTCTTCTGGTCGGAGGAGAGCGGCCCGACGTTCGGCTGCTTCGACTGGTCGGACTGGTCGGACTGGTCTGAGGACTGGGAGGACTGGGTGAGGGGGTTCTGGACTGACAGGACGTGCGGCAGTTTCTGCAGGTCGTCGACCGTGGTGGACATCTGGGAGCCGAGCTGGGTCAGGGGTTTGGCCTGGTCGTGCAGGACGATCTGGCTGCTGTAGCCGCCGGCCGCCGGATCGTGCTCCTTGAGGACATCGAGGCCCTGCTCCGACTGCACGCCCGGGAGGGAGAAGTTGTCGGAGTAGTCGCCGCCGAAGGAGCGGTTCAGGGTCTGCACTGCGGCGAGGACCACCAGCCAGACGACGATGACGATCACGAAGTGCCGTGCGCACCACTCGCCGAGCCGTCGCAGCCGCCCCGTCTCGGCCCTGCCCCCGCCTTCCCCACCGGAACGACCTGCGCGCATCGGCTCTCCCTCGGGAGCGATCTTCCGCACCCCATTAGACGGCCCTCACGCCACCCCGGCACCCCCGGCAACGAACGTCCCCCGGTTGGCGGCCCCGGCTTGACAGGCGGACGATGGAGGGGTGGGTCGGAACGGAAGGAGCCGTCATGCTGGAGATCAAGACGGTCGAGAAGCCGGACGAGCGGCGGGACTTCCCTCGGGGCCACCTCGAAGCCCTCCACCTCAGCGGGCTGGACTTCGCCGTGGCCACCTTCGAACCCGGCTGGCGCTGGTCGGAGTCCGTGGCCCCCATCGCGGGCACGGAGAGCTGCCAGGTCCACCACAACGGTTACGTCCTCAAGGGCCGTATGCACATCCGCATGGACGACGGCGGTGAGGGTGAAGTGGGCCCCGGTGACGTCTTCATGTGTCCGCCCGGACACGACGCATGGGTCCTGGGCGACGAGCAGTGCGTGGTGTTCGACTTCGCCGGGCCCATGGCGCAGGAGTACGCCAAGGCGTAGCACCGGAACCGCCCGGAGCCAGGGTGAGAGGGAGGCCCGAAGCCAGGGTGAGAGGGAGAGGAGGCGGGGGTGCGTACGCGCCCCCGCCTCCCCCCTGTCCGCTGCTCCGGTACGCCGGTCCGTCCGCCGCTGTGTCCGCGCGCTCAGATGCCGTCGCTCGACCGGAGGTTCTCCAGCGTCGAGTCGGTGTCGTTCTTCAACCACTCCACGACGTCGTCCACATCCGGCAAGGTCGTGTTGTCGTAGGTGGAGGCATAGCCGCTCCAGCTCATCTCGTACGTCATCCAGCCGTCGCGCACGGCGATGGTGGCCGCGCGGCTGCCGCTGGTGTCGTCGCCGGAGGTGGTGTCCTCGGTGACCACATACGCCTCGTCGCCGAAGCCGTCGATCTTCTCCACGTCGTAGTCCTCGTACCGCTGGTCGTACTCGGACCACAGGGCGGTGAACTCGGGTCCGGGGTCGGTCTTCTTGTGGAGGTCGACCTGGACCGAGAAGTACGCGTCGGAGAGGGTGGAGGCGGAGGATTTCTTCAGCGAGATGCTGCAGTAGCTCTGGTCGAGGGCCTCGTGTTCCAGGGCGTGGTCGAGGGGGTCCGAGTCCTCCTCCGGGTACTCGTCCTTGAACGAGGAGTAGTCGACCGAGGAGCAGAGTTCGCTCTTGGCCTGGTAGCCGCGCAGATCCGCCTCGGTGTCGTCGTTGCCCACGAGGAAGACTCCGCCGGCCCACGCGGCGGAGGCGATCACGGCGCCCAGTACGACCCACAGCACGGCGCGTCCGGCGCCGCCGCCGGTCGGGGGCGGGGCCATGGGGTAGAGGCCGGGCGGCTGGCCGTAGGGGTTCGGCTGCGCCGGTATCGGGGCGCCCGCGGCCGGGGGCCCGTAGCCCGCGTGTGACTGCGGGTAGGCGTAGGCGGCCGGCGCGGCGGGCTGGGCCTGGGCGGAGGCCGGCTGGGGTGTGGCCGCCCCCGGGAGCGCGGGCTGCGTCGGCGGCTGGGCCTGGGCGGGGGCGGGTGGTTGGGGCTGCGGGGCCGCCGGTGACGGGAGTTCGGCCTGGGTCGGGGTGGGGACCGGGGCCGGTGCGGGCTGGGCGGCGGGGGGCTGTTGCGGGGTCTGGCTCTCGGGGCCGGGCTGTGCGGGCGGCGGCCAGGCCGGGTTCGCCGGGGGCTGGTCCTGTGGCTGGGCATGGCCCGGGGCGCCGTCGGGGCGTTCGGTCATCGGTTTCTCCTCTTTCGTGATGCGTGGACTGGGGCGTGCGGCGGGCGCCCGGCGGGGTCGCCGACGAGGGCGGTGGGATCGCCGGCGAGGACGGCACGGTGGCGATTCGAACGCGTGGAGGAGAAATACCCTCGGCCGGAACCCTTCCATGCGGTCCCACGGGTCCCGGCCGGGACCAGTCGTCCCCACCCTCGCAGAGATCGACTCGAACTCACGTCCGTAGAACTACGGAGCCCGCTTACGCAATCCGTCGTGGCGGCCGGGGCGTCGGCCGTCGTGGGGCGGATGTCGGTACCCGGTGGTTTCATGAGAGGCATGACCAGCAGAAGTGTCGTCGTCGAGCGGCGGATCGCCGCCGCCCAGGGGCCGGTGTGGGAGGCCCTGACGGACCTCGGCGCCATGGAGCGGATGGTCGGCGGGGTGACGAGGGTCGAGGTCCTGTCGCAGGGGACCTTCGGGGTGGGCACCCGTTGGCGGGAGACCCGGCGGATGTTCGGCAAGGACGCCACCGAGGAGATGTGGGTGACCGAGAGCGAGCCGCCCGAACGCTATGTCGTCGAGGCCGAGTCGCACGGCAGTCACTATGTGTCGGAGTGGGATCTGCGGCCCGACGGCCCGACGCGGACCACCGTCCGGATGACCTTCTCGGCCACCTCCACCGGGGCCGTCGCCGGTCTGCTCGCCAAGGTCCTCGGCGGTCTCGGCGCCCGCTCGGTGAGCAGGGCCGTCGCCAAGGACCTCGACGACGTCGCCGCCTGGGTGGAGGGCCGCAGAAGCTGATCCGCCCCTGCCGGCCCTCCGTTCGCCGTCCCCGCGGGCGTCGGGAGACCTGGCCTCAGGAGTTCAGTCCGAAGCCGGTGGTCGTGTAGGCGCACTCCGTGTAGATGTAGCCGGACTCCAGTTTGGCGGTGTCGGAGGCCGGGCTGGAGCTGCCGCCCTTCGGCTTGTGCAGGAAGTACGTGGTGCCGACGGGCAGGCTGATCGTGCGCTGCGGGTAGTTCTTGTTCCCGTCGCACGGCTTGAAGTTGGGGTCGAGCGTGCTGCTCCAGTCGTAACTGGTGCAGCCGCCGCAGCCCTTGAGGCTGAAGCTGCCAGTGACGGGGCCGGTGTACATGACCTGGATGTCGTCCGGGCTGTCGTTCTTCACGGTGACCGTGATGCTGCCGCCGGAGCGGGTGGTGGGCAGCTTCTTGCCCGCCTCGGGCACCTCCTGGGCGACCTCGGCGGCGATCGCGATCTTCTTCGCCAGCGCGGTGTTCTTGTGGTTCTTGTTGGCGTCGACGAAGTCGTTCATCGAGGTCACCGCCTCGGCGAAGTCACCGTCCTTGTACTGGTCCACACCGCAGGTGTAGACGCCCTCGGAAGCGGACTTCTCGGCACGCGAGGCGTCGGCGGCGAGGGCGTCGGCCACACCCGCCTCGTCCCCGGGCAGCCCCTTGACCTGGGTGCCGAGCGTCTCCAGCTTGTCCACGGCGGTGCACGGGTCGTCGCCGCCCACGGCCTTGACCGCGCTGTCGACGGCCGCCTTGACGTCGGGCTCGACCTTCGCGGCCTGGTCCGAGTCGGGGAACGTGGTGAGCAGATCGCCGAACTGGTCCGTCCAGCCCTCCGTACCGCTCGCGAGTCCGTCGGAGGCGCACTCGTACAGGGAGGTGGCGAGCCGGTCGTCGGGCCAGCTGGTCAGGGAGCCGAGGTCGTCCTTGCTCACCTTGTCCGGCACGTCCCGCAGATACTCAAGGGGCTCTATGGCGTCGCAGTACTCCTGCTCCTCGTACGGGGCGCCGACCGTGGTGTAGAAGGTCTTCAGCCGGTCGGGGACCTGGTCCGCCGCACGGGAGTCGGGGTGGTCGCTGCTCAGCGCGTCGTACGCGTTCAGGGCTCGGTTGTAGTCGGACTCGGAGGTGTCGAAGGACTTGCCTCCGGCCGTCTTCACCAGTTCGTCGGCCTTGTCCAGCCGGTCCAGGAGCATCTCCTCGACGGCTTCCTTCCGCGCGCTCTCGTAGAGCAGACCGCCCACGACCGGGACACCGAGGAGCAGTACGCCGAGCAGCACCGCGAGCGGGGACCGGCCGGTCCACACCAGTCGGTGCCGTATGCCCAGCAGGGCGCCGTGGACGGCGACGAGGACCAGGAACAGTCCGTAGACGACAAGGGTCGTCCCCGAGATGCCGTCCGGGTCGGCCGGAAGCACCGTGAACAGCAGAATGCCGGTCGCCACCCAGCACACCAGCGTCAGCAGCGGCTTTCGGATGAGCGCGTAACCGAGGCCGAGACCACTGAGGTTGAGCAGCCCCACCCCGACGGCCCGCCACACGTCCACCGGGCCGGGCGGTGGTGCCGTCGGCATCGGAGGCATCACATAACTGTGACTCCAGCCGTCCTGGTCTCTGCTCGCGTACGGATCTCCGGACATGTCGGGTCCCCCCTCAACTGCACCCGCATACTTACGAATTGTCAGTGTACGGCCGAAACGAATGGTCGAACAGGCGATTCCGGTCGGCCCGCAGGGATCGATGACCATTCGTGACAACCACCGAAACGGCAGGTGGAACGGGTCGGTCCCGGAACGGTCGCGCACCGGAAGAGCCCGTCCGGCCACCGGGCGGGCCGCTCCGCGAACGGGGCTGTCCCGGACTCCTGGGACACGGCCTTCCCGGACTCCTGTTCGGAGTCCAGGACCCGGTACACGGAGGACGCCGTGAGCGTGACGGCGGTTGCGGTTCCCGGCGGCGTGAATCCGACCGGTGCGAGTGTGTGTGCGGTGGAGGAGGGACCGGGGCAGTGGTCCTTCGGTCGGGGGTGAGATCGTTCCGCGTCTGAAGCGGCGGAGCGGGACGGCACCGATGAGGACGAGTACGCCGCCGAGTGCGGCCGGCCACCACTGGGTTCCGGTCTCGGCGCGGTCGCCCGTGGCCGACCGGGAGCCGGAGCCGGGTTGGCCTGCGGCGGAGGTGACGTTCGCGGACGGGGTCCGCTGGTCGGTCACGGCCGCGCCGCCGTTGCCGTCGCCGCCGGCGTTGTCAGCGGCGTCTGCGTCGTTGTCGCCGTCCTGGCCGTTCTCGGCCGCCGCCGGGGGCCTGGTTGCCGACGTAGTCGTGGAAGTGCTCGCCTTGGTGCCCGTCCGCCCTGTGGGCCACCGTTCCGGCCGTCGTTCGGGTTCTCGATGCGGTGCAGGGTGCACTCGGCGAGCGGGTCGAGGCCGTCGGGGCGGTCGGCGACGCGGTCGCGAGTTGGCCGTCGACCTCGGCGCGCGCCGCTTCGGGCACCTCCGTCAACTCGGCGCCGGCGTCGGGGCAGTCGATGGTCCCGGCGGTGGAGGCGGTCCGCCGGTCGGTGGCGCCGGTCGGGCCGTCCTCGATGGATGCCGACGCCGCCGTGTTCAACCGTGTCGAAAATTCACAGCAACTTCTTGGGACGCGTTACGTCGTATGAGGTCACAGGGGTGGCGAGCGGCCCGCGAACGCGACGGGGCCGGTCCCCCGCCGCCGCATGGCCCCGGGACCGGTGCCGTGGGGGCCCGCCCACCGGGTGTCACAGGGTGTGACCCCCTCTCGCCTCCGGGCGCGGGGCAGTGTAGACATGGGCTCATGGTCCGTCTCCTGGGTCGATCTCGGAATCCGTCGACCCGTCGCCCCCACGGTCAGCGCGCGCAGGGCCGGGACGAGCGCGCCAGGCGGGTGTCCCCCGATCCGGGTGGCAAGGGCAGACACCTCCCCCTGCATCCGGTCGCGGGGGTGCGGTCGGCGCTGGGTGGGCGGAGCGTCGCCGGGCAGGTGTTCCTGCTCCAGGTCGTGATCGTGCTCGTGCTGGTCGTGTCGGCCGTGGTCGCCCTCGTTCTGCAGGTGCGCAGCGACAGCGCCAAGGAGGCGGAGAATCGTTCCCTCGCCGTGGCCGAGTCCTTCGCCGACGCGCCCGGCACCCGGGAGGCGCTGAGCGGCCCCGATCCGACGGCGGCGCTCCAGCCGAGCGCCGAGGCCGCCCGGGTCGGCTCCGGGGTGGACTTCATCGTCGTCATGAACACCGACGGCATCCGCTACACCCATCCCAAGCCGGACCGCATCGGCAAGAAGTTCGTCGGCACGATCGCCCCGGCGCTGGCCGGTGAGTCCTTCACCGAGCACGTGGACGGCACGCTCGGGCCGCTGGTGCAGGCCGTGGTGCCGATCGAGGACCCGGACGGCAAGGTCGTGGGCCTGGTCTCGGCCGGGATCACCACCGAGAACGTGGGCGGCGTCGCCGAGCGCCAGCTGCCCCTGCTGCTGGCCGCCGCGGCAGCCGCGCTCGCCCTGGCCACAGGCGGAACGGCGCTGGTCAGCAGGCGGCTGCTGCGGCAGACCCATGGCCTCGGCCCGTCCGAGATGACCCGCATGTACGAGCACCACGACGCCGTGCTGCACGCCGTGCGCGAGGGTGTGATCATCGTCGGCGGCGGGGGCCGGCTGCTGCTCGCCAACGACGAGGCGCACCGGCTGCTCGATCTGCCCGAGGACGCCGAGGGGCGGGAGGTCTCGGAGCTGCGCCTGGAACGGCCCATGGCGGAACTGCTGGAGTCGGGGCGGGTCGCCAATGACGAGGTGCATCTGGTGGGCGACCGGCTGCTCGCGGTCAACCAGCGGCCCACCGATCTGGCGGGCGAGCCGACCGGCAGCGTCGCCACGCTCCGCGACTCCACCGAACTGCGCGCCCTGTCCGGCCGGGCGGAGGCGGCCCGGGGGCGCCTCAAACTGCTGTACGACGCCGGGGTGGGCGTCGGCACCAGCCTGGACGTGACCCGTACCGCCGAGGAGCTGGCGGAGGTGGCGGTGCCCCGGTTCGCGGACTTCGTCACCGTGGATCTGACCCCGGCGGCGCTCAGCGGCGACGAACCGGCGTCGGCGACCACCCTGCGCCGCACGGCGTTCAGCGGTATCCGCAGGGACGCCCCGCTGTACAAGGTGGGCGAGGAGATCCTGCTGGTGGACTCCTCGCCGCAGGCCCGCAGCATCGACAGCGGCCACTCGATCCTGGAGACCGACCTGAGCAGGTCGCCGGGTTGGCGGGCGCAGGACCTCGAACGTTCGGCGCAGGTCGTCGAGTACGGCATCCACTCCCTGATCACCGTGCCGTTGCGGGTGGGCCCGCTGGTGATGGGCGTGGCGAACTTCTGGCGTTCGGAGAAGCCCGAGCCGTTCGACCGGGAGGAGGTGGCGCTCGCCGAGGAGTTGGTGGCCCGGGCCGCGGTCTCCATCGACAACGCCCGCCGCTACACGCGCGAGCACACCATGGCCGTGACGCTGCAGCGCAGTCTGCTGCCGCGCACCCTTCCCGAGCAGAGCGCCCTGGAGGTCGCCTACCGCTATCTGCCCGCGCAGGCCGGGGTCGGCGGCGACTGGTTCGACGTACTGCCGCTGTCGGGCAGCCGGGTCGCGGTCGTCGTCGGCGACGTGGTCGGGCACGGTCTGCACGCGGCGGCCACGATGGGGCGGCTGCGGACCGCCGTGCACAACTTCTCCGCGCTGGATCTGCCGCCGGACGAGATCCTGGGGCTGCTGGACGAGATGGTCAGCCGTATCGACCAGGACGAGGCGGCGGACGGCAGTGCCCCGATCACCGGTGCGACCTGTCTGTACGCGATCTACGACCCGGTGTCGCGGTGCTGCACCGTGGCCCGCGCCGGGCATCCGCCACCCGCCGTGGCCCGCCCGGACGGCACCGTCGACTTCCCGGACGTACCGGCGGGCCCGCCGCTCGGGCTCGGCGGGCTGCCGTTCGAAACGGCCGAGTTGGACCTGCCGGAGGGCAGCCGGCTGGTGCTGTACACGGACGGGCTGGTCGAAGACCGGGGCCGGGACATCGACGACGGTCTGGAGCTGCTGCGCACCGCGCTGGCCGGGTCCGACCCGTCGCCGCAGGGCACCTGTCAGGCCGTACTGGACGCGCTGCCGCCGAGCCGGGCCAGCGACGACATCGCGCTGATCGTCGCCCGCACCCGCGCCCTCGACAGCGGCCGTGTCGTCGAGTGGGACGTCCCCGACGACCCCGCGGCCGTGGCCCGGGCACGCGCCGACGCCACCCGGCAGCTGACCGAATGGGGCCTGGACGAGGCGGTGTTCACCACCGAGCTGATCCTCAGCGAACTGGTCACCAACGCCATCCGCTACGGCACCGGCCCGATCAAGGTGCGGCTGATCCACGACCGCCAGCTGATCTGCGAGGTCACCGACGGCAGCCACACCTCGCCCCATCTGCGGTACGCCGCCACGACCGACGAGGGCGGGCGCGGGCTGTATCTGATCGCCCAGCTCACCCAGCGCTGGGGCACCCGCTACTCCCCCACCGGCAAGACCATCTGGACGGAACAGACACTGTCCTGATCAACACAGACACTGTCCTGATCGATGACGGACAGAACCTTTAGGGACACCGATCGGAAAGTGTCCCGAGGACATCGGGAACCACCACTGGTGAGGAGACGACCGCGGCATGCGTATCGGACTGCTGGGAACCGGGCCGTGGGCCGACATGGCCTACGCCCCCGCGCTCATCGCGCACGAGGAGCTGGACTTCGCCGGGGTGTGGGGCCGGCGCCCGGAAGCGGCGAAGGCACTGGCCGACCGGCACGGCGGGGTGCCGGTGTACGAGGACGTGGACGCGCTGATCGCCGATGTGGACGCGGTCGCCGTGGCGCTGCCGCCCGCGATCCAGGCGCCGCTCGCGGTACGCGCCGCGCGGGCGGGCCGTCATCTGCTGCTCGACAAGCCGCTCTCGCTGGACGTCGAGGACGGCCGGGCGGTCGTCGAGGCGGCCGAGGAGGCGGGGGTGGCCTCCGTGGTGTTCTTCACGGCCCGTTTCCAGAGGGAGATCGAGGCGTGGATCGGCCAACAGACCGCCGCCGGGGGCTGGTTCACGGGGCGCGCGGAGTGGCTGGGTTCGCTGTTCGACGGGGACAGCGACAGCCCGTTCGCGGACTCGCCGTGGCGGCGGGAGAAGGGCGGACTGTGGGATGTGGGCCCGCATGCCCTGTCCGTACTGCTGCCGGTCCTCGGTGATGTGGAGCGGGTGACCGCCGCCGTGCGCGGCCCGGCGGACACGGTGCATCTGGTCCTGCGCCACGCGGGTGGGGCGTCGAGCACGGTCACGCTCAGCCTGACCGCGCCGCCCGCTGCTTCCGGCGCCACGGTCGAGTTGCGCGGCCGTACCGGCGCGACCGTGCTGCCGTCGTCCGCCGAGGGTGCCGTCGAAGCGCTCGGCCGGGCCGCCGGCGCGCTGGTGGAGGCCGCGCGCACCGGTCGCCCGCATCCGTGCGACGCGGCGTTCGCACTGCGGGTGACGGAGGTACTGGCGGCGGCGGAAGGGAAGTTGGGCGGCTGAGGGTCCAACTCGTCGCCGGGCTGGGGTGAATGGCGCCCAGCTCGCGGCCGTGCTCGGCTGAGCCGCGGCCAACTCACAGCCGTGTTCGGGTTTGCGTTCGGGCTCCTGCGGTCATCGTCCGATGGCGGGCACACCCTCGTACCGCGCACACCACGTCTCGCGTCGAGTGAACGTGTCGTCGTTCGCGTTCGGCGTTGCGGTGAGGAGGTGCTCGTGAGCCGAGACAGGATCGCCGCCGTGTCCCTGCGGGGCCGGCTGACGGCGGCACAGCGGGATCAGGACGGGCGTACGGTCATGCGGCTGCGCCTGGGGGTCGGGATCATCGGTGTTCTGCTCCCCCTGGCGCTGCCGGTCGTCAACTGGGTCGCGGCACGGCTCGACGGCCGCAGCGGGGACGATGCCTGGCCGGGGTCCATGAGCGGCGCGTACTACACCAGTTCGCGCGACATCTTCGTCGGCGCTCTGTGCGCGCTCGGAATCTTCCTGATCATCTACCGCTACAACACGATCAACGACGTCGTCGGCACCGTTGCTGGCTGCGGTGCCGTCGGTGTCGCCCTCTTCCCGACGTCGCCGCCGGGGGCGGATGCGAGCGAGTCACCGGTCGCGGTGCTCCATTTCGTGTTCGCCGTCGCGCTGTTGCTCGCGATGGCCGCGTTCTGTCTGCTGATGTACTGGGCGCCAGGCATCAAGGACCGCGCCTATGTGCGTGGCCCCTATCTGGCCGCCGGTGTCCTGATCCTCGTCTTCCTGGGCCTGGCGGCCGTGGCGGCGGCCACCGGTGTCGGCGACGACTGGCTGATCACCCCGCTGTATCTGTGCGAGTGGCTGTCCGTCTGGTCCTTCGGTTTCGCCTGGACCGGCGCGGCGCTGTCCCTCGCCGCCGACATCGACCGGTTGTCGCGGACGCGGGCGGTCCTGGCCGCCGTGTTCAGGTGGCTGCGCTCTCCCGGGGGTCGCGGTGGCCCGGCGCAACCGCGCTCCCGCGAGGCGATCTGACCGCACCGGTATCGCCGGTGAGGAACGCGTCGAGGGTGGCGGTCAGTTCGGCCGGCTTCTCGACGGGGAGTTCATGACCGGCGTCCAGGACGCGCAGGACGGCGTTTGGGTGCGCCTTGGCGGTGCGGAGCATCTGGGAGAGGGGGAGCTGGATGTCGTGGTAGCCGTGCACGATCAGGGTGGGGGTGCTGATCTCGGGGACCCTGTCCAGGACGTCGAAGGCCCGCATGGCGCCGTAGAGGGTCATGACGACCTCGCGCGGTGTGGCCGCCGCGGCGCGGATATGCTCGCGGATCTCCTCGCGGGGGTGGCCCGGGGCGAAGGCGCGCTGGATGTTGGCGGCGACGAACAGCTTGTAAGGGACGCGAGTGGAGGCCGCCATGAGCAGGCCCCGGCCGCGGCTGTAGGTCATCCGGCTGATCGACCCGACCAGCACCATGCGGTCCACCCGGTCCGGGTGGGAGAGGGCGATGGTCTGGGCGATCATCCCGCCCATCGAGTGACCGACGAGGACGAACCGTTCGATCGTGAGATGGTCGACAAGCGCGAGGACGTCCTTCGCCAACTCCTCGATCGTGCGCACCCCGGCCCCGCTGCTCTCGCCATGGCCGCGCAGATCCAGCCGGATCACCCGACGCTTCGCGGCGAAGTACGCCAACTGGTGGTCCCAGCGCCGCCGGTTCGCCGTCCAGCCGTGGACGAACACCAGGGGCACACGGTCGCTGTCGTGGTGGGCCTCGCCGTCACGAAGATCCTCGCGGGGGCCCTCGTCGTCGTACACCAGGGTCGCGCCGTCGACGTCGAGCTGCGGCATGGGGGCCTCCTGGGATGAGGTGGGTCTGTCGGGCCTCGGTGCGGTCCGGCGCCGGCGGGCTGGTTACTGCCGGGTACGGTAACCGGCCGCTCGGGCCCGCGTCACCGTCGTACGCCGGGGAATTCCACCGGTGGCTGGGAGGAACGGCGTCGGCGTCCCTGCTAACTTCCCCCGGTGTACTCCCTCCAACAGCCCGCGCTGTTCACACGGTTGACCGAGGCCGAGCGGATCGTCGTCGCCGGGGCCGGTGGTGGCTTCGACGTGTACGCCGGACTCCCGCTGGCGTTCGCCCTGCGCTCGGCGGGCAAGCGGGTGCATCTCGCGAACCTGTCCTTCTCCGAGCTGCACGGTCTGAACCGCGAGGTGTGGGTGGCCGACGACGTCGCGGCCATCGCCCCCGACACGGTCACACGCGGCGGCTACTTCCCCGAGCACACCCTGGCCCGCTGGCTCGACCTGCATCGGATGCCCTCGACGGTGTACGCGTTCCCGCGCACGGGGGTCGCACCGCTGCGGGACGCCTACCGGGCGCTCATCGAACACGTTGGCGGGGTCGACGCCATCGTGCTGGTGGACGGTGGGACCGACATCCTGATGCGCGGCGACGAGCACGGGCTCGGCACACCGGAGGAGGACATGGCCACTCTGGGTGCCGTCGCCGGACTGGACGAGGTGCCGCAGCGGCTGGTGGCCTGCCTCGGCTTCGGCGTGGACGCCCACCACGGGGTCAACCACTCGCTGGTCCTGGAGAACCTGGCCGCGCTGGACCGCGCCGACGCCTATCTGGGCGCGTTCTCGCTGCCGCGCGACAGCCCCGAGGGCGCGCTGTATCTGGACGCGGTGGCGCATGCGCAGCACTGCACGCCGGACCACCCGAGCATCGTCAACGGTTCCGTCGCGGCGGCCGTACGCGGTGACTTCGGCGACGTGCACTTCAGTGAGCGGACACGGGGCGGCGAGTTGTTCATCAACCCGCTGATGGCGCTGTACTTCTGCGTGGACGCGGTGGGGCTGGCCCGCCGCAATCTCTATCTCGACCGGCTGGAGAACACCGCGCTCATGCGGCAGATCAGCTCGATCATCAACGAGTTCCGGGACGAGTTGCCCCGGCAGCGGCAGCCGAGGGCGTTCCCGCACTGATCACAGGCGGTGGCATGGGTCGGAGGCTGTGCGATCACATGCGGGGTGATCACAGGGGGTGGGCGGATGTCAGACTGGCCGCATGGAAGAACGCGCATTCGGTAAGGCGGGCCGGCAGGCCTCCGTCGTCGGTCTCGGTACATGGCAGCTGGGCGCCGACTGGGGAGACGTCGACGACAGCGAGGCCCAGGCGGTGCTGGAGGCGGCGGTCGAGTCGGGGGTGACCTTCTTCGACACGGCCGACGTCTACGGGGACGGTCGCAGCGAGCAGACCATCGCCACGTTCCTGCGGGCCCGGCCCGAGCTGGACATCTTCGTCGCCACGAAGATGGGCCGCCGGGTGGAGCAGATCCCGCAGAACTACGTCCTCGACAACTTCCGCGCCTGGAACGACCGTTCCCGCCGCAACCTCGGCGTCGACCGGCTCGATCTGGTCCAGCTGCACTGCCCGCCCACGCCGGTCTACTCCTCGGACGAGGTGTTCGACGCGCTGGACACCATGGTCGCGGAGGAGCGCATCGCCGCGTACGGGGTAAGCGTGGAGACCTGCGCGGAGGCGCTGACGGCGATCGCCCGGCCGGGGGTGGCGAGCGTACAGATCATCCTGAACGCGTTCCGCATGAAGCCCCTGCTGGAGGTCCTCCCGGCGGCCGAGAAGGCGGGCGTCGCGATCATCGCCCGGGTTCCGCTGGCCTCGGGACTGCTGTCGGGCAAGTACACCAAGGACACGGTGTTCCCGGAGAACGACCACCGCACGTACAACCGGCACGGTGAGTCCTTCGACCAGGGCGAGACCTTCTCGGGTGTCGACTACGAGTCGGGCGTCGAGGCGGCGGTCGAGTTCGCCGCGCTCGCCCCGGAGGGCTTCACTCCGGCCCAGCTGGCGCTGCGCTGGATCATCGACCAGCCGGGTGTGACCACCGTGATCCCGGGTGCCCGCAACCCCGAGCAGGCACGTGCGAATTCGGCCGCCGCCGCGCTGCCGCCGCTGACCGAGGAGACGCTCGGTGCGATTCGGGGGGTGTACGAGCGGAGGGTCAAGGAGCAGGTGGAAGGCCGCTGGTAGCTTCGGCGGAGCCGCGCTTGGACGCCGAACCCGCGCCCTTCCGGGGCGCGGGTTCGGCGTCCACGCAGGGGCCGCCCATGGCATAAGATCGGCTTATGAGGTCATAGACCCGACCCCCGTACTGGGTAAGGGTTACCTTAGTTTAGGGTTGCCGTCGAGTCGCCTGTCTCCACTCGAAGGGAACCTGAACATGCCCCGCCCTCTGCGGGTAGCCATTGTCGGTGCCGGACCCGCCGGGATCTACGCCGCCGACGCGCTGCTGAAGTCCGACGTGGCCACCGAGCCCGGTGTGTCCATCGACCTCTACGAGCGGATGCCCGCCCCGTTCGGACTGATCCGCTACGGCGTGGCCCCCGACCACCCCCGCATCAAGGGCATCATCACCGCCCTGCACCAGGTGCTGGACAAGCCCCAGATCCGCCTCTTCGGCAACGTCGACTACCCGACGGACATCAACCTGGACGATCTGCGCGCGTTCTACGACGCCGTGATCTTCTCCACGGGCGCCACGGCCGACCGCGCGCTCGACATCCCGGGTATCGACCTCGACGGCTCCTACGGCGCCGCCGACTTCGTCTCCTGGTACGACGGTCACCCGGACGTCCCGCGCACCTGGCCGCTTCAGGCCGAGAAGGTCGCCGTCCTCGGTGTCGGCAACGTCGCCCTCGACGTGGCCCGCGTCCTCGCCAAGACCGCCGACGAGCTGCTGCCGACGGAGATCCCGCCGAACGTCTACGACGGCCTCAAGGCCAACAAGGCGCTGGAGGTCCATGTCTTCGGCCGCCGTGGCCCGGCACAGGCGAAGTTCTCCCCGATGGAGCTGCGGGAGCTGGACCACTCCCCCAACATCGAGGTCATCGTCGACCCCGAGGACATCGACTACGACGACGGCTCCATCGCCACCCGTCGCGGCAACAAGCAGGCCGACATGGTCGCCAAGACCCTGGAGAACTGGGCGATCCGCGACATCGGCGACCGCCCGCACAAGCTCTTCCTGCACTTCTTCGAGTCGCCCTCGGAGATCCTCGGCGAGGACGGCAAGGTCGTCGGTCTGCGCACCGAGCGCACCGCCCTCGACGGCACCGGCAACGTCAAGGGCACCGGCGAGTTCAAGGACTGGGACGTCACCGCCGTCTACCGCGCGGTCGGCTACCTCTCCGACAAGCTGCCCAAGCTGCCCTGGGACATCGAGTCCGGCACCGTCCCGGACGAGGGCGGCCGGGTCATCCAGGAGTCCGGCGAGCACCTGCAGTCGACGTATGTCACCGGCTGGATTCGGCGCGGCCCGGTCGGTCTCATCGGCCACACCAAGGGCGACGCCAACGAGACCGTCTCCAACCTCCTGGACGACTTCGCGAACGGCCGTCTGCACGAGCCCAGCGCCCCGACCCCCGAGGCCGTGGACGCCTTCCTCGCGGAGCGGAACGTGCGCTTCACCACGTGGGAGGGCTGGTACAAGCTGGACGCCGCCGAGAAGGCGCTCGGTGAGCCGCAGGGCCGTGAGCGTGTGAAGCTCGTGGAGCGGGAGGACATGCTTCGGTCGAGCGGAGCGTAAGCGCTCCGCTCGGGGGCGCGGGATTGGGGTTGGGGGACTGCGGGATGTTGGTTGGCCGCGGGTTTGTCGTGGCTGGTCGCGCCCACGCGGCGGAGCCGCACATGGACAACGTCCCGCGCCCCTAAAAGAACTTGGTGCCGGGCGGCGGCAGTAAGTCGCCGTCGGCTGCCTTGCGAGGCATAAGCTCGGGCAATGGCCAAGTACTTCGACGTGCATCCCGACAATCCTCAGCCGCGTTCCATCGCCCAGGTCGCGGACAGTGTTCGGGACGGTGCGCTCATCGTTTATCCGACCGACTCCTGTTTCGCGTTGGGGTGTCGGCTCGGGAGCCGGGACGGAATCGATCGGATTCGGGCGATCCGGCAGCTGGACGATCGTCATCACTTCACCCTGGTCTGTGAGAACTTCGCGCAGCTGGGGCAGTTCGTGCATGTCGACAACGACGTGTTCCGCGCCGTGAAGGCGTCGACGCCCGGCAGTTACACCTTCATCCTCCCCGCGACCAGGGAGGTGCCCCGCAAACTGCTCCACCCGAAGAAACGCACCGTGGGTGTGCGCATCCCCGATCACAGGGTGGCCCAGGCCCTGCTCGCCGAACTCGGTGAGCCGCTCGTCTCCAGCACTCTTCTCCTCCCCGACGAGGAGGAACCGCTGACCCAGGGCTGGGAGATCAAGGAGCGCCTCGACTACCAGGTCGACGCCGTGGTGGACTCCGGGGACTGCGGTACCGAGCCGACCACCGTCATCGACTTCTCCAGCGGCGAGGCCGAGATCATCCGCAAGGGCGCCGGGGACATCTCACGGTTCGAGTGAGCGACACGGCCAAGGTCTTCTGGGCGTTTCGCCGGGCTCACGTCTGCCGCAGCGGCTCGTACGCCTCCGCGCTCAGACCGAACGTCCAGGCCACCCCTTCCCGTGCGGTTCTCGTGGTGGGCGGCACCCGGAGCCAGTAGGTGCGGCTCGTGCCGTCCGGCTCCGGGGTGGAGTTGACGACCTCCACCATCACGGCGTCCTCGTCGCCCGGCAGGGATATCCGCCAGAGCACCCCTGTCTCGTCACGGTGCACCGGCTTCGCGCCGGACTCCTCCAAGTAGCGGTCGTAGCCGTAGTACTCCAGCATCACCCGACGCAGCTCGGCGTTCTCCTCGTTCCGGATCTCGGTGGGCGTCAGTTTGCCGAGACGTTCGAGGAATGCGCCGGGGACGGGCAGTCCACGCCAGGCGTGCAGCGCGAAGCCGTCGGCGTAGGCGAGCGCCGGGCCGTCACCGCGGTCCAGTCGGCCGGCCTCGTCACGGTGGAGTTCCGTGGGCCGCTCGGAGACGACGGCCACCTTCTCATAAGGCCACCACCAGCCCGCCGTACGAGCGACCTCTGCGAGGCCGTCGAGAGAGGAGTCGGCGGAGGCAGCGGAAACGGGGGTGTCGTCCGTGTCGGTCGTCGTGCCGGATGCCTCGTCGAAGGCCGAGAGCCAGGCCGACTCGTGCTGGCCGAGGACGGCGTCCAGGAGGAGGAGTCGGATGCGGGTCTCCTCCTTGCGACCGTCAGGGGCGAGTGCCTCGATGACGCCGGTGCGGACGCGGTCGACCAGCGGGCGGGTGGTCTCCCACAGGTCGGCGCCGGTGGCACGCCAGTGGTCGCTCCAGCCGGCGGGGCCCAGGCCGGCGTGCAGGCGTTCGCGAGCGGCCGCGACGGGGCCGTTGCGGACGGCGTCGCGGACGCTCGGGCCGGTCTCCGGCAGGGGCTCGCCGCCCTCCGCCTGCGTTCCCGACAGCAGGCGTACCGCCTCCAGCGGTGAGCGGGCCCACACGATGTGTGGGGGCTCCGGCAGCCCCGCCCGCCGGTAGGCGAGCCGTACGCCCGCCTCGGCGCGCGCCCGGTCGGCCGGTCCCGTGGCCGCCGCCACCGCACGCCAAGTCGTCTGTTCCGTCACGGCGTTCCTCCTGGATGTCTCGTCGTCGTTCTGTGTCGTTCTGTGTCACCGACGGCCGTACGTCACGGCCGTCGTCCGTCCGCCGTCCCCGTGCCCTCCCCCGAGCGGCACGCGGACGGATTGTGTCCGTCGCGGTGTCAGTCCGCGACGACCCGTACCGAGCCGGGCACGTACTCGCGCTGGCGTATGACCCGGTACCAGCCCTTCGGCAGGGAGATCGCCGCATGCTCCTCGTGCACGACACGGGCGCCCTCCGGCACATGCAGCAGCATCGGGCCGAACACGCTCGCCTCGCGGATGAGGCGGCCCGGGCCGACCACGGCGTGGGCGTGGCCGGTGACCTCGCCGAGGGCGAGGACGAGCCTGCCGCGCCCGTCGCGCGGCTCCGACGCGGCGTCAAGTGCGCCGCTGGGCACGGCGGTCTCCGCCAACGGCACGATGAGGACGTCTCCTTGCCGGTACATGGGTCTCCCTCCCGTCGGGCACTCGCTGTGCCACGGAAAGGACGGTAAAGGCAGCCACTGACAATCGGCCCGCGCCCCGGCAGTTATCCACAGGGCCGCACGGTGTTCGTCCACAGGACGGGGGTCCGCCGAGCGCGTTGTCAGTCGGACTTGGTAGAACTCCCGTACCCGGCAGCGCTGTGTGCGGTGCGGGTGATCGACGGGCAGAGCCGTGCATGGCTTCGGCTGCCCATGGACCAGGAACGAAGGGGCGGGGACACATGACCATCGGGGACCACTTGCGGGACTTCCACGACCTACCGGTCCATGACTTCCCCACCTCGGTGAAGGGGCCGAAGGCAGCACCGCACCTGCCCGCCCCGGACTCCGTCGCCTGGCGGATCGCCGTGGAGTCGTACGACAGCGACGAGGCGTGGGAGGACGCCTTCGCCCGTTTCCTCGCGGCCATCGACACGACGAAGGTGCGGGCGCTGATCGTGGGTGCCTGGAGCGACGCGTACGACAACGGGCCCGAGGCGGTGATCGAGGCGCTGGTGGCGGCGAAGGAGAAGCTGCCCGCGCTGCGTGCCCTCTTCCTCGGCGACATCGTGATGGAGGAGTGCGAGATCTCCTGGATCAACCAGAGCGATGTGAGCCCGCTGCTGAGCGCCTTCACGGAGTTGGAGGAGTTCGGTGTGCGCGGCGGCCAGGGGCTGGTCTTCCCCGAACTGCGCCATGAGCGGCTGCGGAAGCTGGTCGTCGAGACCGGCGGCATGCCCGTCGGGGCGGTGCGGGGTGTGGCGTCCAGTGATCTGCCGGCCCTCACGCATCTGGACCTCTGGCTGGGCACCTCCGAGTACGGCGGTGACTCTGAGGTGGCCGATCTGGCACCGATCCTGGCCGGCACCCGGCTGCCCGCGCTCAACCATCTGGCGCTGCGCAACAGCGAGGTGCAGGACGACATCTGTGTGGCGCTGGCCTCCGCCCCGGTCGTCGCCCGGCTCGACGTCCTCGACGTGTCGATGGGCGTCCTCACCGACGACGGCGCGACCGCGCTGCTCACCGGCCAGCCGCTCACCCATCTCACCACGCTCGATCTGCACCACAACTACCTCAGCGCCGAGATACGCGACCGCCTCCGCGACTCCCTGGAGGCCTCGGGCGTCCAGGTCGACGTCGACCCGGACGACGCGGAGTCGGACGAGGAGGAGGACGGCACGGTGTGGCGTTTCGTGGCGGTCGGCGAGTAGTTCGAGGTGAGGGGGGTCAGTGTGTCCGGGGGTGGGTCCGGCGGTGGCGGCGGGGCGTCCGGCCCGCACCGGTGGGTCGTCGTCGGCAACGGGGACAATCGGCGGGTCGGGCTGTTCGTCGCGGCGGCCGAGGCGGCCGGCATCGGGGCGCCAAGGGTCGTCGAGTGGCGGGACGTGCTGCGCGACGGCGGTCATGAGTTCGCCGACGACGAGGTCGTACGGCTGGACTCGCCGGGGGAGAACGCCGAGGTGGACCGGCTGCTGCGGGGCGTCGACGATCCGACGCGGGTGGAGGGTTCCGCCCTCTGGTACGACCGGTTCCTCGACGCCGTGCGGTCGTTGCGGGGCGGGGTGCGGCTGGACGATCCCGCCGAGCTGGCGGTGCTGTTCGACAAGCGGCTGTGCCATGCCCGGCTCGCCGCGGCCGGGGTTCCGGTGCCCCCTTCGCCCACGTCGGGTGGGGTGCTGCCGGTGCGCGGCTGGGACGACGTACGGGCGGCGATGCGGGAGCACGGCATGCCGCGGGTCTTCGTGAAACCGGCCCATGGGTCGTCCGCGTCCGGTGTGCTCGCCGTCGAGTCGGCGGCGGGCGGACGGATCAGGGCGACCACGTCGGTGGAGGTGGCGACGGACGGCGGGCTCCACACGGCCCCACGGCTGCACAACTCGCTGCGGGTGCGCCGGTACACCGACGAGCGGGAGATCGCCGGCATCGTCGACGCCCTGGCGCCGGACGGGCTGCACATCGAGCGATGGCTGCCGAAGGCGTCCGCGCAGGGCAGGTCCGCCGATCTGCGGGTCGTGGTCGTGGCGGGCCGGGCCACCCACGCCGTCGTACGCACCAGCCGTTTCCCGATGACGAACCTCCACCTCGGCGGGTCGCGGGGCGATCTGGCGTCGGTCGTCGACGCGGCGGGCGATCGCTGGCGGCAGGCACTCGACATCTGTGAGCGGGCGGCGGCCTGTTTCCCCGGCACGTTGTCCGTCGGTGTCGATCTGCTGCCGTCGATCGGCTGGCGCCGGTTCTCCGTCGGCGAGGTCAACGCCTTCGGGGATCTGCTGCCCCGGCTGACCGGTCTCCCCGGCGGCCCGGCGGAGGGCCTCGACACCTACACGGCCCAGATGGAGGCGGTGCGGAACCACGTCCTCCCTCACCTCCCGCACCCCCTGGCAAGGAAAGACCATGCACCCTTCTGACACCCCGGCCCGGCGCCCGGTCGAGCCGCCCGACATGAACGAGGTGGTGGGCCGTGACGATCTGCTGCTGCTCACCCTCGACACCCTGCGCCACGACGTGGCCGTGGAGCTGGCGGAGGCCGGGCGGCTGCCGAATCTGGCGGCCCATCTGCCGGGCGGCACCTGGGAGAAGCGGCACGCCCCCGGCAGCTTCACCTACGCCTCGCACCAGGCGATGTTCGCGGGCTTCCTGCCGACCCCGGCGGCACCCGGCCCGCACCCCAGACTGTTCGCGGGCCGGTTCGCCGGGAGCGAGTCGACGGCCGGGCGCACCTTCGTCTTCGACAGCCCCGACCTGGTGTCGGCGCTCGCCGAGCGCGGCTACCGCACGGTGTGCATCGGCGGGGTCGGCTTCTTCAACAAGAAGGGGGCGCTGGGGAACGTCCTGCCGGGCCTGTTCCAGGAGAGCCACTGGGAGCCTGAGTTCTCCGTGGCCTCGCCGACGTCGTTCGAGTCCCAGGTGGCCCGCGCCGAGCGGATCGTGGCCCACCTGCCCGCCGAACAGCGGCTGTTCCTGTTCCTCAACGCCTCGGCGCTGCATCAGCCCAACTGGTTCCATTTGCCGGGTGCCACGCGGGAGGCCGGCGACAGCCTGGTCACGCACGCGGCGGCCCTGGAGTACATCGACCGGCATGTGGGGCGGCTGTTCACCGCGATGCGTTCGCGTCGCCGCTGCTTCGCCGTCGTCTGCTCCGACCACGGGACGGCCTACGGCGACGACGGATACACCGGGCACCGCCTCGGCCACGAGTCCGTGTGGACCGTTCCCTACAGCCACTTCTTCCTGGAGCATCTGGAGCACCTGGAGCCGTCCGCATGACCGTCATCACCGCTGTCGCCACCGTCGCCACCGCCACCGCCGCCGCCGATCCGTCGTCGCGGCCCTACCAGCACTACGTGTACGCCTACCCGCACAAGACGGCGTACCGGGAGCTGCCGGAGCCCCGTCGCCTCAGCGACCTCTGGGCCGGTGAGTCCAAGCAGGCCCTCTCCCTCTACGCGCACATCCCGTTCTGCGAGGTGCGCTGCGGCTTCTGCAATCTGTTCACCCGGATCGGGGCGCCCGACGGGCTGACCGGCCGCTATCTCGACGCCCTGGAGCGGCAGGCGATCACCGTCCGGGAGGCGCTCGGGGACGCGGAGCCGGTGCGGTTCGCCAACGCCGCGTTCGGCGGGGGCACGCCCACCTTCCTGGAGGCCGCCGAGTTGGAGCGGCTGTGCGACATCGCCGAGCGGCACATGGGCGCGGACCTGCGCGCGATCCCGCTCTCCGTCGAGGCCTCCCCCGCCACGGCGACCGCCGACCGCCTCGCCGTACTGGCCGACCGGGGCACCACCCGGCTGAGCCTCGGTGTGCAGAGCTTCGTCGACGAGGAGGCGCGGGCGGCCGTACGACCCCAGCGGCGTGCCGATGTGGAGGCGGCCCTCTCCCGCATCCGGGACACGGCCATCCCCGTCCTCAACATCGACCTGATCTACGGCATCGACGGCCAGACGGCGGCCAGTTGGCGACTCTCCCTGGACGCGGCCCTCGCCTGGCGCCCCGAGGAGATCTACCTGTACCCCCTCTACGTCCGGCCGAAGACGGGCCTGGCCACCCGTCACGCCGACCCGGACCTCCCGGACCCCGACTGGGACGAGGCCCGGCTGAGCCGCTACCGCGAGGGCCGCGACCATCTCCTCGCCTGCGGCTACGAGCAGATCTCCATGCGGATGTTCCGCCGCACGGACGCCCCACCGCAGGGCCCGGACGACTACGCCTGCCAGACCGACGGCATGATCGGCCTGGGCTGCGGCGCCCGTTCGTACACGTCCGGGCTGCACTACTCCTTCGACTACGCGGTCGACATGCGGGAGATACGCGGGATCATCGACGACTACACGGCCACCGAGGACTTCAGCCGACCCGTGTACGGCTTCGAGATCGACAAGGGCAGGAACGAGGCCCGCCGCCGTTACCTCCTCCAATCGCTGCTCCAGGCACAGGGGTTGGCGGTGGCCGACTACCGCAGGGAGTTCGGGAGCGAACCGTACGACGACTTCCCGGTGGAGTTGGAGCGGCTGGCGTCGCGCGGCTGGCTGGCTGACGTAGACGTGACCGCCGAGCTCCTGAAGCTATCCGACGAAGGGCTCGCCCACTCGGACGCCGTCGGCCCCGAGTTCTTCTCCCCCGTTGTACGGGACCTGATGGCCGAGTACGAGCTGAGGTGAAGAAGGCCATGGACCTGACGATCCTCTACCGTGGGCCGCTGGCCTCCTGCGACTACGACTGCCCGTACTGCCCGTTCGCCAAGCGGCGGGACTCGACGGCTCAGTTGCGGGCGGACCGGGCGGCGCTGGAGCGGTTCACGGCGTGGGCGCGGGCGCAGAAGGGCGACCGGCTCTCCGTGCTCTTCACCCCGTGGGGCGAGGGGCTGGTGCGGTCCTGGTATCGGCGGGCCCTGGTGGAGTTGTCGCACGAGGCGCATATCGAGCGGGTGGCGATCCAGACCAACCTCAGCTGTCGCACCGAGTGGCTTGCCGACGCCGACCTGGACACGGTGGCGCTGTGGTGCACGTACCACCCGGGGCAGACGCCGTACGAGCGGTTCCTCGACAAGACGCGGCGGCTGGACGGGACGGGGGTCCGGTTCAGTGTGGGGATCGTCGGGCTGCCGGAGCATCTGGGGCATGCCCGGCGGCTGCGCGCGGAGTTGCCGGAGCGGGTGTATCTGTGGGTGAACGCCGCCGACGGGCACACCTACACCGATGAACAGGCGGCGTTGTGGGCCGAGTTGGACCCGCTCTTCCCGTTCAGCCGCGATCCGCACCGCTCGGCGGGGCAGGCGTGCCGTACGGGTTCGTCGGTCGTGTCGGTCGACGGGGACGGGACGGTACGGCGCTGCCACTTCGTGAAGGCCGAACTGGGCAACCTCTACGACGGTTCCTTCCGCCGGGCCCTGGCGCCCCGCCCGTGCCCGCTGGCCGTGTGCGACTGCCACATCGGCTATGTGCACCTCGAAACGCTGCCGCTGTACGACGTGTTCGCGGGCGGAGTCCTGGAGCGCATACCGACGCCGGGCGCCCTCGGTCACACCCGCCAGCTGTACCGGCGCTCCGGTCGTCCGGCCACCCCGTAGCGGAGGGTGACCTCGGCGTTGCCGGTGCCGTGGAAGTACTCCAGGTAGCGGCGGGCGCTGACGCGGGAGATGCCGGTGAGGGTGGCGCACTCGGTGGCGGACAGGGTGCCGTCGGCGGCGCGCAGGGTGCGTTCGATGAGGTCGGCGGTCTCGACGCTCATGCCCTTGGGCAGGGCACCGCCGGCCGGCGACGGTGTGGCCCCCGCCCCGGCCAGCACCCGGTCCACGTCGGCCTGGCTGTGCACGACCGTGGTGAGCAGCCGGCCGCGCTGGGCGGCGTACCGCTGGAGCCGGGAGGACAGGTCCTCGAACTCGAACGGTTTGAGGAGGTAGTCGACGACACCGTGCCGTACGGCGCCGCGCACGCTGTCGGCCTCCTTGGCGGCGCTGATGACCATGACGTCGCAGTCGTGGCCCGCGGCGCGCAGCCGGGGTATGACGTCGAGGCCGAAGACATCGGGGAGGTAGAGGTCGAGCAGGACCAGGTCGGGGCGGAGTTCGTCGACGGCGGTCACCGCCTGTTCGCCGCTGCTGGCGACGCCTACGACATGGAACGGCTCGACGCGTTCGACGAACGTGCGGTGGACCCGGGCCACCATGAAGTCGTCGTCGACCACGAGTACGTCGATGGCGTCCAACCCTTGTCTCATGGTGTCGCTCCTTCCGCCACCGCGTCGGTGAGGTGGCTGACGGTCATGCGGGCGGTGAACATGGCCCCGTCCGGGGTGTTGGTCACCGAGATCTCACCGCCGTGCCGTTCGCAGACGAGGCGGGTGAGGGCCAGGCCGATACCGCGTTCGCCCTCCTGGGCGGCCTTGGTGGTGAAGCCGTGGGAGAAGACCTCGCGGGCGAGTTCCGGTGCCACTCCGGGGCCCGAGTCGCGGACCACGATCTCCACGCTGGAGGCGTCCTGGCGCAGCTCCACCTCGACCCAGGCCTCGCGGTCACCGGACCCGATGCGGTCACCACCGCCGCCACCACCTCCACCACCTCCACCACCTCCACGGCCGGCGGCCCCAGCCCCGGCCCACGTCCCGTGGTCGTCGGGGGCGCCCGAGGCGGCGGCGTCCACGGCGTTGTCGACGAGGTTGCCGACCACGGTGGCGACATCGGCGGCGTCCTCGGGGGCGAGCCGGTCGAGGGCGGTGGCGTCGGAGATGCGCAGGGTGACCCGGCGTTCGGCGGCGAGGGAGGTCTTCGCCATCAGCAGGGCGGCGACGGCGGTGTCGCGGACCCGGCGGCTGAGGGTGACGTCGAGGGAATGGCGGCGTCTGCTGAGCGCCCGGATGTAGTGGACGACCTCGTCCTGTTCGCCGATCTGGATGAGGCCGGAGATGGTGTGGAGTTGGTTGGCGAACTCATGGGCCTGGGCTCGCAGCAGTTCGGAGGAGCTGCGGAAGGAGCCGATCTCGCGCTCCAGCCGGGCCAGTTCGGTGCGGTCCCGGAGGGTGGTGACCGAGCCGAGGTGACGGCCGTCCTTGGTGACGGTCATCCGGTTCATGACGAGCACCCGGCCCCGCCGGATGACGACCTCGTCGCGCTTGACGACCTCGTCCCGCTTGGTCGAGGTGTGCTCCTGGGCTCCGGCGAGCACATCCCTCAGCCGCCCCTCCACCCCCAGCTCCCCCAGGCTCTTCCCCACGCTGTCCTCGGGCAGGTCCAGCAGGCGCCGCCCGACCTCGTTCACGAGGGTGAGCCTGTGGTGGGGGTCCAGTGCGATCACGCCCTCGGCGATGCCGTACAGCATGGCCTCGCGGTGTTCGGCGAGGCCGGCGATCTCGCGGGGTTCGAGGCCGAGCGTCTGGCGTTTGACGCGGCGGGCCAGCAGCCAGGAGCCGACGATGCCGAGGCCGCTGGCGATGCCCAGGTAGGCGAGGAGGTAGGAGGAGGCTCCGCTGAGGCGCTGCCACACCGTCGGGGAGGCCTCGCCGATCATGACCGTGCCCAGAAGCCGGCCGAGGTTGGCGTCGGTCGCGCCGAGGACGGGCACCTGGGCGACCAGTTCCTGGCGGCCGTCCAGCGTCAGCGACCCCGCCCAGCCACGGCCGGGCTCGGCGCCCTCGCCGATGGGGAGGCGTTCGCCGATCGCGGTGGGGTCGGTGGAGCTGACGATCTTCCCACGGGCGTCGGCGACCGTGATGGACGTCACTCCCGACTGGGTCTGGAGGGAGTTCACCAGAGTGGCCAGCGCCTCGTGCTCGACGGGCTGGGCGAGCCGGTCGCGTACCAGGGGGTTGGCGGCGAGCTGCTCGGCGAGCGCGGTGACGCGGCGGCCCTCCACCCTGTTGAAGGTCGCGGCGGACTGGGTGAGGGAGACCGCGGCCACCGCGAGCAGCACCACCACGACGATGGCGAGCTGGAGGACCAGCATCTCGCCCGCGAGGGTCTGGCGACGGAACACGGCGTACTCATCTCTCACAGCGGCGGGGAGTGTGACGGCGGTCTCTTGCGTCGGCTTGTGCGGTGGGTCGCACAATCATGGCGCCCACGTATGGTCCGCGAAAGGGACGTGTGGGGACAGTGCCCATAAGGTGACAACCGCCACGACCTCAATGACCACAACCACCGTTGCTTCCGGAAGTGAGACATGCGTCTCACGCGCGGGCACGATGTGGCACAGGTCACCTTCTCTCCCGACCCGAACCCGACCTTCACTCCCCGATACCTCCGACAGGTGGTGGCATCCGTGCACCTGCGCACTCCGCTCGCCCTCTTCGGCGCCGCCGTGCTCGTGCTCGTGGGACCGCCGCTGCTGACGACCGGCAGCGGCACCGAGACGGGCACGCAGATACCGGGCCTGCGGTTCATGGTCCCGAACACACCGGGCGGCGGCTACGACATCACGGCCCGTACGGCGGCCAAGAACGCCGAGGACGCCGGGCTCACCCACAACATCGAGGTGTTCAACCTGCCCGGCGCCGGCGGCACCGTCGGGCTGAGCCGGCTGGTCAGTGAGCACGGCAATGGCAAGCTCGCCATGTCCATGGGCCTCGGTGTCGTGGGCGCCGTCCGCTCCAACGACGCGCCGAAGACCCTGGCCGACACCACGCCGATCGCCCGGCTCACCGAGGAGCAGGACGTGGTCGTGGTCGCCAAGGACTCGCCGTACAAAACCATCGACGAACTCGTGGGCGCCTGGAAGGAGGACCCCGGGAAGCTGCCGGTGGGCGGCGGGTCGTCGCCGGGCGGCCCCGACCATCTGGCGCCGATGCTGATGGCGCGGGCGGCCGGGATCTCGCCGAAGGACGTCAACTACGTGCCCTTCGACGGCGGCGGTGAGCTGCTGGCGTCGATCCTCGGCAACAAGGTCGCCTTCGGGGTGTCCGGCGTCGGCGAGTATCTGGACCAGATCAAGGCGGGTGAGCTGCGCCTCCTCGCGGTCACCGGGCCGAAGCGGGTCGCCGGTCTGGACGCGCCCACCCTCCAGGAGGAGGGCTACGACGTGAACTTCACCAACTGGCGCGGCATCGTGGCCCCGCCCGGTCTCACCGACGCCGAGCGGGACAAACTCACCCGGCTGATCGAGGAGTTGCACGACTCTCCGGAGTGGCGGCAGTCGATGAAGCAGAACGGCTGGGACGACGCGTTCCTCACCGGCGACGAGTTCGGGAAGTTCCTGGAGGCCCAGGACAACCGCGTGGTGTCGGTGCTGAAGGAGCTGGGACTATGACCGTTCGGACGACCGAAACCTCCCCGGCGGCCACGGACGAACGCCGCTCCTGGCTGCGCGACCACTCCGAACTCGGCGTCTGCGTCCTGCTGTTGGCGCTCGGCGTCCTGGTCCTGACCGACGCGCTCACCATGGACGTCGACATCGCCCAGCGCGGTCCGGTCGGCCCGCGGACCGTTCCGATCGTGGTAGGCGGCGGACTGCTGCTGATCGCCGCCCTGCTCGCCGTGGACGTCCTGCGCGGCGGCCGGGGCCAGGCCGAGACCGGCGAGGACATCGACCTCTCCGAGCCCGCGGACTGGCGTACGGTGCTGCTGCTCGCCGGAGTGTTCCTCGGCTCGGCCGTGCTCATCGAGCCGCTGGGCTTCCCCGTCGCGGGCGCCCTGCTCTTCTGGGGCGCGGCCTTCGCCCTCGGCAGCCGCCACTTCGACCGGGACCCGCTGATCGCGGCCGTCCTCTCCCTGGTCACCTACGCCGTCTTCAACAACCTGCTGGGTGTCCCGCTGCCCGGCGGCCCGCTGATGGGAGTCCTGTGACATGGACGCCCTCAACTCCCTTCTGGACGGCTTCGGTACGGCTCTCACCCCGATCAACCTGCTGTGGGCGGCGATAGGTGTCCTCCTCGGCACCGCCATCGGCGTACTGCCCGGTATCGGCCCGGCGATGGCGGTGGCGCTGCTGCTGCCGGTGACGTACGGGCTGGACCCGATCGGCGCGTTCATCATGTTCGCCGGGATCTACTACGGGGCGATGTTCGGCGGCTCCACCACCTCGATCCTCCTCAACACCCCCGGTGAGAGCGCGGCCGTGGTGGCGGCGATGGAGGGCAACCCGATGGCCAAGTCGGGGCGCGGCGCGCAGGCGTTGGCGGCGGCGGCCATCGGGCACTTCGCGGGCGGCATGGTCGGCACGCTCCTGCTGGTGGCGCTGGCGCCGACGGTCGCCGAGTTGGCCGTGGACATCGGCGCCCCGGACTACTTCGCCATCATGGTGCTCGCGTTCATCGCGGTCACATCGGTACTGGGTTCGTCCCGTATCCGGGGGCTGGCCTCCCTCCTCATCGGTCTGACGATCGGTCTGGTCGGGCTGGATCAGATGACCGGGCAGCAGCGGCTGACGTTCGGTTCGCTGCAACTCGCCGACGGTGTCGACGTGGTGATCGTCGCCGTGGGTCTCTTCGCGATCGGTGAGGCGCTGTGGGTGGCCGCCCATCTGCGGCGCAGACCGCCCGAGCCGATCCCGGTGGGGCGGCCGTGGCTCGGCAGGGGCGATGTGAAGCGGACCTGGAAGTCCTGGGTGCGCGGACCGTTCATCGGCTTCCCGTTCGGCGCGATCCCGGCGGGCGGCGCCGAGATCCCCACCTTCCTGTCGTATGTCACCGAGAAACGGCTGTCGAAGCACAAGGACGAGTGGGGCAAGGGCGCCATCGAGGGCGTCGCGGGCCCCGAGTCGGCGGCATCGGCCTCGGCGGCGGGCACCCTGGTGTCGATGCTGACGCTCGGCCTGCCCACGACGGCGGTCGCGGCGGTCATGCTGGCCGCCTTCCAGCAGTACGGCATCCAGCCCGGTCCCCTGCTGTTCGAGCGGGAACCCGACCTGGTGTGGGGCCTGATCGCCTCACTGTTCGTCGGCATGGTCCTGCTCCTCGCCCTGAACCTGCCGCTGGCCCCGCTGTGGGCGAAGCTGCTGCGCATCCCCCGGCCGTATCTCTACGCGGGCATCCTGTTCTTCGCGGCGGTCGGCGCGTACGCGGTCGGCGGCGAGGTGATCGACCTGGTGATCCTGCTGGTCATCGGTCTGATCGGGTTCGGGATGCGGCGTTACGGGCTGCCCGTGCTGCCCGCCGTGATCGGGGTGATCCTCGGCCCGAACGCCGAGCAACAACTGCGGCGGGCCCTGCAGATCAGCGACGGCAGTGTCGGCGGCCTGGTGAACACCCCGTTCTCGGTGACCGTGTACGCGGTGATCGTGCTGCTGCTGGCCTGGCCGCTGCTGAAGCGGCTGATCAGCCCGCTCCTCGCTCCGCCTCCTCCTGCAGGAAAGCGCTGATCTGCCCGGTGATCCCCTCCCGGCCGGTACCGCCGGCCGGGTCGAGGAGTTCCTCGTCGACGCCGATGCCCCCGGACCACAGATACCGCTCGGTCCACTCCTCGTCGGCCCTCAGCTGGACCTGGATGTCGCACTGGGAGAGCAGTGCCTCGGGGGCGGCGGCGTACAGCACGGCCGTGGCGCGGCGCAGCGGGTAGAGGTCGTAGCCCTCGATGAAGCGGGAGTTCCGCCAGTCCAGGAAGGCGCTCTCGCCGTCGGGCCCGGTGCGGATGTCGAGTTGCCCGTCCTCCAGATGCAGGCCCACGTGGTCGGCGCCCCGGTTCTCCACGGTCACACGGAAGCGGAAGTACGTCATGGCGTCGGCGGCGTCGTCGCGGCCCCGGGGCGGTTCGGCGCACTCCAGGCCGTGGACGCGCACCCGCAGGCCGGCCAGGTCGCCGTCGTACTCCTGCCAGTCCCCCATCACGTTCGGCTCGCGCACCGTCCACCTCTCCAGGTCGGCGGGACCTCTCCCGCGCTCGCGCGCACCACAGTGCCACACCCGGGGAGCGGCCGGATTCGGGGCATCACCGCCGGTCAGAGGTGATCAAGCCGTGTGCAGCGACAATGCCCGCAAGGGGCTCACGGGCGCCGCCCCTTACGTGCCGCACATCACGTTCATCGCCCCCTGTGCGGCTATGGGGCGGCGACTTGTCCGAATCCCCGCGCATGTGTCGGCGCCGTGCGCTACGTTCGACCACCGCCGGTTACCGAACAGTCGGCGGACACGCGCGCAGGGAAGGCTCGGGAGCGGCGCATGAGCAACTTCGGCATTGCTCCGACGACGGCACAGACGATGGCCGGGGGACTCGCCGACTCACTCTTCGAGACGGCCCACCGCGATCCCGCGCTGCCGCAGATCGCCCGCCGCGACCCGGCCGACCCGGACAAGTGGACCAGGCTGAGCGCGGCCGAGGTACGTGACGAAGTGGTCGCTCTCGCCAAGGGGTTGGTGGTCTCCGGTATCCGCCCCGGCAACCGGGTGGCCGTGATGGCCCGCACCCGCTACGAGTGGACGGTGCTCGGCTACGCCCTGTGGGCGGTCGGTGCCGAGATCGTGCCGATCTATCCGACGTCGTCCCGCGACCAGGTCGAGTGGATTCTCAGGGACGCGTCCTGTGTGGGCGTGGTCGTCGAGGACGAGCAGAACGTGATGACGGTCGGCTCGGTCTGCGCCAAGCTGCCGCTGCTGCGCCACGTCTGGCAGTTGGACGACGACTCCCTGACCCGTCTGGTGGAGCTGGGCCGCGACGTACCGGACGCGACGGTGGACTCGCTGCGCCGCATCGTCATGCCGGACTCCACCGCGGTGATCGCCTACACCTCCGGCACGACCGGCCACCCCAAGGGCTGCGCCCTGTCCCACCGCAGCCTGGCCAGCCCCTGCGACGTCCTCCTCGCCGGCTGGCGGCACACGGCCGCCGCACCCGGCGAACAGCCCGCGTTCCTCGCCTTCCTGCCGTTCTCGCACGTCTACGGCCTGATGATCCAGGGCATGTGCCTGCGCGGCGGACTGCTGCTGGCCCATGAACCCGATCTGCGCGAGCAGTCCCTCTCCTCGGCGATACGTTCCTTCAGACCGACCTATCTGTACGGCGTCCCGTATGTCTTCGAGAAGATCTACAAGAACTTCCTGCGCGGCGCCCAAGAGGCGGGCCGTGGCCAGCTGTTCGAGCGCGCGGTGCGTACGGCACGGGACTACGCCGAGGCCATGGAGCGGCAACGGCTGGACGCGGGCCCCGGCCCCGCAATGGACCTGAGGCTCCAGCACGCCCTGTACGAGAAGACCGTGTACCGCAAGCTGCGCGCGGCGCTCGGCGGCCGGGTCCGGGGCGGCTGCTCCGGCGGCTCCCCGCTCAACCGTGAGCTGACGCTGTTCTACGCCGGGATCGGTATCCACCTCCATGACGGCTACGGCCTCACCGAGACCGCCGGGGGCATCACCGCCCAGCCGGTGGGCCGGGAGAAGTTCGGCACCGTGGGGCGTCCGCTGCCGGGCACCGAGATCAGGGTGGCCCGGGACGGGGAGATCCTGGTCAGCGGGCCTTCGGTGTTCCAGGGGTACGTGGGCGACGAGTTCGGCACCCGGAGCGTGCTCCAGGACGGCTGGCTGGCCACCGGCGACATCGGGCGGATCGATGCCGAGGGGTATCTGTCGATCACCGGCCGCAAGAAGGACATCGTCATCACCAGCGGCGGCAAGGCCGTGGCCCCGGCGCCATTGGAGGAGCAGCTGCGGGTGCATCCGCTGATCCACCAGGCGGTCGTGGTGGGCGACAACCGGCCGTGCGTGGGCGCTCTGATCACCCTGGACCCGGAGTTCCTCGCCCACTGGCGGGGCGCGCTGGACGTGGAGAACACCCTGCTGGGCCGTGAGGCACGCGAGGAGAACGCCCTGCGCCAGGAGGTGCTGAGGGCGATCGCCGCCGCCAACAGCACGGTGTCCCGCTCGGAGTCCATCCGGGTCTTCCGTATCCTCCCCCAGCCGTTCGACATGGCGAGCGGGCTGCTGACGCCGTCGATGAAGCTGCGCCGGGACAGCATCGTGCAGCGGTACGCGGCCGAGATCGAGGCCATGTACGCCACGGCCCGCGCGGGTCGCCGCACCGCCCTGGAGGACGTCTCGGGCTGGGACGACTCCGACGACGTGTTCCGCCGGGCACGACCCTGACCGGTGGAGGGTGCCGACGGCCTCGGCCTGGTCGGGTGACCGCCCTCCGCTGGTCACGCCCCCTTCCCCCTGAGTTGACGAAACGGTCCTCCGGATGCGGAGATGCTCCAGCGGGGGCGGGCGACCGCCGACCGCGGCCACCCCGCTCGCCCGCGAGCACCGGCACGACTGTGAGACGAAGGCAGAGGACCCATGGCACTGCAGATCAGCGCCACCAACCCGGAACACCCCGCGCTGCTCCTCGAACTGCCCTGGCATCTGCCGCTGGAGGAGTGGCCCGAGCACCACCTCGTACCGCTCCCCCGGGGCATCTCGCGCCACGTCGTGCGCTACGCCCGCGCCGGCGACGAGGTCGTCGCCGTCAAGGAGCTCGCCGAACGCCCCGCCCTGCGCGAGTACGAGCTGCTGCGCGACCTGGACCGGCTGGGCATCCCCGCCGTGGACGCCCTCGGCGTGGTCACCGGCCGCGTCGACGAGGCCGGCGATCCCCTGGAGCCGGTGCTGATCACCCGGCATCTGGGCGGCTCGATGCCGTACCGCTCGATGTTCGAGACGACCATGCGCCCGGCGACCATGCACCGTCTGATGGACGCCCTCGCCGTACTGCTGGTCCGGCTGCACCTCGCGGGGTTCGCGTGGGGCGACTGCTCGCTGTCCAACACGCTGTTCCGGCGGGACGCGGGCGCGTACGCCGCGTATCTCGTGGACGCCGAGACCGGCGATCTGCACCCCCAGCTGAGCACCGGGCAGCGGGACTACGATCTCGATCTCGCCCGGGTCAACATCAGCGGGGAGCTGCTGGACCTGGAGGCGTCCGGCGCGCTGCACCCCTCGGTGGACGCGATCGAGTTCGGCAACGAGATCTGCGGCCGCTACCGGTCGCTCTGGGACGAGCTGACGCGCAGGTCGGTGTACCCGGCGGGCAAGTACCACTACATCGAGCGCCGCATCCGCCGCCTGAACGACCTCGGCTTCGACGTGGCCGAGATGCAGATCGAGCACTCCTCCAACGGCGACACGGTCACCTTCGTGCCGAAGGTCGTGGACGCCGGTCACCACCAGCGCCAGCTGCTGCGTCTGACCGGTCTGGACACCGAGGAGAACCAGGCCCGGCGGCTGCTGAACGACCTGGAGAGCTGGATGGCCACCCAGGACGACTACGCCCCGGGCGACCCCCTCGGCGCCCGCCCCGAGGTGCTGGCCCACCGCTGGGTGCGGGAGGTGTTCCGGCCGACCGTACGGGCCGTACCGCTGGAGCTGCGCGGCTCCATGGACGCGGCCGAGATCTACCACCAGCTCCTCGAACACCGCTGGTATCTGTCCGAGCGGGCCCAGCACGACATCGGTCTGGACATGGCGGTGAAGGACTACATCGCCAACGTGCTGCCGAAGGCCCGGGAGACGCTGTCGCCGCCGGTGGACGGCATCGTCCCCATGTGAACCCGCCGGGTCGGGCGTGCGGATCACGGCTCCCGCCCGTCAGGCGCGCGGGATCACGGCCACCGCCCGTCAGACGTGCGGGATCACGGCCACCGGGCACGGCGCGTGGTGCAGTACGCCGTGGGCGACCGAGCCGAGGCGGGCGCCGACGGCCGTGCGGCGGGCCCGCCGCCCGACGACCATCAGCTGGGCGCGCGGGGCCACGGACAGCAGCACCTGTCCCGCGCTGCCGATCTCGACGTGCTGGGTGACCGGCACGTCGGGGAAGCGCTCGCGCCACGGCTCCAACGCCGCCGCCAGCGCCTTCTTCTCGTACGGCTCCAGACCGCCGGCCTCGTCGAGAAGCCTCAGCGAGGCCGGGCTGTAGGCGTAGAGCGGCGGCAGGGTCCAGGCCCGTACCGCGCGCAGGGCGGCGCCGCGGGCCGCCGCCGTCTCGAACGCGAAGCGCAGCACGTCGGCGCTGTCCTCCGGCGAGCCCTCCTGCCCCACGATCACCTCGCGCCCGGCGGCCTCGTCGGAGGGGTTGTCGTCGGCGCGGACGAGGACGACGGGGCGCGGGGACTCGACGAGCACCGCCTGTCCCACGGAACCGAGCAGGAAGCCGACCACGACCCCGTGCCCGCGCGAGCCGAGCACCAGCGTCTCGGCGTGCCCGGCGGCGGAGACCAGCGAGTCGACCGGGTTTCCCTCGACCAGTTCGGTGGTGACCTCCAGCTCGGGGTGCCGCTCGGTCACGGTCCGCGCGGCCTCGGCGAGGGCGTCCCGCGCCCACTGGGCCTGGCCGTCCCGGTCCACGGTGATCGCCTCGTGCGGCTGCCACTGCCAGACGTGCACCACCTTCAGCGGCAGCCCCCGCCGTACGGCCTCCCGGCCGGCCCACGCCAGCGCGGCGAGGCTCTCGGTCGTACCGTCCACTGCGGCGGTGATCGGGCGCGTCGTCATCGGCCACCTCTCTGTGTCGCTCCACGGCTGGGTCAAGTCTTCCCCACGCCCGGGTCATGACGCGGGCGGACGGGCAGGTGGCCCCGTACCGACCGGTCCTCCGAAACCGGGCGAACCCCGTGGTCCGAACATACGATGGGCCCATCTGCTCGGGGTGGGAGGCGTATGACAGGCGGTCGGTCCGGCGCGGAACGTGATCCTCACGGTGGAGCTGACCGCGCCCCCGTCCGACCCCGGTCTCCCCCTCGTCCCCGACGCCCCCGAGGAGTCGTCATGACGCTGCCCGCCGGAATCGACCCGTCCGTACCGCCGAGCGGGGACGGCTGCGGGGACTGCGACGCCACCGGAGGCTGGTGGTTCCATCTGCGGCGCTGTGCGCAGTGCGGTCACATCGGCTGCTGCGACTCCTCCCCGGCCCGGCACGCCACCGCGCACGCCTCCGCCACGGGGCACCCCTTCGTCCGTAGTTACGAGCCCGGCGAGTCCTGGTTCTGGAACTACGAGACCTCCGAGATGTACGAGTCCGGGCCCGACCTCGCCCCACCGCTCAGCCACCCGGCCGACCAGCCGTCGCCGGGCCCGGCGGGACGGGTACCGGCGAACTGGGCCGAGACCCTGCGACGGGCGTGAGCGCCGGGTCCGGCCCGTAGCATCGAGGTCCATGACGTACGGAACGGGGTGGGTGTGTTGATCGGGATCTCCGAGATCCGGGCGGCGGCCGAGCGGATCGCCGGGCATGTGGTGCGGACGCCGACGGTGGCGAGCCCGGGGCTGTCCGCGTACTGCGGTGTCCCGGTCACCGCGAAGCTCGAACTGCTCCAGCGGACCGGCTCGTTCAAGGCCCGCGGCGCCACCGCGAAGCTGCTCGCGCTGACCGACGCCGAGCGGGCGGCCGGTGTCGTGGCGGTCAGCGGCGGCAACCACGGCATCGCCCTCGCCCATATGGCCGCCGCTCTGCACATCAAGGCGACGGTGGTGATGGCGAGGTCCGCACCCCGGCGGGCCGTCGACCTCGTCGAGGGATGCGGGGCGGCGCTGCGGCTCACCGACGGCATGGCCGAGGCGTTCGCGCTCACCGAGCGGCTGCGGGAGGAGGGCCTCACCCTCGTCCACCCCTTCGACGACGAGTTGGTGATCGCCGGGCAGGGCACGGTCGGCCTGGAGTTCATCGAGGACACCCCGGGCCCTCGGGCGCCGACCGACGTCCTCGTGAGCATCGGGGGCGGTGGGCTGATCTCCGGGGTGGCCGCCGCGTTCAAGGCGCTGCGGCCCGAGGTCCGCGTCTGGGGTGTGGAGACCGAGGGCGCCACGGCCATGGCCGAGGCGCTGGCGGCGGGCGGTCCGCTGACGGTCGACCTCTCCTCCATCGTCAGCACCCTCAGCGCGCCCGCGGTCTCCCGACTGACCTACGACCATGTCTCCGCCCTCGTCGAGGACGTCCTCGTGGTCCCGGACTCCGCGGCCGTACGCGGTGTCCTCGACCTCGCCGAACACGCCAAGGTCTGGGCCGAGCCCGCCGCCGGATGCCTGCTGCCGGCGGCCCGGCAGGTGGCGGAGCGCGTCGGCGAGGGATGCCGGCTGGGCCTCGTGGTGTGCGGGGGCAACGCGACACCGCAGGACGTCATGGAGTGGGCCCGCCGCTTCGACCTGTGACGGCAACCGGCCCTCCCTGCCGCTCACTTGAAGGGGGCCGCCCGGCACCCACCATAATGTTCGAATGACCTCCCCCACCTCTCCGGTCTTCCTCTCCGACGCCGAGTCGGCCTTGTCGACTGCGTCGACCGCGTCGGTCTCGTCGGTTTCATCGGTTTCGTCGGTCGAGCACACCCCGGTCGTGATCGTCGGCGCCGGGCCGGCCGGGCTGACGGTGGGGAACGTCCTGCGGGCCGCCTCCGTGGACTGTGTGGTGCTGGAGACCGAGAGCAGGGAGTTCATCGAGACGCGGCCGCGTGCCGGGTTCCTGGAGGAGTGGGCGGTACGTGCGCTGGAGCGGCGCGGGCTGGCCGACCGGATCGTGGAACGGGCTCCGGTCCACAAGGAGTTCGAGTTCCGTTTCGCCGGCGAGGCCAAACGCTTCGGGTACACGGAGATCACCGGGCACCACCACTTCGTGTACCCGCAGCCCCTGCTGGTGACGGACCTCGTACGGGAGTACGCGGACGTGCGGGGCGGCGACATCCGCTTCGGCGTCCGCGATGTCGAGCTGCACGACATCGACGGTGAGCGGCCGTCCGTGGCGTACACCGACCCCGCGACGGGCGAACGACGGCTGCTGCGCTGCGAGTTCATCGCCGGTTGCGACGGTGCCCGAGGGGGCAGCCGGGCGGCTGTGCCCGCCGAGCGTGTCTCCGTGGCCCGCCATGACCACGGGGTCGGCTGGCTGGCGCTGCTCGCGGAGGCGCCGCCGTCGTCGGACTGCGTGATACTCGGCGTGCATCCGCGCGGGTTCGCCGGTCATATGGCCCGCAGCCCCGAGGTGACCCGCTACTACCTGGAGGTCCCGGCCGGTGACGACCCGGCGAACTGGCCGGACGAGCGGGTGTGGTCCGAGCTGCACGCCCGGCTGGCGGTGCCCGGCACCCGGCCGCTCACCGAGGGCCCGCTGGTCGAGAAGCGGGTGCTCGACATGCACAACTACGTCGTCGAGCCGATGGCGTACGGCCGGCTGTATCTCGCCGGTGACGCCGCCCATCTGGTCGCACCGATCGCCGCCAAGGGCATGAACCTCGCCCTCCATGACGCCCTGCTCCTCGCGGACGCGCTGATCGCTCACCTCGACAAGGGCGACGGCACCGGGCTGCGCGGCTATTCGGAGACCTGTCTGCGCCGGGTCTGGCACTACCAGGAGTTCTCCCAGTGGCTGGCGGAGCTGCTGCACGGCCCGTCGTCCGGTGACGCCTTCCGCGCGGGCGCGGCCACCGCCCGCCTGCGCCGCGTCCTGGGCTCCCCCACCGCCGCGTCCACCTTCGCGGAGCTGTTCATCGGCAAGGAGACCGACCACTGAGCGACGCGGAGAACCCGGCACAGGGTCCCCCGCGAAATACTCAGGGCCGGTCCTCGCGCCCGTGCGACGGCGCCGTCGCGAGCCCGTCAGTGATCGTGGCAGCACCCGTCCCGAAGCATCAGCCTCCCCACCTCCAGCCAGTCCTGCTCGGCGGCCCTGGCGCGGCGCTCGGCCGGCCGGTAGGCGGCCACCAACTCCTCGGTGGTGTGAGGCGTTCCGCCCCTGAGGACCGACACGGTACGGACGAGGTCGGTGAAGTCGGTGAAGGGGTCGCCGTCGACCACGACCAGGTCGGCGAGCTTGCCCGGTTCCAGGGTGCCGAGGTGGTCGTCGAGGCCGAAGAGGCGGGCCGGCATGACGGTGGCGGTGCTCAGCGTCTGGGCCGGGGTGAGACCGGCGTCGTGCAGGGCCCGCAGGGCGAGGTGGAGGAAGAGGCCGACGGGGCCGAGGGGTTGGTCGGTGCCGAGGGCGACCAGGCCGCCCGCGGCCAGGACGCGCCGGTAGATGTCGGTCTCGATGCGCAGTGTGGCCAGTTGGGCGGCTGTGGGCGGCACCCCCGCGGACTGCTGGACCAGGGCGGCGTCCCAAGGGGGCATCACCGCGGTCACCCGGGGGTCGTCGGCGAGGGAGGGGTCCGCGCCGAGGAGGGGCCCGGCGGTGAACGGGGTGGCGATGAGGGAGAAGTCGACGCCCGGCTCGCTGTAGACCTCGACGACATCCTGGTGGGCGTGCCCGGCGGCGGTGATGGCGTGTCCGAACTCGGCGCGCTGGGTGGCCTGGAGGTGGGTCGTCAGATCCTGCCCGAGTTGCACTCCGGGTGAGAGCAGATGTCCTCCGGTGCGGACGCCGAGCCGTTCATGGGCGAAGCGGGCGGCCTCGCTCATCACCCAGCCGGGCGCCCGCACATACGTCTTGACGAAGTCCCAGTCGAGTGCGGCACCCCGTTCCAGCGAGCGGCGCAGCCCCTGCCGGGTCCGGTGCGCGCGCCCCATGCTGTACGCGACCCGGGCGCCGTCGAGGAGTTCGCCGGTGGTGAGCAGCCGGGGCCCGGCGAGCCGGCCGGCGGCCACCTCCTCGCGGATGCGGGCCTGTTCGTAGGCGAAGCCGCCGAGGGAGACGGCGGTGGTGACGCCGTAGGTGAGCTGGCCGGTGGCCTGGCGGCTGCCGTAGGTGCTGTGCCATGGGTGGGTGTGGGTGTCCCACAGGCCCGGGATCACGGTGTGCGCGGAGGCGTCGACACGACGGCGGGGGGTGTGACGGCCGCTGCGGTGGGGTGCCACCTCGGTGACGCGGCCGTCGCGGACGACGATGTCGACGTCTTCCCTGACGGTCTCGCCGGTGCCGTCCCAGAGGCGTCCGGCGTGCACGACCGTGTCGGCGAGGGCGGGGCGGGTGCGGTCGAGGGGGACGCGGACGGTTCGGGGTCGGCCTCCGGAGGTGTCGATGAGGCGGAGGCGGGTGCCGGAGAGGTAGAGGAGGGTCTTGGAGTCGCCGGACCAGGTGGGGTGGTCGGCGGGTTCGTCGGTGAGGGTGCGCGGTTCGCCGCGTGGGGTGCCGTCGGGGTCGACCGGCAGCAGACAGAGCGCGGACTCGACGATCACGGCCATCCAGCGGCCGTCGGGCGACCAGACGGGCCCGGAGTCGTACCGGTCGGAGATCGAGGTGTGCGGGGCGACGGCGTGCGACCGGTCGGCGCCGGTGGTGGCGTCGACGACCCGGACGACGTTGTAGCCCTCGCGGAAGCGGGCGCCGAGGCGGTTGCGGTCGCACAGGGCGATGGACCGGCCGTCGGGCGACCAGCTCGGTCGGCCGGGGATGCCGCCACCGTTCAGCGGGGAGACGAGGACGCGTTCCTCGCCGCTCGCCAGATCGCGGACGACGAGCTGCCCGGTCATGTCGAGGCAGGCCAGGCGCCCGCCGTCGGGCGAGAGGGCGGGGAAGACCCGGCCGCCCGTGGCGAGGGCGGTCTCCTCGCCGGTGGCGAGATCGTGACGGTATACGCCGAGCAGGCCGTCGCGGTCGTCGGCGTAGACGAGGGAGCGGCCGTCGGGTGCCCAGGAGGGGGCGAGGAGGTAGCGGGTGGGCGGCGACTTCCGCAGCCGCTTAGGCGGGCGCCCGCCCGAAGTCCCCGCCAGCCAGAGCGAGTTGAGCGCGGCGAAGGCGATACTGCGGCCGTCCGGTGACAGCGCGGGCAGATGGATGCCGCGCACCGGCCGTACCCGGGCCTCCCCGAGGTCGTACTCCTTGACCCGGTAGCGCGGCCGGTCCACGGGGAGCACGCCCTCGAAGGGAATGGCCTCGGGCTTCGCGGGTTCGTCGGGGCGCACCAGGGTGAACCGGCCGTCGAGGGTGAGGAGCAGCTCTCCGTCGGGGGTCCAGCGCGGGGGTACGGGTGCGATGTCGCCGTCGACCGGGACGCGCTCGCCGTCGACGACGAGGGTGCAGGCGCCGTCGGGTGAGGCGGTGGTGCGCAGATAGGCGAGACGGCGGCCGTCGGGTGCCGGGGCCGGGGTCATGACCTGGGCGGCCTCGGTCTCGGTGTGTTCGACGGTGACCGTGCCGCTGCCGTCGGCTGCCACGGAGGCGATGGTGCGGGCCTCGACGGTCGTGGCGGTGGGGGTGATGACGGCCCTGGCGCGCACGAACAGCAGTCGGGTGCCGTCCGGGGACCAGGTGGGGTCGAAGTCCTCCCATCCTCCGTCCTGGAGCGGGCCCTCCTGACCGGGGAGACCGGTGATCCGGGTGATGTCGCCCGTCCTCAGGTCCAGGACGTGAACGCGGTACGGGCATCCGCCGACGGGCTCGCCGGGGTCGCCGCCGCGTTCGGAGCCGAAGGCGAGGCGGGTGCCGTCGGGTGACCAGGCGGGGCCCCGGTCGTCCCAGGGGCCGTCGGTGCGTTGCCGCAGCTCGGAGCCGTCGGGGCGCATGGTCCAGAGGTGGAAGCCGCCGTCCCGGTAGGCGCAGAACGCGATGAGGGTGCCGTCCGGGGAGAAGGTGGGCCGGTTCGGTTCGAGGTCGGCCGGGGTGAGGGGGACCGCGGTGCCTCCGGTGCGCGGCAGGGACCACAGGCCGCTCTGGATCTCGGCGACAAGGGTGTCGCCGGCGGGGGCGAGGGTGGCCGATCCGTTGGTGGCCCGGGTGAAGGTCAGGGAGAGCCCGGTGGTGCGGGCCGCCGTCCGGGGGCCGGCGAGGGCGGGGGGCGCGGTGGCGACGGTGCCGAGGACCGCCGTGGCCCCGGTGGCGGCGAGGAGTTGACGTCGGGTCAGGTGGGGGGAGTAACGGCTCTGGTCACGGTCCATGACACCGCACGCTCGCGCACCGCACGCCCCAGGGGCAACAGCAGCATTCACGCCAATGGCTGATGTCACCCGTCATACCGTCGGCGGTTCTCACCCGCCGGAGTGACGGCTGCGAATCCACCCCGGCAGCGCGAACCAGCAGAGCAGGTACCAGAGGAGCACACACCCCACCAGCCAGGGCACATAGCCGTCGCCCGTGGCCACGCGCAGGATGAGCAGCAGGGCCGTCGTCATCGTCGCGAGGAGCAGGATCAGCCCCGCGAGGGTCATCCGGGCCGCCCAGTCCACGGTGGCCGGTTTGATGTGCCGACCGGTGACGAGACGGTGGAAGGAGACGGGTCCGATGAGGGCTCCGGTGGCGGCGGCGCCGAGGACGACGGTCACGATGTAGATGGTCTTCTCGGTCTGCGGCAACTGCTCGTAGCGCGGGGTGAAGACGACGGTCAGCAGGAAGCCGAAGAGGATCTGCACCCCGGTCTGGGCGACCCGCACCTCCTGGATCAGATCGGTCCAGCGTCGGTCGGCGCGCTCCTCCTCCGTCTCGTCACGGCCTCGGCCCGGTCCTTCGGGGTCCTGTCCTCGGTTGTCGCTCTCCTCGGTCACGGCGTCCTCCCGGCTCGGTCGATTCCTCCTTCCGTGGATGGCGCCAGGGCCCGGACACCTCAGCAGGGACAAACGACACTTCACTCACATGAGTGAATCCGGTTGGCGGATCGGTCACTTGTGTTAATCCTGGCCTAACGTGACTGCGGTGACCGACTCTTCCGCACCCTCCCGCCGAGGATTCCTGCTCACCGCCGCCGCCCTCGCCCTCACTCCGCAGTTCGTCCGCCAGGACCCGGCAGCGGCGGCGGCCGAGCTGCCCGGCTTCCCCGAGGACGTCGAGTTGTACCGCTCGTCGTACCGGAACTGGGGCGGCGACCTCACCGCATCCGATCTGTGGGCCTGCGCGCCGGCGGACGCGGGCCAGGTGGTGGCGGTGGTCAACTGGGCCCGGCGGCAGGGCTGGAAGGTCCGCGCCCGGGGCCTCTCCCACGGCTGGTCGCCCCTGACGATCACGCACGACACGGAGCCCGGCGCCCCGGTCATGCTCGTCGACACGACCGCGCACCTCACCGCCATGACCCTCGAATCCACCGACCCGGCCGCCGTCCGAGTCGCCACCGGCGCCACCCTGGAGGGCCTGCTGACCTTCCTGGAGGGCCATGGGCTCGGGATCACGGCCTGTCCGGCGCCGGGCGATCTGTCGGTCGGCGGCATGCTCGCCATCGACGCCCACGGCACCTCCGTACCGGCTTCGGGAGAGACCCGGCTCCCCGGTCACACCTACGGTTCGCTCAGCAATCTGGTGCTGGAGCTGACGGCGGTGGTGTGGGACGCAGGCAGCGAGGCGTACGTCCTGCGCACGTTCGCGCGCGACGACGCCGACGCCGTCGCCCTGTTCACCCATGTCGGCCGTGCGCTCGTCACCGAGGTCGTGCTGCGGGTCGGGGCCAACACCAATCTCAGGTGTCTGAGCCGGACCGACATCCCCGCCGGGGAGCTGTTCGCGGCACCGGGCGAGGGCGGGCGTACATTCGAGAGCTTCCTGGACGAGGCGGGGCGGCTGGAGGCGATCTGGTTCGCGTTCACCGAGTTCCCCTGGCTGAAGGTGTGGAGCGTGGCCCCGACCCGCCCGCTCACCTCCCGGCGGGTGACCTCGCCGTACAACTACCCCTTCTCGGACAACGTTCCGACCGTCGTCGCGGACCTCGTCGGCCGGATGGTGTCGGAGGGTGCCTGGTATCTGGCACCGGTGCTGGGCAACGCGCAGTCGAGTGTGGCGTCGCTGGGGCTGGTGACCACGCTGTCGGCGGACATCTGGGGGCCGTCGAAGAACACCCTGCTGTATCTGAAGCCCACGACACTGCGGGTCACGGCGAACGGGTACGCGGTGCTCACCTCACGGGAGCAGGTGCAGCGCGTGGTCTCCGAGTTCGCCGCCTTCTACCGCGAGCGCCTCACCGCGTACGCCGCCGACGGCCGCTTCCCCGTCAACGGCTCGGTGGAGATCCGGGTGAGCGGACTCGACGACCCCGCGGACGTCGGCGTGCCGGGCGCGCGGGCCCCGCTCCTGTCGGCGCTGCGCCCGCGCGCCGACCACCCCGAGTGGGACACCGCCGTATGGCTGGACGTGCTGACCCTGCCCGGGACTCCGGACGCGGAGGCGTTCTTCCGCGAGCTGGAGCGGTTCCTGCTCACCACGTACGACGGCGGTCATGCCCTCACCCGCGTCGAGTGGTCCAAGGGCTGGGGTTACACCGACGAGGCCGCCTGGAGCGACGAGGAGGTCATCCGTACCGTCGTCCCCGCCTCCTTCGACGACGGCGAGGGCCCGGGCTGGGCCGGCGCCCTGGACATCCTCGACCGCCTCGACCCGCACCGGGTGTACGCCAACGCCTTCCTCGACCGGCTGTTTCCCTGACCGTCGCCCGACGCGAAGGGGGCCGGCGACGCGAAGGGGCTAGCGGTGCGTGCCCTCGACCCTCAGCTGCAGCTGGACCTCCTGGTCACCGGCGTCCACACCGATCTGCCGCACGGAGGAGTACGTCTCCTCCAGGGCGGCCCGCAGCAGTCGTACGGCGGGTGGGCTGCCCTGCGCGTCCACGGTGACGGGGCCGGAGAGCGGCTCTGGGGGTTCCTCGGCGCCGGTGGGCACGACGGCGGTGTCGTACATGCCGGTCCACATGGTCGGCCGCTCCTTGTGGGCCTCGTGCGGCGGGTCGTCGACGCGGCGGTCCGACTCGAAGTGGGCGCACAGACAGGCGAAGACACGTTCGGCGTCCTGGGCGGAGCAGTCGCAGAGCACGACCTCGACCTGGGACACGGGCAGTCGGGGCAGGGTCACGGCGATCTCCTGATGTGGACGGCGGGGCGGGCGTAGGCCCGGGTACCCCCATGGTGTGCCCGAAACCGTGTTCGCGCAGGTCGCACGCGAGTCACCCGCCCGGCCGAGCGCCACCGCCGGCCCCCGCGGAGGCCCAGGGCCACCCCCGGGTCCGGTTCGGACCGCCCGGGACCCCATGCGCCGTCGGCTATGTTGAGTGGTCGTGGCAGACGAAGGAGGCGCACGGGTGCCATCGCCGCAGCAGGCACGTGCGCAGGCATCAGCGATCACGTCCGGGCGCATCGCCCCGGAGAGCGAGCAGTCGCCCACGTCCCGGCTCAGGGAACTGTTCGACGGGCCCCGGCTCTCCCCCGGCCAGCGGCGGATCGCCCAGTACCTCATCGAGCACATCACCGAGGCCGCGTTCCTGTCGATCACGGACCTCGCGGAGCGGGTCGGGGTGAGCCAGCCCTCGGTGACCCGGTTCGCCGCCGCCGTCGGCTTCAGCGGCTACCCGGCCCTGCGCGAACAGCTCCAGGCCATCGCGCTCGCGACCTTCGGCAGCCCTCCGGGCACTCTCGCGCCGGACCGCAGCAATGAACTCCAGTCGGCCGTGGACGCCGAGATCGAGAACCTGGAGAACCTGCGGCGCGACTTCGCCGACCCCGACCAGGTGATCGAGGTCGGCCGTGCCCTGTCCCGCTCCAACCCGCTCACCGTCCTCGGACTGCGTATCTCCGGCGCGCTCGCCGAGTACTTCGCCTACGCCGCCCGCCGTATCCACCCCGATGTCCGGCTGGTGACCAAGGGCGGCACCGTCGCCTATGACGCCCTGCTGCAGTCCCGGGAGGCGGGCGGCACCTGGGTGCTGGCGTTCTCCATGCCCCGGCACGCACAGGAGACGCTCACCGCGCTGCGGGTCGCGCACAGTGCCGGGCTGAAGGTCGCCCTGGTCACCGACCTGGGGCTGGGACCGCTCGCGGACGAGGCCGACGTCGCCTTCGCCACCGGCACCGGCTCACGCCTGGTCTTCGACTCCTACGCCGCCCCCGTGATGATGTCCGCCGCACTGCTCCAGGCCATGACCGACGCCGATCCGGAACGGACCCAGGCCCGGCTGGAGGCGTACGAGCAGGTCTCGGAGCAGCACCAGTTCTTCCTCAGGGACTGAAGGTCTGGGCCGAAAGGCCTGAACCAGGCACATATGAATTTTTTCATGTTCTTGCAAACTCATCGGTATATATAAATACTGCTCGCGGATCGTGACGCGGTGGGACGCCGAAGTCACGTCATCCGCCCGGGACCGTCCGCTCCTACCCGCCACGGCGCCCGGGCGCGCGGCCCCGGCCATCCCCTAGACCGGGGCCGCCCAGGACTCCACGCGAGTCGCACCCACTGGCGTCGATGCAAGACCGGAGCGTTGAACATGGCCCTGACCTCCTCGCCGACCCACACGGACTGGCCGTGTCAGGTCAAGACACCCGGCAGCTATGACTGGGAGAGGTCTGCGGCCAAGTGGCTGCGCGAGTTGGTACCGGCCCGCTACGGCAGCTATCCGGCGATGATGCGTCATCCCGTGCTGCTCGCCCGGCATGCCCAGATCCAGGTCCAGCACGAGATCCGGGTCGCCCGCACGGCCCTGCAGACGGCCCGCTCCGAGCTGCCCCGCATGGGCATGTCGGAGTCGGTGATCGAGCACACGATCAAGATGTACGCGGCCGAGGTCATGCAGCTGAACCACATAGCCCGCAGCATCAGGGCCGTCAGCCAGGCCCTCGTGGACCACAACCTCGCCCGAGCCGCCCACTGACACCGCGCCTCTACCGCCCCCTTGTCCAGCGCGTCGCGGTAGAGGACGCCCGCACAGGGAAGACGATGGGAAGGACACAGGCGTACGAGTGAGGGGCGGGACGGATGGATTCCTGGGTCTGGGGCGCGATCATCGTGATCGCGGTGGTCGCCCTGGTCGTTCTCGGCGTGGCGGTCAAGCTGCTGCTACGACTGGTCAACACCCGGCGTGAACTGCGCCGGGCCGGCCTTCCCACCGGCCCCAAGTGGGTGTTCTGGGGAGCCGTCGCCTATCTGGTCCTCCCGACGGACCTGCTCCCCGATCCGATGTACCTCGACGACATCGGCGTCCTCCTCCTGGCCCTGAGGTCGATGCGCGCCGGCCGCGACGACACGCTGACAGCCGAACGACAGCAGGACCCGGGAACCGCCCTACGAGGATGAGTCGTTGTCGGGCTGACGGTCACTGCGACGGGCGGCACCGATGAACGAACTGCTCCCCGGGGGCAATCTGCCCCTGCCGCCCAGCACCCTGACGCTCAGGGTGCCGGGCCCCTTCGACGTGTCGGCCCTGATCACCGACGACAGCGGCAGGGTGGACGGCGACGAGGACTTCGTCTTCTACAACCAGCCGACGGCCCCGGGCACCCGCTTGGACGGGGAGACCCTGACGGTGACACCGCCGGCGCTGCGGGCTGGGGCGACCAGGGTGACGGTGGCCATCAGCCCGGCGGACCCGGGCACACCGTTGGGCCAACAGCCGGCCCCCACCCTCCAGATCACGGACTCAGCCGGCCGATTGCTCGCCCGCTTCACCCCACCACACCCAAGGCAGGAGACGGTACTGCTCCTGGCGGAGATCTATCGCAGGGGCCCGACCTGGAAACTCCGAGCACTGGGCCAGGGCTACGCGGACGGACTGGCGGGCGTGGCAAGGGACTTCGGGGTGGATGTGATCGAGGAGACGGCGACTTCGACACCTCGTCCCGCGACCGACTTCCTGACCCTGGTCAACACAGCCCGTTCCTCCGTCGGCTCCCCACCGATAACGCTCAACCCCCACCTGACAAACGCGGCCCACTCCCACGCCACAGCGATGTCCGCACAAGGCCACCTCACCTCCGAAACCACAGACGGCCTCTCCGTCCACCAACGCATCACAGCGACCGGCTACACCTACCTCGCGGTCGGCGAACACCTCGTCTCCGGCCCCCGCACCCCCGCCGAGTTCGTGGACTACTGCCTCTCGACCCCCCAGTCACTCCACACACTCCAAGACCCCCGCTGCACAGACGTCGGCATCGCCCACATCCCCAACCCCGTACAGGCACGGTCTTCTGGACGGCTCTCTGGGCCCAGCCGTACACCCCCACCGGTCTGGCACAGATCACCACCGAGGTCATCACCCTCACCAACACCGAGCGCGCAACCGCAGGCCTACGCCCCCTCACCCCCGATCGGCTCCTCGCCGGCGCGGCGCAAGCGCACTGCACGGACATGATCCAGCGCGCCTTCTACTCCCACACCGACCCCGACGGCAGCGAACCCTGGCACCGTGCCGCCGCCGCGGGCTCACCCTTGCGCTCCATCGGTGAGAACATCGCGTGCGGCCAGCGCTCGGCGGCCGAGGTGGTGACCGGCTGGATGAACAGCCCCGGCCACCGCGCGAACATCCTCAAACCCGGCTTCACCCACATGGGTGTGGGCTTCGCGGGAGGCGGCGCGGCGGGGACGTACTGGACCCAGCTCTTCGGCGCCTGAAACCCGACTCACGGAAACCTCCCTCTTTCGGGTCGGTCAACTCGCCTCCCCACTCGGCTACTTGACTCTCTGTGATCGCTCGACTGCAATGCGGACTGTGCACAGCTCAACTCACTGTGTACGCCTCGGCCGGCGACGGGAGACGCATCAGATGGTTTCGACAACGGTGGGCATGAGCGCGGCGGCTCTGGGCGCGATCACGCTGTCCCTGCTGACGGTCCCCGCCCAGGCGGCCCCCCGACCGGACACCCCTCCGGACACCGCTGCCGCCGCCGTTGCCGCACCGGATCGGACGGCGCTGCGCACATCACTGCGCACGGCACTCTCCCAGGGCGCACCAGGCGCTTTCGCGCGGATCGACGACAACGGCAAGGCGCTGCATCTGGCGGAGGGTGTCGCCGACCGGGTCAGCGAGCGCGCCCTCGGCACCGGGGACCGTATTCGCGTCGGCAGTGTCACCAAGACGTTCTCGGCGGTGGTCCTGCTGCAACTCGTCGACGAGGGCAAGCTCAAGCTGGACTCCCCGGTCAACACCCATCTGCCGGGGCTGGTCGACCAACGGATCACGGTCCGCCATGTGCTGAGCCACCGCAGCGGGCTGTACGACCACGCCAACACCCTGTTCACCCCCTCCGTCCAAGGGTTCGAGAAGGTGCGCAACAAGGTCTACACCTACCGTCAGTTGATGGACATGTCGCTGGCCAAGCCGCTCACCAACAAGCCGGGGGCCACGTACGCGTACTCGAACGCGAACTTCGTCGTAGCAGGCATGCTCATCGAGGAGATCACCAAGAAGCCAGTGGCGACGGCGTACCAGAACCGGATCATCAAGCCGCTGAAACTGACCGAGACGTTCTATGTCCACCCCGAGAACACCATTCCGGGGAAGTTCTCCCGTGGCTATATGACGGCCGACTCCTCCGGTCGGAAGATCGACTCGACTGAGCAGACGGTGTCGTGGGCGCAGAGCGCGGGGGCCCTGGTGTCGAGCGCGAAGGATCTCAACAAGTTCCTCACCGCCCTGATGAAGGGGAAGCTGACCTCCTCGGCCCAGCTGAAGCAGATGCTGACCTGGACTCCGGTCAACAGCACCCAGGCGTACGGGCTGGGGCTGCGGCGGCGTGATCTGTCGTGCGGGATCTCGGTGTACGGGCACACGGGCACCGTGCAGGGCTACTACACCTGGGCGTTCACGTCGAAGGACGGCAAGCGGAGTCTGACGTCGTTCGCCAACACCTCCAACAACGGCACGGTGTACTCGACCATGAACCGCACCCTGGAATCCGCGTTCTGCGGCTGACCTCCCGGTCACCGCGGTCGGTCCTCCGTCGCGGGGCGCCCGTCCCAGGGTTTACGGTCTCGGCATGACATCCGGTTCCGAGGTGCGCGCCCCGCACGTCTCCCTCACGTTCGAGGATCTGTCGACGCGGGCCGCCGCGCTCGTCGGCTCCGGCCGCCGGGCGCTGCTCGGTATCACGGGCGGCCCCGGCGCCGGGAAGTCGACCCTGGCCGAGCGGCTGACGTCGGTGCTCAACGGCGACGGGGAGCCCTGGGTCGCGCACGTCCCGATGGACGGCTTCCATCTGGCGGACGTCGAGTTGGAGCGGCTGGGCCGCCGGGGCCGCAAGGGCGCACCGGACACGTTCGACGCATCGGGCTACGCGGCTCTGCTGGAGCGGCTGCGCCGCGACGAGGACGACACCGTCTACGCCCCCGGCTTCGAGCGAACCCTGGAGCAGCCCATCGCCGGGTCCATCCCGGTGCCGCCCACCGCCCGGCTGATCATCACCGAGGGCAACTACCTCCTCGTCGACGACGGCCCCTGGGCCCGAGTCCGCTCCCACCTCGACGAGGTCTGGTTCTGCGAACTCTCCGAGCCCGAGCGCATCCGCCGTCTCGTCGCCCGCCACGAGGAGTTCGGCAAGCAGCACGACGAGGCCGTCGCCTGGGTGCTGGACACGGACCAGCGCAACGCGGACCTGGTGGCCACGACCAGGGGCAGGGCCGACCTGGTGGTACCGGAGTCGGCGATGCCGAAGATCGACTCGGTCTAGTCTGCCGGCATGGGGTTGGATCAAGCCGCACTTCTGGGCCGGGCACGCGTGGGACGACGTACGGGAGTTCGCCGCGCCCGAGCTGCGGGAACCGCTCGACGGGTTTCTGGGGCCGTTGATCTGGGAGAGGCCCGACGGGGAAGGCCGGGTCTTCGACGACGAGTTGTCTCCGCCGGGTGCGGAGCCCGGGACTCCGCTGGTGTGCTGTCGGCCGGAGACCGTGTCGGCGCTGGCGGGGTTCTGGTCGCGGGCCGCGCCCCCGCTGGACGGACTCCGGGAGGCGTATGCCGCACACGCGGCCCGTCCGGGGCGCTGGATGGCGGACTTCGACGAGTTCGCCTCGCTGCTCCGGCAGTGGGGGGAGGTCGTGGAGGAGGCCGACCGGCGAGGTTGGGGACTGGTCGGCCTCCCCTGGTGAGGTCGCTCCGTGGGCCTGACGCTCAGGCGCCGAGCGTCAGCGTCGGTTCGCCCTTCTCGTCGCCCGCCGGGTCGCCGACCAGCGCGGTGAACGCCTCCGTGCGGACGAGCAGACCCTCCGGGGTGTGTTCGACGGCGAACTCGAAGGGGTGTTCGCCGCGGCCGTAGCGCACCGCGAAGACGTTCAGGTCGTCCGGGGCGCCCGGGACGGGGGTCGCCTCGTACGCCGTGGAGGTCACCAGATGCTGCCAGCCCTCGTCGGGGTTGCCGTAGCCGCGGGGATCGGCGGCCAGTGCGAAGGCGGCCAGTTCCTGGGTGGTGTCCGTGCGGGCGTCGAAGTGGTCGGGGCCCTCGGCGGTCGGGTGGGTCAGCCGCAGGTCGCCGGCGGACGTCACCTCGGCCTCCGCGATCCGGCGCAGGCGGTCGCCGTCGTCCGCCGCGTACGGCAGGCCCGCCAGGAGGTACGGGGCGCCGGGCAGGCGTTCGACGGCGACCGTGGTCCACAGACGGGTGCCGTCGGTGACGTACAGGGACTGGACGTGGCGCAGGACATGGTCGCGGGTGACGATCGGCTTGGTGACCAGCTTGGCGGTCAGGCCGTCGGCGCGGACGTCGCGGACGCGGACCTCGCCCATGGGGCGGCAGAGCAGGAAGCCGTCGACGACCGGGCCGAAACCGTGCTGGCGGTTGACGGCGGCCGGCAGGAAGTACGTGCCGTCGGCCTCGACCACCGACGGGGTCATGTGATCGTCGAACGCCACCGACACCGTGCCGGCGCGCAGTTGGTGCCGGGCGGCGGCGGTGGACGGCTCGCGGTGCCAGCGGGTGGGGTCCTGGATCTGCCAGACCAGCATCCACGCGAAGTGGCCGTCGACTCCGCCGTCCGCCTTGGCCGCGTGCCGGGCCCAGCGGCTGTCGCCCCGGTAGCGGCCGAGGTCGGAGCCGATCCGGGCGCCGAAGTAGCGCAGGCCCAGGACCGACTCGAAGGCGGAGTGCTGCTCGCTGTAGCGGGGACCGCCGTTGTCGAAGCCGCCACCCGTCAGACGGGCGTCGATGTAGCGGGCGACGGCGTCACCGTCCTCGGCGAAGATCTCCTCGCCGCTGACCCGGTGTGCCTGGGCGAGGAAGGACAGGGAGATCGGGCCGTAGTTGTTGTCGTAGGCACCGCCGTGCTCGGGCGGCAGCAGGGCGCTGCGGTCGCGGACCCGGTGGGCGCGGATCTCGTCGGTGTACAGCTCCAGGGCGCGCGAGCGGACCGACTCCCGGTCGGGGGACGGCAGATGGCCGGCCAGCATCAGCCCGCCGACGACGCAGCCGATCGCCTGGTTGCCCGCCTCCTGGGGGTTGAAGAACGTCGCCTCGGTCAGCCAGCTCCAGTAGCCGCGCGCCACTGCGAGCAGTTCGCCGCGCTGTTCGTCGCCGACGAGACCGTCCGCCGTGTCCAGCAGGTTGACCGCCTGGAGCAGCGCCCAGACCGTGCTGGGCCAGTCCCCGATGGGGTGCGCACCGGCCGCGAGGGTGTAACGGGCGTACGGCAGACCGGAGTTGCGGGCCCGCAGATTGGGGTAGCCGGGGTTGTCCTCGGTGTACACCCGCTCGCGCAGATGGAAGGCGAGGCTGCGGCGGACCGCCTCCGGCAGCCGAGGGTCCTTGGTGCGCTGCCAGGCGAGCGCGAGCAGGGAGGTGATGCCGAGGGAGGTGTCACCGATGTCGTCGACGCAGTCGGGGTGTTCGAGGTTTCCCTCGGGCGTGAGGCGCGCGAGGGCCTGCTCGGTGACGTCGGCGAGCACGGCGTCGTAAGCCTCGGGAGAGTCCGGCAGGTCGTGCAACGGGCCGAGCTGGCGAGGGAGGTGCAAGGAGATCAGCCCTTCATGACTGAGAGGTGGCGCGCAGTGTGAGGGTCAGTGTCTGCGGTCCGTACCCACCGAGGTAGACGCGGTTTCCGGTCGTCGCGTCGGTGCCGCCGGCCACGGTGTAGTCCTGCCCGGGGTCGTAGCGCAGTACATCGGACCGGTCCGGTCCGGCGAGGGGTTCGCCCGTCTCGACGGCGGCCTCGACCCGGATCTCGTCGTCGCCGACGCGGTACGTCATCGGCTCGGCCGTCAGGCACCAGCGTCCGTCTGCGAGCGGTAGGGCGCCCCGCGGCTCGCCGCCCGGCCGGAAGGTGAGTTCGAGAGACCAGGGCACCGGTGGTCCGCTGATGTCGATCCGCAGCTCGGCGCCGTCCTCCCGCACGTCCACCTCGACGCGGATCGTGTGGGAGAACTCGTCCTGCGGCCGGTCCGGGAAGGCCATCGCTGCGGAGAAACGGCCCTCGTCCACCAGGCGGTAGGCGCCGTCAGCGCGCCTCTGCTCCTTCGGGAGCGGCTGGTAGTAGGCGGCTGCGAGAGTTTGGGTGAGCCGGTACCGGTTGTCGGCGAGCTGTTCCATGCCGGCGGCACGGAACGGGCCCAGGTCGAAGAAGACCCGCGAGAGGCGGACCGCGTCGAGGACGGCGGCACCGGCGAACATGCGCAGGAAGGTGGGGTTGCAGGCGAGGCCCGAGCGGATGCGCCGGTGCTCGGGCACATCGGAGCCGCCGTACACCACCGTGTGCGCGGTGGCCGAGGCGTGTTGCGCGAGGCGTGCGGTGGTGAGGTACCGGGCGCGCGGAAGTGTCTCCGCGTCCGGGGCCGGCAGGACGCGGCACAGATCCGGGGTGAGGAGGGTCTGGGCGAGCAGGTCGGGGTCCTCGATGCCGTCGGCGGCCGCCAGGCGGGCCGCGCGGGCGAAGTCGCCCCGGCCGGTGCGGATCGCGAGCAGCCGGTAGTGCGGCAGGTAGGGCCACAGCGAGAACGAAAGCCTCTGGTCCTGGCGGCGCGAGTGGACGGTCTCCACCGTGCCGTCCGGCCTGATCAGGTCCAGGGTCGTGGCGAGGTTGCGTTCGACGGCGTCCAGCAGGTCGCTGCGCCCGAGCACCTCGGCCAGCAACAGCAGCGCCGGGTTGGTCACGATGGACGCGTAGACGGCGCTGCGTTCCGAGTACAGGCCCTCCGTGTCGATGTCGACGCCCTCGGCGAGCCATTCCTCGACGCGGTCGAGCAGCCGGTCGTCGGGGAACGACCGGTGCAGCCGGGCGAGGGCCGCGCTCAGTTCCCAGCGGTGGTTCGGGGTGTGCACGCCCCCGGTCAGGAGACTGCCGGTGGCGGCGCCGGCGATCTCGGCGAGCGTGGCCGTGACCTCGCGCAGTTCCGGTCCCGCGGCGGACGCCAGGACGTGCGCGTCGCACACGTCGTTGACGGTGAACGCGGAGTCGGGCGGTGACTGGACGTTGTCGCCGCCCGTGAAGAGACCGGAGGGCGTCTGCACGGCCCGCAGGGCGCGGAGGTGGGTCATCGCGGCGGCGACGGCCTGCTCGCTGCCGTGCAGTGCCGAGTCCGGGGAACGGTACGCCGCGACCAGGGTCTTCACCCGGTGCGCCAGACCACGGTGCGGCACTCCGACGGGTTCCACGTCCGGGTCGGCCGCCAGGGGGGCGGCCGTCCGGTCGGCGGCGCGGGCCGCCGACCGGACGAACTCGTGGTCGAGCGGGGTGGACAAGATCAGTCCTTCAGGCCGGCGTTGATGTCGGCGTTCATGACGTACTTCTGGAACACCAGGAAGACGACGATCAGCGGGACCATGGAGATGACCGATCCGCCGAGCAGCACCGACCAGTTGATGTTCTGCGCACCGACGAGGCTCTGGATGCCGATCTGCACGGTGAACTTCTCGGGGTCGTTGAGCATCAGCAGCGGCCAGATGTAGTCGTTCCACCGCCACTGGAACGACAGGATGGCGAGCGTCAGCATGATGGGCCGGGACAGCGGCACCATGATCCGCAGGAAGATCGACAGCTCACGCGCGCCGTCGATGCGGGCGGCCTCGATCAGCTCGTCGGGGACCGTCAGGAAGAACTGGCGGAACATGAAGCACCCGGTCGCGGTGAGCAGGGCCGGGAGGATGATGCCGGTGAGCGAGTTGTAGAGGCCGAGGTCGCGGACGACCAGGAACAGCGGGGCGAGCATGACCTCGGCCGGCAGCATCGTGGTGGCCAGGATGCAGAGGAAGAACGCCTTCAGCCATTTGTTGTCGTACTTGGCCAGCGCGTACCCGGTGCAGCAGCTGACTCCCACCGTGAGGATCGTCGCGATCACGCACACGATGGTCGTGTTGATGAAGTACTCGGAGAAGTTGGCGCTCGCCCACGCTTCCTTGTAACCCGACACGGTGGGGTCGTCCGGGAACAGCGTCAGCGGAAGGGAGAACAGGTCTCCCGCCGGTTTGAAGGAGCTGAGGACGAACCACAGCACCGGCAGCCCGTAGAGGGCCGCCAGGACCCACAGCAGAGTCGTCGCGGGAATCGCGCGCCGAAGCCCGCCGCTTGCCGCGCCGCGGCGCGGCTTCCTGGAGACGGCCGGCACGGAATCTGCGTCGACCTTGCGCACTGTGTCTGTGGTTGTCATCGGTTCTCCACCCGCCGGTTGACCATCATCTGGATCATCGCGACGACCATCAGGATGAGCATGAGCACGAAGGACGCGGCGCTCGCGTAGCCGATCTGGCCCGACTTGAACCCCGTCTGGTAGATGTACTGGACCAGCAGGTTGTTCGACGTTCCGGGTCCGCCGTTGTTGAGGGAGGCGAACACCGCGTATTCCTTCATCGCGTGGATCGTGTTGAGCAGGATGACGATGAAGGACGTGGGGGCGATGCTCGGCAGGGTGATGCTGAAGAACTGGCGCCACGGACCGGCGCCGTCGAGCGCGGCCGCCTCGTAGTACGACGTCGGTACGTTCTTGATCGCCGCGATGAACAGCAGCATGGAGAAGCCCGTCCAGCCCCAGGCCGCCGCCACCACGACCACGATCAGTGACAGGTCCGCGTTCGACTGCCAGGGAACGGCGCTTCCGCCGACCTTCTCGATGAAGTAGTTGACCAGTCCGAAGTTCTCACCGAACAGCCACCGCCACAGGACACCCACGATGATGGGCGACAGCAGCCACGGGATGAAGAAGAAGACGCGGGCGACCGACGCGCCCTTGGCGTTCTTGCTCACCAGCACATTGGCGATGAGCAGCGACAACACGAAGTTCAGCGGGACGAAGAGCACGGTGTACAGCAGCGTGCGGGTCGTCGCGGCGTAGAAGGTCGAGTCCCCGAGCAGCGTCTGGTAGTTGTCCAGTCCGACGAACTGGAACGCGCCCACGCCCGTGTAGTTCGTGAAGGAGTAGACGAGCCCGATCACCGCCGGCCAGACGAAGAACAGCGCGAAGAGCACGACATTGCCCGCGATGAGGACGAGCGGTGCGAGGGTGTACTTGCTGCGTCTCCTGGGCGGGCTCACGGACACCTTTGACACGTCCGAGGCGCGTTTTGTCATCTTCCTGACTCCGTGCTGGTGGATGGGGTTCCGGTGGGCTCAGGCCATGAGCCCGGCGTCACGCGGGGACCGGGGGCCCGGGCGGCGGGGTCGGGACACCGCCGCCCGGGCCTGTCGGCCTGCGATCAGCCGCCGACCTGCTGGTTGTAGCCGTCGACGATGTTCTGCAGGGCCTTGTCGGACGACTGCTCGCCGTTGATCGCCTTGCCGAGCTCCGCCTTGGTCGGGTCGTCGGCGAGGCTCTTGCCCTTCAGCACCCAGTTCGTCTGCGCGCTGTTGAAGTAGCCGGAGATCGGGTCGTAGAGCGGGATGGACTCGTTGTAGAGCTTGAACGCCGCCTGCGCCGCCTCGGACTTGAAGGGGTACTCCGGGTTCAGACCGCTCTCGACCGGCAGGAAGCCGGAGGTCTCGCACAGCGTCTTGTAGTGGTCGGGCTCGTACAGCCAGGACAGGAACTTCTTCGCGGCGGCGGCCGCGTCGGCGTTGTTGTTGAAGCCGACCGTCATTCCACCGCTGTTGACGTCACTGGCCTGCACCGGCTGGGCGGGAGTCGGGACGCTCGCCCACTCGAACTTCGTGATGCTCTCCGAGTAGGCGGCGACCTGCCACACGCCGGACCAGTAGGCGACGACGTCACCGCTCTGGAACATGGCCGACGGGTCGGCGCCGCTGGTCCACACCGACTTCGGCATGGTCTTGTCGTCGTTCCATCCGACGAAGGTCTTCACGGCCTTCTTGGTCGCGTCGTCCACCGAGAACTTGCCGGAGTCGTCGGCGTGGACGTACTTGCCGCCCATCTCGTACACCATGGCGCGCAGCCGGGACGGCGACTGGTCGAAGGTCAGGGAGTACTTGGCGTTCGTCTTCTCCCGGACCTCGTTCGCCGCCTTGATGAACTCGGTCCAGGTCCAGGTCTTGTCGGGCGAGGTCGGGTAGTCGACGCCGGCCTTCTCGAAGAGCGACTTGTTGATGAACATGCCGGACGCGGTGACGTCCGAGGGGATGGACAGCACCTTCCCGGACGAGTCCTTGGCGACGAAGTTGGCGTTGATCTTGTTCGTCTTGTTGTTGGCGATGTCGCTGAGGTCGATCAGCTTGTTCGACCAGATCGGGTCCAGCGCCGGCACGGCCGCCACGTCGGGCAGCGAGTTCGCCTGCGCGGAGTTGCGCAGCTTCGTCGCGTAGCCGTCGTAGGGGATGTTGACGAGCTTGACCTTGACGCCGGTCTCCTTCTCGTACTGCGCCACCATCTTCTTCCAGCCCGCGTCCTGCCCCGGAACCGTGGAGATCCAGAACGTCAGCGACTTGGAGGTGCCGCCCGAGTCGGATTCCCCTCCGCAGGCGGAGAGCAGCATGGCACCTGCCGTGGCCACGGCAGCGAGGGGGACAAGGCGGCGCATACCGCCGCGGCCGAGTCGGCTGGAGTGCCGCGCACCTACATTGGTCATCTTCGATCCCTTTTTCGTCGCAGGGGACGGAGCACGGCGCCGACCGAAGCGGCACTGGTGCATTTTGCAGGAAAGTCACTTTCTGGGGGGCGCGGCCTCGCCCGGCCGCGTCTTCCTGACGGGCGAGGGTCCCCGGCCGTCGTGGCCGTCACCGCACGGGCACGCCCTCGTGCGATTGCCGTACGTCGAGTACGGGCGGGACGCTCGCTCCGAGCCGGCGTCCCGGCCGACTCAGAAAGCGCTTGTCCGGACATTGGCAGACCGAGCCGGAAACCGTCAATCCTTCGCCCACGCCGCATCGGTTACGGTTTGGACTCCCCGGGCCACCGCGAGGCGGGAGGCGCCCACCACGGTACCGAGATCGCCGACCGTGCTGCTGACCACCTCGGTGGGCCAGCTCAGCCGCGCCATCTCCGCCCGCACCCCTTCGAGGAGCTGCGGGTCCGCGCCGGTGCTGCCGCCCAGGACGATCAGCCCGGGGTCCAGGACGGCGGTCACGGCGGCGGCCAGCCGGCCGATGTCGGCGGCGTGCCGGTCCACAAGCCCGCAGGCCACCGCACGGCCCTGGCGGGCCAGCGTGAAGAGTTCGTCGGCGGTACGCGGACAGGGCCCGTCGGTGTCCGGCCATGCCTCGGCGGCCCGGCGCAGCAGCGAGCGGGCGCCGATGTACTCCTCCAGGGCCTCCTGGCGCGGCTCCACGTCGTCGTTCCAGGGGTAGGGCAGCCGGGCGAGCTCACCGGCGGCCCCGTTCGCCCCGCGCAGCACCTGGCCGCCGACCACGATGCCGAGACCGATACCGACGCCGATCCGCAGATAGCCGAACGAGGCACGGCCGCGGGCGGCACCTTCGTGCAGCTCGGCGAGCGCGGCGCAGTTGACGTTGTTCTCCAGATGGACCGGCACGCCCGGGGGCAGGGCGACGGCCATGGCGTCGAAGACGGGCCCGGCCTTGGCGGTCGCGGGTCGCTGCCCGGCGCCCTCCTCCCCCGCGGTGACATCGCCGACGGCGACGACGATGGAGCGCAGCGGGGTGCCCTCGGGCAACGCGAAGACGGCCTCGCGGACCACGTCGGCGGCCTCGTCCCGGGAGCCGGTGGCCTGGGCGAGCAGGGTGCCGTCCAGGGCGCAGGCGCGTACCCGGGTGAGCGCGGGGCCCAGGTCGACGGCGAGCACCGCGCCTGCGGCCGGTCCGAGGCCGTATACGGCGGCGGAGCGGCCGGTGGTGCCGGAGGCGGTGCCCCAGTGGGCGGCGAGGCGGGCGTTCTCCAGTTCCGCGACGGCGGAGGACACCGTCGGCTTGGACAGGCCCGCCAGGCTCGCGAGCTGTGGGCGGGTCGCCGTGCCGGCCCGGGCCAGCACGGCGAAGACAGCGCTCGCGCTCTCGGTCAGGCGGGGGGCTTCCGCCACGTCGTGTTCCACAGTTCTCCCACGAAAGGTCGAGCGCCGCGCCCTGGTGGAAGCGTCTGCCGGGGATGGCGGCGATGGGATGCCATGAGGTCACGCGTTCTCTCCCCGCCAGGGCCCGGTGGGGCCGGTCCGGTGGTCGAGTGCGTGCTTTCTCTTGACGCACTGTACTTCGTTAGTTAACTTCCTAACGAACGTCACGGTACTCGCCTGCCGTGGTCCGTCAGAGGCCCGTCCCGGGGCTTCCCTAGTTGTACGACTGCCCTTCCTCCAGGCACGGCTTCGCCCGCCGTCGCACGCACAGCGCAACGACGAAAGAGGATTCGTGCAGGAACCCGTACCCCTCGTGGTCGGTATCGACGTGGGCGGCACCAAGACGCAACTGCGCGCCTTCGCGGGTGACACCCCGGCCGCCGATCACGTCCGCTCCAGCAGTGGCTGGCGGCCGCACGACCCCGTGGCCGCCGCCCAGTGGCTGGCCGCCCTGACCGCCGAGGCCCTTCCGACGGGCGTCCGCCCGGCCGCTCTGGCCGTGGGCGGTCACGCCTGTGAGACCCCGCGTCAGTGCGCATCGATCCGCACCGCCCTGCGACTCCACTTCGACGTGCCCGCGCTGGTCGTGGGCGACGCCGAACTCCTCGTCCCCGCGGCGGGCCTGGACAAGGGTGTCGGTCTGGTGGCCGGCACCGGTTCGGTCGCGGTGGGCAGGTTCCCCGACGGGCGCCCGGTTCAGGTGGGCGGCTGGGGCGCGGTCCTCGGCGACGAGGGCGGCGCGGCCGGACTCGTCCGCGAGGCCGCACGCGCCGTATGGGCGGCTCATGACCGCGGGGAGGAGCCGGACGCGCTCGCGCTCGGCCTCGTCGCCTCCTTCGATGTCGCCGAAGTCCCCGCGATCGGGGCGGCGATGGAGGCCGCCGAGGACATCTCCGCCGAGTGGGGCCGGCATGCCCCGGCCGTGTTCGCCGCCGCCGAGGCGGGCTCTCCGCTCGCGCATCGGGTCATCGAGGAGGGCGGCCGGTCGCTGGCCTCGCTCGTCGCCCGGCTCGCCGCCCGCGGCGTCGCGGTGGACGACGTCGTGGTCGCGGGCAGTACCGTCCTCGCCCAGCCCGTCCTGTACGACGCCTTTGTCTCCGCCCTCTCGGACAGGGTGCCCACAGCCAGGTCACAACAGCTGCGGGTGCCGCCGGTCGAGGGGGCGGTGGCGCTGGCGCGTTCACTTCTGTGACACCTGCCGGACGCCGGGTCCGCCCCCGTCCGACACAACTCGCCCGTAAATCTTCGCTCGTAGCCTCATGGGGCGCCTTCCGGCTCGAACGTCTTCCCCCGCCCCACGGCTGTCATCGCAACGACCTCCCGGCCGAACGGCCGAAGAACTGAAGAGAGGCAGACGCATGCCGTCATCCGCCGGGCACCACTCCGACTCGTCGGTCAGTGAACTCGCCGTGAACAGAAGAGGATTCCTCCGGACCTCCTTCGGTGTCTCGGCCGGGGTGCTGGCCGCGCCCACCTTCGTGTCGTGGCTGGGAGCCGCCGACGCGAAGGCGACGACGAGCCCCGCCGCGTTCGTGGACGACTACACCACCAACATCACCGCGAACCTCACCCCCGAGACCAACGCGGTGGTCCGCGCCCTCGGCGGCTTCGCGGAGATCTGGAAGACCGGGGGCGCCTGGAACACGGGCACCTCGCTGCTGCCGGAGGTGACGCGCGCCAACATGCTGTACAGCGCCCGGGTCACCGCCCGCCGCACCGAGGCGCAGGCCCGTGAGGCCTTCATCACCGACCGGCAGCACCAGAGTTACTCGGTGATCACCGGTCTCGGCCCGCTCGCGGAGCTGTACAAGGCGGGCGCGATGGCGGTCACCGCGATCACCTCCGCCCCGGACGGCACCCCGTCGGGCAAGATCAGCGACTCCGTCCCCGCCGACGCCCCCGCGGGCTCCGCCAACGGCGCCGGCTCGACCACCTCCGAACTGGGCAAGGTGGCCGAGCTGGTCAACACCGTGCGCGGGCCGTTCGCGTCGAGCAATCCCGCCAAGTTCGCCTACCAGTACCCCCGCCCCTGGCGGATGAACGAGGACAGCGAGGTCGCCGACACCGGCACGACCGACGAGTTCGGGTTCCCGGTGTACGACTCCGACGTGATCGTCGTCCCGCAGTTGCTGCGGCAGCGCGGCGAGGACCCGGCCACGGACGGCGGCTTCCCCAGCGGGCACACCAACGCCCTCCACCTGGCGTCCCTGGCCTACGCGTACGCCATACCGGAGCGCTTTCAGGAGATGGTGACCCGCGCCTTCGAAGCGAGCCACGACCGGATCGTCTCGGGCATGCACTCCGCGCTCGATGTGATGGGCGGCCGGATCATGGCCACCGCGCTGGCCGCCGCCGCGCTGGCCGACCCGAAGAACGCGGAACTGAAGGCCGCCGCCCGCAAGCAGGCCCTGGAGTACTTCACGGCGAAGACGGGCACCACCGCCGACACGCTCCTCGCATACGCGCACTCGGACGCCGACGACCCGTACGCCGACCGCAGGGCCAACGCGCGTCTCGTCGAGCCGAAGCTGACGTATGTGCTGACCCGGCGCGGCAAGTCCGAGGACCTGACCGTGCCCAAGGGCGCCGAGGTCCTGCTGGAGACGCGGCTGCCGTACCTCGACGCCGAGCAGCGGCGTGAGGTGCTGCGCACCACCGCGCTGCCCTCCGGGTACGTCCTGCTGGACGGCTGGGAGCAGTGGGGCCGGCTCAACCTGTTCGCGGCGGCGGACGCCTACGGCGCGTTCGCGGCGGACGTGAAGGTGACGATGGACGCCTCGCTCGGCGGCTTCCACGCGGCCGACACCTGGCGCAACGACATCTCCGGCTCCGGCGGTCTGGTCAAGCGGGGCACGGGCACGCTGACGCTGGCCGGCGCCAACCGCTACACCGGCGGCACCACCGTCGAGGCGGGTGTCCTCGCGGCGGGTTCGAGGGAGGCGTTCGGGCGCGGTGACGTCAAGGTGGCAGGCGGCACGCTGCGCACCGGCGACCGCACCGTGCGGGTGCGGGGCGCGTACGCGCAGGCCGGTGTCCTCGACGTCACGCTGGACCGGGGCGGCGACGCGGCCCTCGTGGTGGACGGGCGTGCGGTCCTGGAGAAGGGCGCCTCGCTGGTGATCCGCTTCGACGCCGAGCAGGCGCCGCGTGACGGCAGCACGGTGGCGGTCATCGGGGCGCGCGCCCTGCAGGGCCGGTTCGCCGAGGTCAGCGTGGCCGTCGAGGGGTGGACGGCGGAGCAGGTCTTCACGGCGCACGGGGTGTCGGTGCGGCTGCGGAAGCGGTAACTCCGGCTGATCGCGGGGCTGTTGGGGGGTGGCTGGGGCCATCCCCCAACAGTCGTTTCAGGGGGTGGACGGTGGTCGGTCGGTGGGAAGTCGGCGGTCGACCGTCGGCCGGTGGCCCGGCCGGTAGTCGGTAGTCGGGTACGGCGTTCGGCGTTCGGCGTTCGGCGTTCGGCGTTCGGCGTTCGGCGTTCGGCGTTCGGCGTTCGGCGTTCGGCGTTCGGCGTTCGGCCGATGGTCGGTCGGCCGGTGGTCGGTCGGCCGGTGGTCGGTCGGCGGTCTTTCGCGGGGGTCGAGGACGTTTGCACGGGACCGACCGTCGCGGTCGACGACGGTCGTGGACGGCGACGGTCGTGGTCACAGGACCGGAGGCAGTGCCTGTTCGGCCCAGATGGTCTTGCCGGCGCCGCTGGGGCGGCTGCCCCAGCGGTCGGTGAGCTGGGCGACGAGCAGGAGGCCCCGGCCACCCTCGTCGAAGCTGCGGGCCCGCCGCAGATGGGGTGAGGTGCTGCTCGCGTCGGAGACCTCGCAGATGAGGGTGCGGTCGCGGATGAGGCGGAGTTGGATGGGGGCGCCGCCGTAGCGGATGGCGTTGGTGACGAGTTCGCTGACGACGAGCTCGGTGACGAAGACTGCCTCCTCCAGGCCCCAGGTGACGAGTTGGTCGGTGGCGAGCTTGCGGGCGCCCGCGACGAGCGCCGGGTCGTCGGTCAGGTTCCACACCGCGACCTGTTCGGCGTCGAGGGCACGGGTGCGGGCGATGAGCAGGGCCACGTCGTCGGCGGGCGTCTCGGGCAGCAGATCCTTGAGCACGGTGTCGCAGGCGCGCTCCAGACTGTCCATCGGCCCGCGCAGGGCGTCGCACAGCGCGGCCGTACCGGTGTCGACATCGCGGTCCCTGGCCTCGATCAGACCGTCGGTGTAGAGGGCCAGCACCGAGCCCTCGGGCAGCTCCAACTCGGTGGCCTCGAACGGCAGTCCCCCGACGCCGAGCAGCGGTCCGGCGGCCACCTCGATGACCTCGATACCGCCGTCGGGGCGGACGACCACGGGTGGCGGATGCCCGGCGGAGGCCATGGAACAGGTGCGGGTGACCGGGTCGTAGACGGCGTACAGACAGGTGGCGCCGATCTCGCTGTTTCCGGTGCCGTCGCCGGCCGCGAGGTGTTCGACGAGGTCGTCGAGGTGGGTGAGGAGTTCGTCGGGCGGCAGATCGACATCGGCGAGCGCCCACACCGCCGTGCGCAGCCGCCCCATGGTGACGGAGGCGTGCAGACCATGGCCGACGACGTCACCGACGACCAGTGCGACCCGGGTCCCGGACAGCGGGATCACATCGAACCAGTCGCCGCCGACCCCTGCCTGGGAGAGCGCCGGCAGATAGCGGGAGGCGAACTCCACGGCCGCCTGTCCCGCCATCGCCTTGGGCAGCAGACTGCGCTGGAGGGCCAGCGCGGTCGTGCGTTCCCGGGTGTAGCGGCGGGCGTTGTCGACGCAGACGGCGGCCCGGCTGGACAGTTCCTCGGCGAGTGAGACGTCCTCCTGGTCGAACGCGTCGGGGTGTTCCGGGGTCAGTACGCGGACGAAGACGGCCACGCCCAGGGTGGTGCCCCGGGCGACGAGCGGTACGGCCATGAACGACAGCTCGTGGTCCTCGGCCTCGTCGAGTTTGGCGGAGCGCGGCCCGTGCCGGGCGAACCAGGTGTCGAGGTGGTGGTCGCCGGTGCGGGTGAGCACGGCTTCGCCGGTGAGCAGGGCTCGGGCAGGTGGTGAGAAGGCCGGGTAGACATCGGCGGAGCCCAGGCCGATCGCCGCCTCCGGGACACCGGGCGTACGGGACTGGTGGGCGGCCCTGCGCAGTCGCACACCGCCGTCCATCGGGACCGTCTCCGGTTCCTCGCCCTGGAGGACGGACTCCAGCAGATCGACACTGGCGAAGTCGGCGAACCGGGGCACGACCAGTTCGGCGAGTTCGCGGGCGGTCTGGAAGAGGTCGAGCTTGGTGCCGATGGACCCGGCGGCCTCGTTCAGCAGGGCGAGGCGCTGGCGGGCCCAGTACTGCTCGCTGCTGTCGAATCCGGCGAGCGCGGTGCCGATCAGCTCTCCGGCGTGGTCGTGCACCGGCCACATCTCGAAGCTCCAGGCGTGCATACGCCGCCCGGACGGCGAACGGGTCCAGCTCTCGTAGTGCACCGGCTGCCCGGTCTCCACCACGATCTCCAGATGCCGGAGAAAACCCCGGCTGTGCGCGGCGTTCTCCACGGTGTCCGGGAAGTAGCGGTGCAGAAACTCCTCCTCGGGCTGGCCCATGACCCGGCACGCCCAGTCGTTCATGCGCAGATAGCGCTGGCCGGTGTCGAAGATCGACATGGACATCGAGGCCTGTTTGAAGGCCAGCTCGCCAAGAGCCCGTTCATCGGGGTTGGGGGAGACCGTGAAGACGAAACCGTGCCGCCCGCCGCCCGCACCCCGCAGCGGGGACATCCGCACCCTCAGCTCCTGGAGGCGCCCGTCCCGGTACCGCAGGATCACCAGTCCGTCGCCGTACCTCAGCAGGGTGCGCCAAAGGATGGAGACATCGCCGTGGACGAGATCCACCACCGGGCGGTCGGACACCTCCTCGGGCGCCCACCCGGTGAGGCGCCGGGCGCCCTCGCTCCAGCCGGTGACGAGGCCGTGCGCGTCGACCACCGCCATCGCCTCACCGCCCGGGGCAGCCCAGGACGAACCCGACCCCTTCGTCACCATATGGCAAGGATGGTCCGTTCGGGGCGGGGCAACAACCCGGGTACAGCGGGGGTGCGCCGGGTCTGCACCGGGGTTCGGCCCCGCCCGAGCGGCTAGAGCGTCGTGCGGGACTCCAGGTCCTTGCGGGTGTCGTTGCCGTAGACACCCGTCTCGTCGCCCCGGATGCCGTACCAGAGCTGGAAGCGGGCCACCGCCTCCCGCAGTACGACGTCGTACTGACCCGAGGTGGAGCCGTTGTCGTACACGTTCGGGATGCGGCGCAGCCGCTCCTGGAGTTCGGAGACCTCGGGGCCGGTGTCCCCCTCGCGAAGGGTGCCGGCGCCGTCGGGGTCGACGCCGTCATCCGGTGCGGGGGCGGGGGTGTCGGGGGCCGTGGGGGTCGGGGTGGGGGCCGGGCTCGCCTCGCTGTCCTTGTCGGCGCCGGGCAGCAGCAGGGCGGCGCCGAAGCCGAGGAGGGCCGCCGCGCCCACGCCGACGACCACCGCGGCCCGCTTCAGACCGGCGCCCGCGGGTGCCGGGCGGCGCCGCTGCCGTCGTCCGCCAGAGACCACCTGGTCGGCGCCGAAGTCCTCGCCGACCACCACCGGGGGCAGTTCCTCGGTCTCGGGCTCCTCCGGCTGCGGCAGGATTCGCCCCCGACGCCTGGCCGAAGGCCGGGGCGAGGCCGAGGACGGCTTCGGGCCCGGGGTGGACTCCGTCACCGGCGGCACAGCGACGGTCTCGTACTCGTCGTCCGGGGTGATCGTCCCCTTGTACAGCTCCATCTCGCGCAGCAGCTCCGCGAGGGCCTCGGTCCGGCGTCGGCGTATGACATACGTCGGCTCGATCGTGGGCCGCTTCGCCCTCTGCCCGGGCTCGGGCGGTGTGGACACGCTGGTCTCCCTCCGTACACGCGGTCTCCCGCCATCCCCGTGAGGAGATACGGGAAGCCCGGCCCGGAAGTTCAGCTCATCCGGCGGCGGGCTCGGCCGGGAGCACGGCGAGGACCTCCCAACCTGGGCCGTCCTCGCGGGGGCGGGCCTGTATACGGCCGCCGAGCGCGGTGACGCGTTCGGTGAGGCCGACCAGTCCGAAGCCGCCGCCGCGGGCCGCCTCGGGGAGCCGGGCGCCGCCCCGGCCGTCGTCGCGGACCGCGACCTCCAGGTCGCCGCGGGCATAGCGGAGGGAGACGGTGACCTCGGTGGCGTCGGCGGCATGCCGGCGGACATTGGTCAAAGCCTCCTGCGCCACGCGGAAGGCGGCGGTCTGCACTTCGTGCGGCAGATCGTCGGGGAGGGAGGGGGCACGGTCGAGCCGGGCCGTGCGTCCGTCGACACCGCCGACGCCGTCGAAGCCCCGGACCAGCTCGTCGATGGCCGCCAGGTCGCCGACCGGGCGGCGGTCGGCCTCGGTGTCGTCGTCGTGTTCACGCAGAACGCCGACCGTGCGGCGCATGGAGGCCAGCGCCTCCGTCGCGGCGCGCTCTATGCCCGCGAGCACGGGGTCGAGCCTGGCCCAGGCTTCGTCGGGGGAAGCCTCCGTGTGGGCTCGCTCGGCCTCGGTGGTGGCCATCAGCCGGGCGACCTGGGTCTGCACGAGTATGCCGGTGACGTGGTGGGCCACGAAGTCATGCAGGTCGGCGGCCATGGCGAGGCGCTCTGAGCGGCGGGTCTCGATGACGGCCTGACCGCGCCGGTGGTCGAGGGTACGCAGATAGGCGGCGAGCCCGGCCAGGCCCCCGCCTATCAACAGCGTCCCCGTGGCCACGCCGAAGAGGCTGGCGTCGGAATCGACGGAGTAGTACGGAAGCGTGAGGGCGAGCAGGGCGGTGCCGTCGAGCAGGCCGCAGGACAGGGCCCAGCCGGGTGGGCAGGTGCGGATGGCGGTCATCAGCAGGCTCACCAACACGACCGCGAGCCCCGGGCCGAAGCCGCCCACGTCTCCGACCACGAGCAGGACCGTCAGGTACGCCATGGTCACGACGGCAGGCACGCCGGTGCGCAGCTGAGGCGTGAGCCAGTCGGGCCGCCGACGCACCGGCCACAGCAGTGCCGCCAGGCCGACGAGCAGGACGATCAGATGCAACCAGAGGGTGCCGACATCCGACTCCTCCTCGAGAAACAGGAAGTCGGACGCGCAGAGCAGCAGCAGGGCGACGATGCCGCCTATACGCAGGCAGCCCGGTCGGGGGGGACGTGCCGGCCCCTGGGTGCCGTCGTCCGTGGGTTCCTTGATGTCGAGCGCGAGGTTCACGCCCATCACAGTAGGCAGCCACGAGGCCCGCCGTATCGGCCGTACGGCTGAGGAGGCCCGCCGGACGGGCCGGGAAGCCTGGCCGTTCGGCCGAGGCGGGCGCCCCCGGCGCCGGGAGATGTTGGTGACGTCACAGCGGACGACCTCGACCGCACCTTCCCTCTCCCGACACTGGAGCACTCGATGGAACGCAAGCCTCTGATCATCACCGGCGCCGCGATCGCCGCCGTGGCCGTCGGCGGCGGCGCTCTCACCTACGCGCTGAGCGGCACCGAGTCGACCACCGGACTCGACGAGTACAACACGGTCAAGGTCGACGGCGCCAAGGCGCTGAACGGCAACATCGTCGCCGGTCGCACCGAGTCGAAGTACAGCCCGCTGCCCTGGGTCGGCACCGACCTGTCGGACGTGAAGTGCCCCGCGCTCAAGGCGGAGTCGGGCACGGAGATCACCTGCACGGCGAAGGGCGGAGACGGCGAGGCGCTCTCGATACCGGTGACCGTGGTCAAGGCGAGCGACACCAAGGTCACGTGGAAGTTCGAGCGTCAGTAGTCAGATCCGCACGCGCCGGTGATCAAGGCCCATGTCACCGGCGGTCAGGGCAGAGGAAAGGAACCCGCCCTCCCATGAGCACCGTTCTGGCCGGTCACGGCCTCGTCAAGAAGTACGGCAAGACCACCGCCCTGGCCGGGGTGGACGTGAGCGTCGCCGAGCGTGAGTCCCTCGCCATCATGGGCCCCTCCGGCTCGGGCAAGTCCACGCTTCTGCACACCCTCGCCGGCATCATCCGCCCCGACGACGGTGAGGTGCTGCTGCGCGGCGACCGCATCGACCACTGGGGGGAGAACAGGCTCAGCGCCCTGCGTCGCAAGCGCTTCGGGTTCGTCTTCCAGTTCGGCCAGCTGCTGCCGGAGCTGCCCGCCGAGGAGAATGTGGCGCTGCCGCTGATGCTGGAGGGCGTGCCCCGCCGCCAGGCCGTCAAGCGGGCCCGCCGCTGGTTCGCCCCACTCGGCCTCACCGGGCTGGAACGGCGCCGCCCCGGCCAGCTCTCCGGCGGTCAGGCCCAGCGGGTCGCCATAGCCCGCGCCCTCGCCGTGGAACCGGACGTGGTCTTCGCCGACGAGCCGACCGGCGCCCTCGACCAGAGCACCGGCGAGGAGGTCATCCGCCTCCTCACCTCGGTCACCCGAGACCAGGGCGCGTCCTTGGTCATGGTCACCCACGACTCCGAGGTGGCCGCCCACTGCGACCGCATACTCCAGGTGAGAGACGGCCAGATCAGCGGCTTCAGCCAGTACACGGTGGTGTGAACACCACCGCCTCCGGCAAAGACCGACGCCACAGTGCGGGCCGAAGCCTCCGGTAGAGGGCGCAGCCGGGCCTTGAAGGAGGCGCAGCCCGGCCATCTGCCTCTGGCGGAGGGCGCAGCCCGGCCTCGCAGGAGGGCGCAACCCGACATTCGAGGGGCGTGGGGCTCTATCGATGTGCGGCTCCGCCGCGTGGGCGCGACCGGCCCGCACCCACCCGTACCCGCCAACTCACCATCCCGACCGAGCTATCAGGCACCAAAGTCCTCTCCGGAGTACCCAAATGCGCTCCCCCGTCCTCCCCCTCACCTGGCACCTGGCCCGCTCCTCGGGCCGACGTGGCCTGCAGAGCCAGCTTCTCTCGGCCGCCGCGGCAGCCGTCGGCGCCCTCGTCCTGCTTCTGCTGCTCGCCGCCGCCCTCGGCGCGGGCACCCGCGCCGACCGAACGGCCTGGCGCACCCCTGACGCCGTGCCCGCGAAGGAGGCCACGGCCGTACAGACCCTGGCCACCATGTATGTGGACCACAAGCCGATCACCGTAGTCTCACTGGCCCAGCTCCCGAACCGCCCCGCGACCCCCGCCCCACCGGGCCTGGACAGCTTCCCGTCCCCCGGCCACACCTATCTCTCCCCCGCTCTGGAGAAGCTGATGGGGGAGTTGCCGAAGAAGCGACTCGCGGCCCGGTTCTCCAGCAGTACCGACTACGGCACGATCGGCGAGGCCGGTCTCGGCTCCCCCGAGGAACTCGTCGCGGTCGTCGGCCACGCCCCCGACGACCCGGCGATCACCCGAGCGCCGGAGGGAGACGACTTCGACACCCTGGCCGGACACGCCCGCGTCGACGGCTTCGCCGGGACGAGACCGAGCCAGTTCACGAAGTTCGACCAGCAGACCGCGGTCATGGGCGGAGCCATCCTCGTCGTACCGGTGATCGTGCTGGCCTCGGCCGCCGGTCGGCTCGGTGCGGCCCGTCGTGAGCAGCGTCTCGCGGCCCTGCGGCTGGCGGGTGCGACACCGAGGCAGATCCTCGCGATGACCGGTGCCGAGTCGGCGGTGGTCGGCCTGGCCGGCGGTTGCGTGGGCGCACTCGCCTACGGCCTGTCGATCCCGGTCCTGGCGGGGCTGCCGTACGGCATCGGCACCTGGTACTCCGGTGATCTGTGGGTCGGCCTCGGGTGGGTGCTCGCGATGGTGGCGGTCGTCGCCGTCCTCACGGCGGTCAGCGCGACGAGCATGCTGCGCGGTGTGGCGCGGTCACCGCTGGGTGTGGCGCAGCAGGCGAATCCCCGGCGGACACGGATGATCCGGCTGGTGTTGTTCGTGGCCGTCCTGCTGTACGTGGTGGTGAGCGCACACGGGGGCGGGCTGAGCACCGGACAGCAGATCGCGCTGATCATCCTGGTGTACGGGGCGTTCTGGACGCTGGGCCCGTGGGTCGTGGACATGCTCGGCAGGGTGCTGGGGCGCTTCGCGCGCCGTCCGGCGACATTGCTGGCCGCGCGCCGGCTCAGTGACGATCCGCGTGGTGCCTGGCGGACCGTCAGCGGGCTGGTGCTGGCGGGCCTCGTCGCCGGGTTCTTCACCGTCGGTCAGATCGGCGTCGTCGGCACGGGGTATCCCGATCAGGTCGCCGTGCGCGCTTCGGACCAGAATCCACGTGAACTCGCCGTCAAGGCCCGTGAGTTGCTATCCGAGGCAGGGGTGAGGGCGACCGTGCGGGCGCGGGGCGACGACCAGTGGGACGGGCTGCTGACCGGCTACGCCGGAATCGTGGCGAAGGTCGAGGGCGGTCAGGCGCGGATCGACGAGGCCACGACGGCGCTGTTGTCGCTCTCGCCGGGGAACCTGCCGTTCACACAGGACTACATCGAGGTCGAGAGCGACATGACGACCAGGCTGATCGGTCAGATGGGGCTCGCGGTCCTCGCCGTCGGCTTCCTCGTCGCTGCGGCCTCCGCCGGGCTCACGGCGGCGGCGACGGTACTGGACCGACGGCGGGTGTACGGACTGCTGCGGCTGGCCGGTACGCCGCTCAAGGTCCTCGACCGGGCGCGGATTCGGGAGACCGCGGTACCGCTGGTGGTCCTGGCCGGGGGGACGACGGCGACCGGCATCTATGCCGGGATGAAGGTCAACGAGGCGTTCCATGCGGCACCGGACGACTCCGGCGCCATACGGCTCGCCTTCTGTGTGGTGGTCGGCACGGTGACCATGTTCGCGGCGCTCGCCGGAAGCAGGCCGCTGCTGCGGAAGGTGACGGCCGAGCGTGCCCAGGACCCGGACTGACGGAGAGCGCCGAGGGCCCCTGGAGGCCCGTCCGACGGGCGGGCCCCCGGCCGACGCGACGACCCCGTCCAGCCACCCGCTCTCTGTCCCGTCTCCTCGACTCAGGCATGATGCGCCCATGACCGACCGCAGCCCGATCCGCGTCCTGATCGCCGACGACCAGGACATGGTCCGCACCGGCTTCCGTTTCTTTCTCGACGCACAGCCGGACATCACCGTGGTGGCCGAGGCCTCCGACGGCGAGACGGCCGTACGGCTGGCCCGCGAGATGCGGCCGGATGTCTGTCTGCTGGACATTCGTATGCCCAAGCTGGACGGCCTGGAGGCGACCCGGCTGCTGGCCGGGCCCGGTGTCGCCGATCCCATGCGGGTGGTCGTGGTGACCACGTTCGACCTCGACGAGTATGTGTACGGCGCGCTGCGCGGCGGTGCGTGCGGCTTCCTGCTCAAGGACTCGGGTCCGACGCTGCTGGCGGAGGCGGTACGCGCGGCGGCGGTCGGCGATTCCCTGGTGTCCCCGTCGGTGACGGTCCGCCTTCTGAAGCACGTCACGGCGGAGAAGCAGGACAGTGTCGGCGCCCCGGAGGTGAGCCGTCCCCAGGAGGCGCTGACCGACCGCGAGCTCGACGTCGTACGTCTCGTCGCTCTCGGCCACACCAACGCCGAGATCGCCGCGTCGATGTTCGTCTCCCTCTCCACGGTCAAGACCCATCTGGCGAGCATCCAGCTGAAGCTCGCCGCCCGGAACCGCGTGGAGATCGCGGCCTGGGCATGGCGGACGGGGCATGCGGGCGAGGGGTCGTAGGGGGTGCCATCGAAGTCGACGCCCGGCAGCCGCCGGCCCTCAGCCCGGGGAAGCCCGGGTGGCAGCGGCTCGGATGTGTTCTCGGCGGCCGTGGGGTGTGCGCTCCGTTTGTGAGGGTTGGGACGTATGCCGGATAGGCAGCCTCTTCCTCGATAGCGTGCACATGCCACTGTTCGAGTGAGTGTGCACCCAGGTGCACAAGGGGGGTGTTCCGAGTCATGAGAAGCATGCGTGCGCTGTCGGTGCGTCTGATCGTCGCCTTATTCGTGGGGGCGGGCCTTGTCCTCGCCGGTCCGGGGGCGGCCCGGGCGAGTACCACGGTCGAGGTTCCGGCGCCCACGGAGGGTGGTATCTCGGCGACCGTGGAGTTCCGGCGGGCCGTCGTCCCCCAGCCCTACAGTCCCGACCCCAACGCATCCTCCGGCGAACGTCAGTGTCTGTTGCGGTACCACCAGTACTTCGCGACTCCGGGCTGCGGGGGCTTCGAGCTCAAGGCCACCCTGCACAACGTCCGCGCCCAGCCCGGATACACAGCAGGGCTGAACAGCGAGGGAGGGTACTTCCAGGCGTACGCGGACACGGCCCGGACCTTCGGTTGTCTGCGGGCCGACGGAAGCTTCGACCATGACACGAGTTTCGTCGTCCGCACGGTCCAACAGCCCCTGTCGCCGGTCTACTTCGAACCCGACAGCCGCTGGTTGCTGACCCAGTTCCGCGACTACCCGGACCGGGACTTCGGTCCGCCCTTCTTCGTCAACTTCGCCCCGGTGGAGGTGAACTGCCCCGAGGGGATGACCGCGACCCAGTACGGTCTCAAGGTGAGTGATGTGAGGATCACCATCGACGATCCGCATGTCTTCGGTTCGACGACCTGGGCGACGCCGGCCCCGTTCTACGCCTGAGGCGACGTCATCCCATCCGGTGTCTCATGGGGGTCTCATGGGGTGAGGGTGACGCGGATGCCCGTCGTGCCGGAAGTCCCACGGCGGAGGCGGCTGCCGAGGAGGGTGAGTCGGCCGAGGAGGCCGTACTTGCGGGCGAGGAGACGGCGGTAGTGGGCGGTGCCCGCGGCATCGAGGATCTCGGCGCGGGCGGGGACGGAATCGCCGGTGGGGTTGCCGCGCAGGTCGCATGGGCCGACGAGGACGTCCGCGCGGTTGCGAATCCGTTTGACCTTCCAGGAGTCGCTGACCGTCCAGATACCGAGGGCGTCCCCGTCGCGGACCACCCAGACCGGGGTCGGGACGGCGGTGCCGTTCTTGCGGTAGGTGGTGATCAGCAGGTAGTTGCCCGCAGCGAGCGCGTCGAGCGCGGTGTCGTCGGCCATGGACGGGAGTCTAGGCCGCCCCTTCATCGGTCGGGTGTGCGCCCGTCGACCGGGGCCGGCGGGCGCACGTCCGGGAACCGTGGACGGTGTCAGTCGAGCAGGCCGTCGTAGTCGGGGAGCTTGTAGGTGCGCTCGGCATGGCCGCCGACCAAATCGGTGGTGTTGTTGCCGACGTTGGCGATGATCGTGTAGCCGTCGGACTCGATGTCCGCGCGCGAGGCGGTCTTGTAGGCGGAGACCTCCTCGAACAGGTCGGGCAGGTCGCGCACATACAGGCCGTCGACGGGGTAGCCGACGGTCTTGAGGTTCCAGTCGGTGACGCTGTGGATGATGCCGGGGCGAGCGGTGACGAAGAAGACCGCGACGCCACGGGACTTGGCGTATGTGGCCAGGTCCAGGGAGGGCTTCAGCGCCGGGGTGGGCAGTTGGTACCAGGGCGTGTAGTGCGACTCCAGCGTGGTGTTGTCTATGTCGAAGACGATGGCGAGCTTCTGGCCGGAGGCATTCGCGGTGCGCTGGGTGATGTAGGGCGTCGCCGTGTCGATGACGGCCTTCACATCCTGCTGCCAGGTCGCGTAGTCGACCTCGGCGGCGGCCGCGGCGACGGCGGCCTCGCTCGGCGCCGCGGCCGCCGGGACCGCCGCCGTCACCGAGCCGCCGAGGCCGAGCGCGGCCACCGCCGCGACCGTCGTGATACGGCGTCCCACACCGCTTGCTGTCATGTTCGTCCCCTTTTTCCGATGTCAAAGCGGTGAGATCGATCCGACCTTCACCGCGCCCGACATGTTCATGCCCATTCATGGACGGAAGACCACACAGAAGTTACCGATTGGTAGAAGGGGTTCGACGTTCATTCACCCGGCGGCCCGCGGAAAGATCGCCCCGAGGGGCAGGCCGTCCCGGACCCTATGAAGATCGCCGAAGTGGGGGCGAACACCAACCTGCGGGTCTACATTGCCCGTTGACTATGCACCTTCACAGAAGATCCAGGAGTTGGTGCCGTGACGGACAACCCGGCAGCCTCGGACTTCCCCTCCTCGTCGTTGAACAGCCGTATCGTCACCACACGGCCGCGCGCCGCCCGGATCTGGAACTACTGGCTCGGCGGCGGGGACTACTACGAGGTCGACCGGAAGGCCGGCGACGAGATACATCGACTGCATCCGAGCATCCGCGACTACGCCCTCGCGGACCGGCAGTTCCTGAGGCGGGCCGTGCGCCATCTGACCGCCGACCTGGGACTCCGGCAGTTCCTGGACATCGGGGCGGGACTGCCGACCGCCGAGAACACCCATGAGGTCGCCCAGCGCATAGCCCCGGACTCCCGGATCGTCTACGTCGACAACGACCCGCTGGTCCTGGTCCACGCCCGCGCCCTGCTGACGAGCGCGCCCGAGGGCCGTACGGACCACGTCGACGAGGACGTGCGCAACGTCGACTCGGTCCTCGAACACGCCGCGCGCACCCTGGACCTGACCCAGCCGGTCGCGCTGATGCTGCTCGACGTGCTGGCCTTCGTCCGCGACGACGAGGACCCGTACGGCATCGCGCGCCGTCTGATGGACGCCCTGCCCAGGGGCAGTCATCTGGTGCTCTCGCACACCATCACCAGCCCGGAGTGGCCCGACGTGGACGTGGCGGCCGCCTGGTGGAACGCGCACGGCACCCCTCCGTTGACCCAGCGCACTCCGGCGGCGATCGCCCGCTTCTTCGACGGGCTCGACCTCCTCGATCCGGGCGTCGTCTCGTGCACCCGCTGGCGCCCGGAGCCGACGGGCCCGGACAACCCCCCACCAGGTGAACCCAAGGAAGTTGCCATGTACTGCGGAGTGGGAGGCAAGCTCTGATGACGATCGACTGGGTCAGGCTGCAACTGGACGTCACCGACTTCGACCTGGCGCGTTTCCAGCCGTACGTCGACAAGTGCCGCACCTCCGGGATCAGGCTGACGACGCTCTCGGAGCTGGGCGACACCCCGGACAACCGCCGGGCACTGTACGAACTCAACAAGGTCTGCTCGGCGGACATCCCCGAGCGCGGCGAGTTCTTCTCCTACGAGGAGTACCACCGGCTCCGCTTCGAGGCGCCCGCCTACGATCCGCGCGGGGTCGTGGTGGCCCTCGACGGGGAGCGGTGGGTCGGGATGGCGGCCACCTCGGACCGCCGGAAGTCGGGTTTCGTCTTCAACGAGATGACCGGCGTACGGTCCTGCCACCGGGGCCGGGGCCTCTCGCTCGCCATGAAGACGTTCGGCATCGGCTTCGCCGGGATGTGCGGGGTCAGCACCGTCCGTACGCTGCACCATCCCGCCAACGCCCACGCGATCGCCATGAACCGGACGCTCGGGTACGTCGAAGCGGACTGGTGACCATGTGCATCGACACCGACCGGTGAACACTCGGCGACCGCCGCACGTATAGAGGGAGGGCGCTCAAGGACCGGACGCCCTCGCGGTGTTGACGCCGTGTCGGACGGGGTTCGGGAGCCAGGTAATGAGGCACGCACGACGACGAGTCGTGAAGCGAGTGGCACGGCTGACAGCGGTCGGTGGACTGCTCTGCGGGGCCTTGATGGTCACACAGGCGGCGATGGCGACCGAATCCGCCGAACCGCCCGCCCGGAGCGCGGTGCTGGCGGCATCGGGCACCGGTACGGGCCTGGTGACGAAGCTGGGCTCCGACCGCACGGCGGGCACCTGGATCGCCGACGACGGCCGGCCCGTGGTCGCCGTCACCGACGAGGAGGCGGCGGCCGAGGTCGAGGAGGCCGGGGCCCGGCCCAAGATGGTCGAGTACAGCGGGAAGGACCTGAAGTCCGCGACGGAGGCCCTGCGTTCGGCGCCCCGGGTGTCGGGCACCTCGTGGGCGATCGACCCCGCGTCCAACGAGGTCGTCGTCCGGGCCGACAGCACGGTCTCCGCCAAGGACTGGAAGAAGCTGACGGGCCTCGCCGAGGAGATCGGCGGGTCCGTGCGGATGGAGCGCACCGAGGGCTCGTACACGATGCGCCTCAACGGCGCCCAGCCGATCTTCGGCACCGGCGGTCGCTGTTCGATCGGCTTCAATGTGACCGACGGCGAGAACGAGTTCATGCTCACCGCAGGGCACTGCGGCCCCGAGGGTTCGGTGTGGTTCTCCGACGACCAGGGGCAGCAGGAGATCGGCCGGACGACCGCGACGAACTTCCCCGGCGCCGACTACTCGCTGGTGCGGTATCTGGAGGACGCGCCCAGCAACTCCTCCAACGTGGTCGCGGTCGGTGACGGCCGAGGGGTCCGCATCACCTCCGTCGGGGAGGCGGCGGTGGGCCAGCGGGTGTTCCGCAGCGGCAGCACCAGCGGTTTCCGCAACGGCGAGGTGACCGGCCTCGACGCGACGGTCAACTACCCCGAGGGCACGGTCACCGGTCTCATCGAGACCACGGTCTGCGCCGAGCCCGGCGACAGCGGCGGTCCACTCTTCTCCGAGGGAGTGGCCCTGGGCGTGACCTCGGGTGGCAACGGGGACTGCCAGTCGGGTGGCACGACGTTCTTCCAGCCCCTGACTCCGGCCCTGGAAGACCTCAATGTCCAGCTCGCCGGCCTTCCTCAGGCGGCCCCCCAGGCCACGGCCTCCGCGGGCGCCACGGGAGACACCCCTGAGGACAGCACCGCCCCGAACGCCGTCGAGCCGGGCGCCCTGGAACAGGTGGAAGGCGCCGGCGCGCTCTCGGAGATCGTCGACCGCCTCGCCGACCCGCGCAACGTGGGCCCCGGCATGCTGGTCATCGCGGGCAGCCTGGTGGCGCTGGCCGCGACCCGCTTCATCCGCACCGAACAGGACAGGGCCGCATACCGCCGCCAGTACTCCCAGAGCTGGGGCTGAGGAGCAAAGACAAGGGGCGCGTCATGGGACATGGGACGCGCCCAACTTACCCAGGGGCGCGGGGAACTGCGCGACCAGCCACACCCAACCCGCAGTCGGCGACCAACCGAACCCGGCAGACGAATCCCCTCATCGACCTACTCCGCGGAGCGCACCGCCCACTCCAGCACGAGGCGCTCGTACTCACCGCGCTGCTCCGTGTTCAACGTCCCCCCGCTCCGGAACCAGAGCGCCCGGATCTCCTCGTTGACCTCGGCGGCCGTTCGTGCCGAACTTTCCGATCTTTCCAGGACGACATCAGGGGTAGTGGACATGCTGTAAACCATATGACCTCGAACGTGAAGGCGATGTGAGTAAAGGTCCCACTTCAGACATTACGGAACGTGAACCTGATCACTCTGCGCTTACACCCGTCGGGGACTCGGCCGCCCCGAGCACCAGCACCTGGATGGCCAGCACAGCGGCCCCCCGGGCCCAGTCATGGAAATCGGACACCTTGGTCTCCAGCGGCACGGGCCCGGCCAGCGGATGCCGATTCGCCCGGATCGCCTCGTCGACGGCCTTCCCGGCGACCTCCATCAGTCCGACCCCCTCCCCCGCGAGCAGGATCTTCTGCGGCATCACGAAGTTGGAGATCTGGGCGACGAGGGTGCCAAGAGCCCGGCCCGCCTCGGTCATAACCCGCGTCGGCAGGGGCTCACCGGCGGCGGCCCCGGCCAGGATCTCCTCGTAGGTGGTCTCGCGCCCGGTGGCGGCCTGGACCTGGTAGCGGATGCTGGGGATGCTCAGCATCGAGACGGCACTCCCCCGCTCGCCTTCGGGGGTGAGCGGGCCGGAGGGGTCCACGATCCAGTGGCGGCCGAATCCCCGGTCCTGCTCGGCGCACAGGACGCGCGCTCCGCCGAGGACGAGCCCGTATCCGACGCCCGCGCCGATGGTGAGGACGACGAACCGGTCGAGGCCCCGCCCGGCGCCGAACCAGGTCTCGGCCTCCACGAGCGCGGCGACATCGTTCTCGATGACCACGGCAAGCCCCGTGCGTTCCTCGACGAGCCGGGCCAGCGGCACATCCCGCCAGCCCAGGAACGGTGACTCCCCGACGACCGCCCGGTCCTCGACGAGGCCTCCGACTCCGATGCCGATCCCGGCGATCGAGGGGTGGGTGCGGGCTAGTTCACCGGCCATGCCGGCGAGTTGGTCGGCGACGCGCTCCGGGTCGTGGGTGGTGAGCGGGCGGTCGTACCGGGTGACGATGTCGCTCCTGAGGGTGGTGACGACGCCGTACACCATGTCCTGGGTGATCTTGAAGCCGAGGAAGGAGCGGGACTCGGCGACGATGTCCAGCGGTTGTGAGGGGCGCCCCTGCCGGGACTCGCCGAGCGCGGCGGCGCCCTCGACGGCCTCGATCAGCAGGCCGGACTCGATCAGCGGTTTGGTCAGCCGGGTGAGGCTGCCCGCGGAGAGGCCGAGGCGGCGGGCGAGTTCGGTCCGGGAGAGCGGGCCGTGGACGAGTACCTCGATCGCCACCGCGCGTTCCCCGGGGCTCAGCGGCAGCCAGCTGGCGGCGAGTGCGGTCATGGGGATCAGACTCCCACCCCAGGCGTTTGTTTCGCAATGGAAGTAACAAGCCCCATCGAAGGTCATCGAATCCGCCACGAGGGCCGATCCGACCCCGATCCGCCGCACCCCTTGACGCGGGAATTATTTCGCGTCAAAAGTAAGTGGTCCGAGCTTGAGGCAGAGCCGCCCATTGAGCGCCGTCGAGGGAGTCCCGATGACCATCGCCTCCACCAGTCCACCGATACCCCGGCGAGGTGACGGCGCGCTGGCCGCCGTGTTCATCGCCCCGGCGATGCTCGGCTTCCTGGTGTTCCTCGCCTGGCCGACACTGCGCGGGATCTATCTGAGCTTCACCCGGTTCAATCTGCTGACACCGGCGGAGTGGGTGGGCCTCGACAACTACGTCCGGATGGTCAACGACCCGATCTTCTGGGACTCGTTGGTGGTCACCGTCGAGTATGTGGTGATCAACATCGGTGTGCAGACGTTCGCCGCCCTCGCCATCGCCGTACTGCTGCAACGGCTGACCCAGTCGGCCGTGCTGCGCGGCATCGTGCTCACGCCGTATCTGATGTCCAACGTGGTCGCCGGTCTGGTGTGGCTGTGGATACTGGACACCCAGCTCGGCATCGGCAACGAGATCGTCAGCGCGCTCGGTGCCGACCGCATCCCGTTCCTCAACGACGAGACCTGGGCCGTCCCGACCATCGCCCTGATCAATGTCTGGCGGCACGTCGGCTACACCGCGCTGCTGCTCTTCGCCGGTCTCCAGGCCATCCCGAACGACGTGTACGAGGCGGCCAGGGTCGACGGAGCGAGCGAGTGGCGGATGTTCTGGCGGATCACCATGCCGTTGCTGCGGCCGGTGCTGGCGGTGGTGCTGATCATGACGGTGATCGGGTCGTTCCAGGTCTTCGACACCGTGGCGGTGACCACGGCGGGCGGCCCGGCCAACGCGACCAACGTGCTCCAGTACTACATCTACGGCTCCGCCTTCGGCCGCTTCCAGTTCGGCTATGCCTCGGCGATGTCCGTCGCCCTGCTGGTCGTGCTGAGCGCGATCACCGTCCTGCAGTACCGGCTCACCCGGGCCGGCCGAAGCGATCTGGGCTGAGGGAGGGGAACCGCCGACATGGCCACCATGACCACACCCGCGACACCGGCCGCACCCCCGGCGACCGAGCCGACCGTACGACCGACCGGGCGCCGCCTGTCCTTCGGGAGGGCAGCCGCCTGGGCCGGGCTGGGGCTGATCGTGCTGATCACCCTGCTGCCGTTCTACTGGATCGTCCGCACCGCGCTCTCCACCAACGCCGGTCTGGGCGCCGACCCCGCGAACCCCCTCCCGGTCGGCCTCACCACCAGCGGCTTCGAACGGGCGCTGGGCCTTCAGTCGGCCGAGGAGGTGATCGCGCAGGGCGGTGCGGGCGGCGGGCTGGACTTCTGGCGGTATCTGCTGAACTCGGTGATCGTGTCGACGCTGATCACCGGCTGCCAGATCTTCTTCTCCGCGATGGCGGCGTACGCCTTCGCCCGGCTGCGCTGGCGGGGCCGGGACACGGTGTTCGGGCTGTTCCTGGCCGGACTGATGGTGCCGACCCTGTTCACCCTGCTGCCGAACTTCGTGCTGATCAAGCAGCTCCACCTGGTGGACTCCCTGCTCGGCATCGCCCTGCCCAGCCTCTTCATGACGCCCTTCGCGGTGTTCTTCCTGCGGCAGTTCTTCCTGAACATCCCGCACGAGGTCGAGGAGGCGGCGCTGCTCGACGGGGCGGGGAAGGTACGGATCTTCTTCCGGGTGGTCCTGCCCATGGCGTCCACACCGATCATCACGCTGGCCGTGCTGACGTACATCACGTCCTGGAACGACTACTTCTGGCCGCTGATGGTCAGTTACAGCGACAGCTCACGTGTGCTCACCGTGGCGCTGGCGATCTTCCGGGCGCAGACCCCGGCCAGTGGTGTCGACTGGTCGGGGCTCATGGCGGCGACGCTGATCGCCGCGCTGCCGATGCTGGTGCTCTTCGCCTGCTTCGCCCGCCGCATCGTCAGCTCCATCGGCTTCACCGGGATCAAGTGAGGGAACGGACATGCGACTTCGTACGCTGACCGCGCCGGCCTGCGCGCTGACGCTGGCCCTGGTCTCCGGATGCGCGCAGGGCGACAGCACCGGGGCGTCCTCGGACACGGTGACCTACTGGCTGTGGGACGCCAACCAACTGCCCGCCTACCAGGCGTGTGCGAAGGGGTTCGAGGAGGAGAACCCCGGACTCGATGTGAAGATCACACAGTTGGGGTGGAGCGACTACTGGACCAAGCTCACCGCCGGGTTCATCGCGGGCACCCAGCCGGACGTCTTCACCGACCACATCCAGAAGTTCGGCCAGTTCGCCGATCTCCAAGTGCTGGAGCCCCTGGACGACTTGGGCATCGAGGACTCCGACTACCAGCCGGGGCTCGCCGCCAACTGGATCGGGCAGGACGGCCATCGCTACGGCACCCCCAAGGACTGGGACACCGTCGCGCTCTTCTACAACGACAAGATGGCGAAGGACGCCGGACTCACCGCCGGGGAACTCGACGACCTCGACTGGAACCCGAAGGACGGCGGCACCTTCGAGAAGGCCCTCGCGCGTCTCACCGTCGACGACAAGGGCCGGCGGGGCGACGAGCCCGGCTTCGACAAGAACAACGTCAAGGTGTACGGGCTGGCCAGCAACGGCGGCGGCTTCGGGGACGGGCAGACGCAGTGGAGCATGTTCGCCGCCTCCGCAGGGTGGAGCTACACGGACAAGGCCCGCTGGGGGACCGAGTACCAGTACGACAGCGAGACCTTCAAGGACGTCATCGACTGGTACTTCGGTCTGGCGGAGAAGGGCTATCTGGCGCCGCTGTCCGACTACAACGTCCAGTCCAACCCGAGCAACACCCAGGTCGCCGCCGGCAAGGCCGCCGCCTCCTTCGACGGCGCGTGGATGATCTCCACGTACCACGGCTTCAAGGGGATGGACATCAAGACCGCCCTGACACCCGTCGGTCCGACCGGCAAGCGGGCCACCATGATGAACGGCCTCGCCGACTCCATCACCAAGGCCGCCAAGAACAAGGCGGGCGCCCGCAAGTGGGTGGCCTATCTGGCCTCGGACAAGTGCCAGACCGTCGTGGGCGAGGCGGGGGCCGTCTTCCCCGCCACCCCGGCGGGCACCGAGGCCGCGATCGCCGCGTTCGAGGAGAAGGGCATCGACGTCACGGCATTCACCGAACCCGTGGCGGACAAGAAGAACTTCAGGACCTTCTCGTACCCGATCACCAACTACGCGGCCGATGTGACCGCGCTGATGGCGCCCGCGATGGAGGACATCTATGGCAACGGCCGATCCGTGACCAGCCTCGACGAGACCAACGACCAGATCAATCTGATCCTCTCCCAGTAGTTCCGCCAACTCCTCCAACTACCTCAGCTCCTCCGGTTCCTCCAGTCCCTCCAGTTCCTCAGTGATCTCCCGACCCATGAAGGGCACGCCTTACATGACGTTCTCCCTCGGCATCGTCGGTGCCGGCCAGTTCTCCGGCCAGTTCGCCACGCTGTTCCACGCCCATCCCGGCGTCGGCGACGTCTACGTCACCGATCTGCTGCCCGAGCGCGCCGAGCGGCTGGCCGCCGCGCAGGGCCTGGCCGGGACCTTCCCCTCGTACGAGGCGATGCTGGAGTCGCAGGCGGTCGACGCCGTCGCGATCTTCACCCAGCGCTGGACACACGGGCCCCTGGTGCTCCAGGGCCTCGGCGCCGGCAAGCATGTGTACTCCGCGGTTCCGATGGCGATCACGCGGGACGAGATAGCGGCCATCATCGACGCGGTCAGGGCGACCGGGCTGACGTACATGATGGGTGAGACGAGTCAGTACAACCCGGCCACGGTGCACGCCCGCAACCAGATCGCCGAGGGCGCCTTCGGGCGGATCTTCTACGCCGAGGGCGACTACGTCCACGACATGGACCTGGGGTTCTACGAGGCGTACCAGTACAGCGGTGGCGAGCGGTGGAAGGAGACCGCCAGCTATCCCCCGCTGCTCTACCCGACGCACTCGGTGGGCGGCGTCCTCGGGGCCTGGCAGACGCACGCGGTGAGCGTGTCCGCGCTCGGGGTCGTCGACGAGCGCGGGGACGGGGTGTTCGACAAGGAGGTCAGCCGGTTCGGCAACGACTTCTCCAACGCGACCGCGCTGTTCGAGGTGGCGGGCGGCGGTTCGTTCCGTACGAACGAGTTCCGGCGGGTCGGCTATCCCTCGCACATCCGGGAGTCCCGCTTCCGGTTCTTCGGGACGGAGGCCAGCATGGAACAGCTGGCCACGGTCGCGCTGTGGCAGGACAAGAAGGGGGTGAAGGACATCAGCGAACTCCTTGAGCCCAAGCCCACGCTGTCCCCCGACGACCCCTCCCTGCGGCATATCGCGCCGGATCTGCGGGCGGCGTTCACCTCCGGGTCGGCGCCGGTGCACGACCGGGCGCGGCTGCCGCGCGAGTTCGACGAGCTGCACAACGGACACGAGGGCAGCCACCACTTCCTGGTGGACGACTTCGTGACCGCCGTGAACACCCGGACGCTGCCGTCGGTCAACGCCTGGGTGGCGGCCCGCTACACCCTGCCGGGCATCGTCGCGCACGACTCCGCGCGGCAGGGTGGGGTACGGCTGGAGATCCCGGACTTCGGGGACGCGCCGGAGGCGTGACCTTGCGCCGCCCGCTGGAGGCGTGACGTTTCACCACCGGTGGCCCGCCGGGCTCCTGGCTTTCCGTCAGGTGCCCGGCTTGCGGCCGTACACGTAGACGTCGTCGCCCTTCTTCAGCAGCGACCAGTACTTCTTGGCGTCCGTCTTCGTCATGTTGACGCAGCCGTGGGAGCCGGGCGGGTTCCACATGCTGACGCCGACGGAGTGGAAGGCCTGGCCCCCGTCGAAGAACTGGCTGTACGGCATGGGGACGTGGTAGATCGACGACACATGGTCGATGTGCCGCCAGTAGATCTTCTTCAGACCGGTGCGGGTCTCGTAGCCGTTGCGGCCGGTGCGCACCGGGACAGGCCCGTAGACGAGCTTCTTGCCGTCCTGAATCCAGCTCAGCTGGAGGGTGAGGTTCACACAGGCGATACGGCCCTTGTTGGTCGGGCACTTGCCGGCCTTGTTGGGGTTCTTGCCCACGGCCTTCTGCTTGTTCATGAGGTCCATCACGCCCCAGGTGACGGGCCCCGCGTAGCCGATGTTCGGCGTGATGCCGTGCTTCGTCTGGAAGGCCTTGATGGCCTTGCAGTCGGCTGCGGACTGCTTGCCGTCGACCGGGCGGCCGAGGAACTTCTCGACCTGCTTCTGGTACGGCCCGGCGCTGGTCGTACAACTCTCGGCCTGTGCGGGCGCGGCGGTCGCCACGAGGGCGAGCGGGGTCAGCAGCCCGGTGACGGCGAGCGCTATCGCGCCTTTTCTTCCGATATCCCCCATGGTGGGTGTTTCCCTTTCCTGCGCATTGTCCGGACGGGGAGGTAGACACCGTGCGTGGCTCGGCGGTTGTGGTGTCGGCCCGGTCGAGACGAAACAGTTACACGGCGAGAATTTCGGATATAGAGTTCTCCTCATGAGCAACAGCGCTTCCATATCTCGCGTGGCCCTGAAGAAAATCACCCCCGATGTGTCCGGAGCGATGGGTTCCCTGCACGCCGCCGCCGTTTCGGCGGCGACGGACGCGAAGGTCGAGCCGGAGATCCTGGAACTGATCCGCATTCGCGCGTCACAGATCAACGGCTGCGCGTTCTGTCTGGACATGCACACCAAGGACGCCCGCGCCCAGGGCGAGACCGAGCAGCGGATCTACGCGCTGAGCGCCTGGGAGGAGACCCCCTTCTTCTCCGCCCGCGAGCGCGCCGCACTGGCGTTGACCGAGGCGGTGACGCTGGTCCACGACGGTCATGTCCCGGACGAGGTCTACGCGGTGGCGGCCGAGGTGTTCGACGAGCAGCAGATCGCGGCACTGATCTGGGCGGCCACGGTCATCAACGCGTACAACCGGATCGCCATCGCGCAGCGGCTGGTTCCGGGGGCTTATCAGCCGGTCAAGAAGTAGCCGGGAAAGCCTTCGAATACCTCCGAAAACATCCGAAAATCTCCGGGAAGACGTTTCCCATATCCGGGACATAATTCAGGAACGCCGAATTGCGCCGGGCCGTATCGAATGCGGCCCGGCGCTTGTGTGTGCGGCTTGTGCGACTTGTACGGCTTGTGCGGCTGTCGAATTCAGCTGTCGGGCAGTGGCTCCGCCAGGCCGTCCAGCCAGGTGCGCCATTCCGGGGCGTGCACGGCCGCGCCTGCGGTCATCGGGCGGCCGGTCCAGGCGGCGACCGGGCGGATACCGTGCAGGGCGTTGACGAGCCACACCTCGCGGCCCGCCAACTCACCGAGGGAGCGCTCGCGATGGGCGACCTGGACACCGATCTCGGCCGCGCGCTCCTGGATGAGCCCCACGGTCACCCCGGCGAGCAGCGGGAAGTGGGCCGGGGGCAGGCAGAGGGTGTCGTCCTCCCACCACAGCACACTGTTACTGGCCGCCTCCAGGACCAGCCCGGAGGGCGAGATCAGCACGGCCTCGTCGGCGCCGGCACCGGACGCCCGGCCGCGCACCCTGGCGAGCGTGTCGAGGTCGGGTCCCTTGCGGCGGGGCACGGTTCGCGGGTCCAGCTGGCCGGCGGCCCAGACCCGGACGTCGGCCGTGATGGGCGGTGCGGGCCGCAGCAGGAGCCTCAACTCCAGTGATCCGGCGGCGAGTTCGATCCGGGGGAACCACTCCCCCGTCCGGGGCAGCGCGGTGGTCACGTTCTTCAGGAACTCCACGACCCGGCCCAGGGGCGGTGCCCCGCACTCTCCGCAGCCCCGCAGGAACCGCTCCCGGTGCCGGTCGAAGGCGCGCACCCGTCCGTCGCGCAGCAGCCATGAGTCGGCGACGAGCAGCCGCCCGCCCTGTGCCTGGCCCGGCGGGGCCGTCCGGTCGGGGGTCAGACCGTGTTCGGGCGACCAGATCGACAGCCCTTCCGCGATGGCGGGTTGTGTCACTTCCGTACTCCTGATGCTCGTCCCGATACTCCTCGGGTTGGCCCGGTTCGCTTCTTTCCGTACGCGCGCGGCCCGCGACTGTTTCCGTACTCGCGGCCCGCGACGCCTTCAGTACTTGCGGCCCGCGACGGCCGGGGAGCCGTGCCGGGGCCCGTAGGGGGCGTGTTCCAGCCAGGCGCCGCACCTCGGCACGACCGGTGCGAGGGCCGCCGCCGCGCGCTGCTTGACCCGGACGATACGCCTCCGGGGCCGCAGATGATCGAGCGCCGTACCGGCGGCGGCGCTGTTGAACAGGGCGGCCGAGCGCCGGATGCCGGCGAAGGAGGCGACCGCCTCGGGCGAGCCGTCGGCGATGGCGCGGGCCGCCGCGGCGGCGTCCGCGATCCCGCTGTTCATACCGCGCGCCCCGAACGGCGGGAACAGATGGCAGGCCTCACCGGCGAGCAGCACCCGGTGGTGGGGGTCGGTGAAGATGGCGGCGACCTTCCGCAGGAAGCGGTAGGTGGACACCCACAGGACGCGCTCGTCGTACCCGTCGCCGACGACCTCCGGCAGCCAGCGCCGTACGGCCTCCTCGGTGCCGTACTCGTCGGTGGCGTCGTCGTCGCGGCACTGGAGGTCGAGTTGGAAGCCGCCGGTGAACGGCACCCGCATCACACTGCGGCCGCCGAGCGCCGGGTGCTCGTAGTGGAAGACGCGCTCCAGGGGCAGTTCGGCGCCGGGGATGTCGGCGATGTCCGCGACGACGTGGAAGCCCTCGCCGTGGGTGCCCTCCAGGGGGATGCCGAGTTCGCGGCGTACTGCGGAGCGGGCGCCGTCGGCGGCGATGGCGTGGGTGCCCTTCCAGGTGCGGCCGTCGTCGTCGGTGAGGGTCACCCCGGAAGGGTCGGTGCGTACGCCGGTGACGCGGGCGTCCCACACGAACTCCACCCCGGCGTCCCGGCAGGCGATGAGCAGGAAACGCTCGGTGTCGACCTGGCGGAGGCTGGTGAAGGGCGGGGTGCCGGTGGACGGCGGGAAGGTGCGGGCGTACACCTCTCGGCCCCGGTAGAGGGTGCGTTTGGTGTGCCAGGTCTGGCCGTACGCGGCGATCTCGGCGGCCAGGCCCGGGCGCATCCCGTCGAGGAGTTCGAGGGTCTCGCGGTGGACGAACAGGGCGCGGCTGCCGGGGCGTTCGCGGCTCTCCGGGTCGGCTTCGAGGAGGGTGACGGGGAGGTCGTGGGCGCGCAGGGCGAGGGCGGCGGAGAGTCCGACGGGGCCCGCGCCCACGACGAGCACACGTGAGCCGGCCGACGGGCCCGGTACCGGTTTCGTCATGCGTGGGCGCCCTCGGCGAGCATGCGGGTGATCTCGACCCGCTTGACCTTCCAGGTGGCGGTCATGGGCAGCTCCTCGAACCGCCACTGCCTCGGCTCCGCCATCGTCGGCAGATCGGCGGTTGCCTCGGCCCAGCGCTCGGGGTCGAGGGGGCGTTCGCCGCGCACGCACACCACGGGGACGGGCTCACGGTCGGCGCCGGGCACGATGACGACCTCGCGCAGCTCCTCCAGGCGGGACATCAGGGTGTCCTCGACCTCCAGGTTGCTGTGCACGGAGTCGATCCGGTCGATCTCCCGGTCGATGAGGTAGAGGCCTCCCCAGCGGCTCTGGTAGCCCATGTCGCCCATCTCCCACCAGCCGTCGTTGAGTTGGCGGAGATAGCGTTCACGGGCACCGAGGTAGGTGAGGATACGGCCCCGGGTACGGGCCTCGATCCGGCCGGCGGTCCCGGGCGCGACCCGCCGACCGGACTCGTCGGCGACACGGACACTCGTGAACCCGGGGATGCCGATCCCGACCCGGCGTCCGTCCGCGCGTGCGGCGCTGCGGCGGGTGAACCACTGGAAGGCGACCGGCCCCGTCTCGCTCTGCCCGTACAGCTGGATCAGCCACGGCGAGCGCCGCTTGGAGGCGTCAAGGAGCCGTTGCACGGTACGCGGATGGATGGCGTCGAAGGTGGAGCCGTACGAGCGGACGCGGGACAGCGGGGCGCCGGGGGCGTCGGCCAACTCCTCCCACAGGACGAAGGTGTTGGGGTGGGTCTCGACGATGCCGGGGCGGTGGCGGGCCAGCAGCGGGCCCACGTTCGACGGCTCCGGGTCGGTGATCAGGACGAGCGGGCTGCCGAAGTGCAGCAGGACGCCGAGCAGATGGTAGAAGCGCGAGTGCACGAACGACATGTGCAGCGCGGCCGTCTCGCCCCGGGTGGGCCAGCCCATCGCCTTCTGCGGGACGAGCCGGTTCCACATCGTGTTCGGGCTGTGCACCGCCAGCTTGGGGATGCCGGTCGTGCCCGAGCTGTGGGTGATGAGCGAGGGGTCGCGGGGGTGGAGGCGGACCGCGTTGGGGGTCGCGGCACCGGCGTACTTCTGGAGGGGTTCGGCGCCTGGGGCGTCGTCGACGGAGAGGGTGCGGCGGACGAGTTCGGTGAGTTCGACGCCCTTCAGGGGGCCTTCGAGCTTGGCGCGGTCGGTGATCAGCCAGGGCTTGTGCAGCCGTTCGAGAAGCTGACCGGCCGTCGCGCCCGCGAGACCGGGCGACAGCAGTACGGGGACGGCGCCGATACGGGAGACCGCGCAGGTCAGCAGCACGATGTCGACGTTGTCCGTCTTGTGGACGACGACCTCTTCGGAGGGGCGGACACCCGCTTCCCAGAGCCAGCCGGAGAGTTCGTCGACCAGATCGGCGAGATTGACGTAGGAGAGGTCGGTGCCGACATCGGGGTTGACGTCGAGGGGCCGGTCCAGGGTGACGAAGACGGGGCCGTGGCGCTCGGCGGCCTCCCTGAGCATGGAGCCCAGATAGAAGCCGCGGCCTGTGGCGAGCGCGGGTTGTCGAGCGGCCTGCTGGTCTCGCATGGTGCCCAACCTTTCTGCGGGGGTGGGGGGTTCGGCCCCCTCCGTGGGGGCGGGGGTGTCGGGCATGGCTCACCAGGCCCCTTGGCGGACGAGGTGGCGGCGGAGCTTGCCGGTCGCGGTGCGGGGCAGGGTGGGGACGAAGCTGACGCTGCGGGGGACCTTGAAGGCGGCCAGCTTGTCGCGGGCCATGCAGATGAGTTCGGCCTCCAGGCCCACCGGGATCGGGGGGACGGGGATGACGAAGGCACGCAGCCTGCTGGCGCCCCGGTCGTCGGTGACGGCCACCACGGCGACGTCCCGGACCGCCGGGTGGGTGCGCAGCAACGCCTCCACCTCCAGCGGGGAGACCGTGATACCGCCGACCATCTCCATGTCGTCGGCGCGGCCGAGGTGCCGGTAGGTGCCGTCGGGTTCCCGGCGTGCCCGGTCGCGGGTGTTGAGCCAGCCGCCGACGAGTATGCGTTCCGCTTCCTCCGGCCGGTTGAGGTAACCCGGGGTGATCGTCGGGCCGCGTACCCAGAGTTCACCGGTCTCGCCGTCGGGGACCTGGTTGCCGGCGCGGTCGCGCAGTTCCACCTCGAAGCCGGGGACGGGGCGGCCGACGGTGCCGGGGTGGTTGTGGTCGAAACTGTTGGCGCAGAAGGCGTGGCCGGCCTCGGTGGAGCCGATCTGTTCCAGGACCGGGGCGCCGAGGAGTTCGGTGACCTGCTTGCCGAGCCCCGCGGGCATCCCCTCGCCGGCCGACACCGCCGCGCGCACCGAGGCGAAGCAGCCCTCGTGGCCGCCTGCCCGGTCCGTGACGAGGGCGGCGTATGCCGAGGGGACCGAGTACAGCAGGGTCACGCGGTGGCGGGCGACGAGTTCGTCCACGATCGCCGGGGTGGGGCGGCGGTCGGTGAGCACCGCGCTGGAGCCGGAGAAGAGGGGGAAGACGAAGGCGTTGCCGAAGCCGTAGGCGAAGTACAGCCGGGAGACGGAGAGGGTGACGTCGTCGTGGGCGACGCGGAGGAGACGGCGGCCGATGAGGTCGTGGTAGGTCTTGGGGTCGCCGTGTACGTGTACGACGCCCTTGGCTCCGCCAGTTGTGCCGGAGGTGTACTGGACGTAGAGGGGGGTGTGGGCGTCTACCGGGTGTGCCGTTGCCATTGGGTTGGCGGTGGTGCTCAGGGCTGTGAGGTGGTCGGAGGTGATGTGCCTCGTGACGGTTGTGGGGACAGTGCAGGTTGTTTGTGGCTGGTCGCGCAGTTCCCCGCGCCCCTTCAAGGGCGCGCCCGTGTGAACCGGAATGTGATTCTCCAGCCCTGGGCCCGTCACCCAAAGAACAGCCTCCGTATCCTCCGCCATAAACCGGAGTTCGGGTGGGGTCAGTTCCGGATTCACCAGGACCGCTACCGCGCCCAAGCGGGCCAGGGCCAGGAAAGTTGTCACCCAGGCCACCGAGTCCGGTAGGGCCAGCATGACCCTGTCTCCGGGGCGTACCCCGTGCTCGGACAGGACCGTTGCGGCGCGGGACGCCAGGTCGTGGATCTCCCCGTGTGTATGCGCCCGGTGGCCCTGGTAGAAGGCCGGGCGGGGGGTCCAGCCTCGGCGTTCGGAGAGGTCGGCGAGGTGGGCGGCCAGGTTGCCGGGGGCGTTCGTGGCTGCTGGGAGGGGGGCGGAGGCGGATCGCTGGGCGGGGATGTTGAGGCCGGCCCGGATCAGGGCGGGCTCCGATGTGGCGGTCATCCGGTGGTCTCCTCGGTGACGACCGGGGCGGAGGCGTGCTCCCGGTGGGCTCGCATGAGGGCGGCGGTCTTGAGGAGCATCTCGTCGTACTCGGCGGCCGGGTCGGAGTCGAGGACGATCGCGCCGCCCGCTCCCAGGTGCATCCGGCCTCCCTGGAAGACCGCTGTGCGGATGACGATGTTGAGGTCGGCGCCGCCGCCGCAGCCGAGGTAGCCGATGGCTCCGGAGTAGACGCCCCGGGCCTCGGTCTCCAGCGAGTCGATGATCTCCATCGTGCGGAGCTTGGGGGCGCCGGTCATCGAGCCGCCCGGGAAGCAGGCCCGGACGCAGTCGACGGCGTCGGTGTCGTCGCGCAGTCTGCCCTCGACCGTGGAGACCAGCTGGTGGACGGTGGCGTAGGTCTCGGTGGCCATCAGGCGTGAGACGCGGACCGTGCCGGTCTTCGAGACGCGGCCGAGGTCGTTGCGGAGCAGGTCGACGATCATCAGGTTCTCGGCGCGGGTCTTGGCGTCCCGCGCCAGTTCGTGCCGCAGCTTCTCGTCCTCCTCCGGGGTGGAGCCGCGCGGTGCGGTGCCCTTGATGGGCTTGGCCTCGGCGATGCCGTCGCGGGTGACGCGGAGGAAGCGTTCGGGGGACGAACCCGCCACGTCCAGGTCGCCGAACCTCAGGTAGGCGGCGTACGGGGCCGGGTTGATGCGGCGGAGCACCCGGTAGAAGTCGTACGGGTCGTACGGGGCGGGTAACCGGACCGCGTTGGTGAGGCAGACCTCGTAGCTGGTGCCGGCGTTGAGTTCGGCCTTGCAGGCGTCGATGTCGGCGAGGTAGGTGGCGCGGTCGCGGACGAGCCAGGGCTCGGCGGCGCGCGGGTAGGCCTTGCCGGAGGGTGAGGGCGACGGCGTGTCGGTGCGGGCGGCGACGAAGGTCAGCTGGGCCAGCGCCGTGTCGAGCCAGTCGCCGGCCTCGCGGGAGGCGGCCGGGGTGTCCTCGGCGAGACAGAGGGCGTAGGTGAAGCCCTCCTCGTGGTCGACGGCGATCAGCCGGTCCGCGAACAGCCAGCAGGCGTCCGGGGTTTCGGCGGAGTGCCGGTTCGGGGAGCCGGTGTCGGCCTTCAGCTCGTAGCCGAAGTAGCCGACATAGCCGCCGGTGAAGTCGAAGGGGAGGCCGGTGGCGTCCACCTTGCGGGCCGCCAACTGCCGCTTGAGGTAGTCGAAGACGCTGGCCTGGACCTTGCGGGTGGGCCGTCCGGCGCGCTCGATCTCGCAGACCTTGGCGTCGACGTCGTAGCGGACGTACTCGGCGAGCGGGCCGCTGTCGTCGCCGAGGAACGAGAACCGCGACAGGCCCTCCTCGACGCGGGAGCTGTCCAGCCAGAACGCGCGCGGCGAGTCGCCGTACATCCGGTGGAAGGCGGCCTCCGTGTCGACGGCGCCCTCGATACGGCGGGTGTGCAGCCGGTACGCGGGGCCGGGGGCTCGTCGGGGGCGGGGGATGGTGCCGGTGAGAGGGGTGACCGTGGTCTTCTTCGTACGGGGGCTGCCGGCCCGTTCCGCCGTGAGATTGCGGAAGTTGACCAGCAGGCGGTGGCCGTGGTCGGTGAGCACGGACTCGGGGTGGAACTGCACGCCCCACAGTGGCCGGGTGCGGTGCCGCAGGCCCATCAGGACACCGTCCTCCGACCAGGCGGTGGCTTCCAGGGTGGGCGGCAGCGGCTCGCGCACGGACAGGGAGTGGTAGCGGACCACGGTGAAGTTCTGCGGCAGGCCGTGGAACAGGTCCCGGCCGTCGTGCCGCACCGTGGACAGATGCCCGTGCCGGGGCCAGGGCGCGGGCTCGACATCGGCCCGCTCGCCCACCGCGATGCCCTGATGTCCCAGGCAGACCCCGAGTACGGGGATCTCGGCCTCGGCGATCACTCTGGCCGCGACACCGAGGTCACGCGGTTCGGCGGGGTGGCCGGGTCCCGGCGACACCACCACGTTGTCGAAGCCGCGCAGCTGCGGGATCTCGTCGACCGGAGTGTCGTTGAGGATCACCACCGGTTCCTCGCCGTTCACCTCGGCGATCAGCTGGAACAGGTTGTAGGTGTACGAGTCGTAATTGTCGATGAGCAGGGTTTTCATCCGGCCCACCCCCCTCTGATGGTTCTCTGACCTAGGCGGTCCGACGTTTGTGCCGGCCGCGCAGCGCCTGCAGCGGCGGGTACAGCCATTTCTTGAGAAATCGCTGGAGTCTCGGCATGAGAATCCAGGTGACGATGGCCGTCACCGACAGACACAGTAAGAGTGTGCGAAATAGCGGATTGAGATCATTGAGATAAGGAAGAATGAGCAGGTTGAACAGGAGAACGGGCGGGAAAACCGCGCTCATGTTCACCAGCCACAGTTTCCATTTCGGGGGTGGGCGCGGGGCGGACGGCGCCGGGTCCCGGTGCGCCTGGGAGTCGAACCAGGCCTTGGAGCCGACCACCGTGCGGCGTCCGGTCTCCCATGCCAGCCCTTCGGCGCGGGCCGTCCATTGGGCCCAGGCCAAGGAGTTCTCCCAGTTCCGGGAGAGAGTCTCACTCTCGAAGCGGTAGACCATATGCCACTCCGCCTCTCCGTCGACGAGTATGCCTCCCCCCAGAAAACCCTGCTGCTGCGCGGTCGTACGCAGCGCGGCCCACCCCCATGAGTGGAAGTCGGCCTCACGCCCCGGCACCACCTGGTATGCGACGGTGACGGTAACGGGATTCCTGCTCACGACGTCGAATACGCGAGAAAGTCGGGCCCCGTTCAAATCTCAACGAAACTTTTTCAAGTGTCCGTATCGTGCGAGTTTGCGGCAGGGGGGTCACACGTCCTGTTTTTCGGGGCGGCTGTCGGCTCAGCGGTAGCCCGTCGTGTCCGCCGGTCTGCCCGCGTCCTGGACCTCCACGAGATAGCGCCAGGCGTCGGGGCGGCTGCCGTCGAGGTCGGTGAAGCCGTACACCTGGGCGAGGCCGCCGCTGGAGAGGGAGTCGCCGTTGAACCGGGCCACATCCGGGTCGGCGGCGAGGGCGACCACCGCGCGGCCGACATAGCGCGGGGTCTCGGAGATCGCGAAGTGGGGGACGCGGGCGAGGGCGTCGCGCCAGTTGTCCTCGGTGACTCCGAACGTGTCGAGCATCATCTCCGAGCGGAGCCAGCCCGGGGTGAGGGCGACCGCCGTGGCGCCGCGCGGGCCGAGTTCATGGCCGAGGGCGAACGCCATCCGCAGGACGGATGCCTTGGCCAGGTCGTAGAAGAAGGAGCTCCGGTAGTTCGCGCGGTTGTACTCGTCGGTGCCGTCGGTCATCTCCACGACCAGTCCGCCGGGGCGGCGCAGCAGCAGGGGCAGGGCGTGGTGGCTGGTGATCGCGTGCGTCTCGACGGCCAGCCGCAGCAGCCGCAGGCCGTTGTCGAGGTCGTGCTCCCAGACCGGGGAGTCCCACTCGAAGAGCTTCTCGCCGCCCCAGATGTCGTTGACGAGCACGTCCAGGTGGTCCTGCTCGGCGGCGATACGGTCCACCAGGGTCTTCACCTGGGCCGGGTCCAGATGGTCGGTGGGTACGGCGACGCCGTGGCCTCCGGCCGCCGTGACCAGGTCGGCCGTGTCCTCCAGGGTCTCGGGACGGTCGTACTCCGAGCGGTGTGCACGCGTGCTGCGGCCGGTGACGTAGACGGTGGCTCCGGCTGCGCCCAGTTCTACGGCGATGCCACGGCCGGCGCCTCGTGAGGCGCCCGCTACCAGGGCGACCTTGCCTGTGAGTGGCTTTGCCATGGGTCCGACCTCCTGTGTGCGGGTTCTTTGGCACGAGGGTGTCGTGGAAGTCGGACATCTGCTGTCGGGTTTTCTGGGTGTCGCCCAAGAGCTCGATCAGTCGGGTGATTTGGCGGCCGCGAGTTGTACGTGGCTTGTCGCGCAGTTCCCCGCGCCTCTTCAGGGCGCTGCCCTCAGCGGGAGCCACAAGGTACCGGGGCCCGGCTGCCATGCCTTCTCGGCAGCCGGGCCCCGGCCGGTCATTCGCACCCTTTGATCAGTGGCCCCTGTCGATCCACTCCTGGAGGTGTGGGGCCTCGGCGCCGATTGTCGTGCTGTCGCCGTGGCCCGTGTGGACCACCGTCTCCGGGGGGAGGGCCAGGAGACGGTCCCGAATGGAGTCGATGATCGTCGGGAAGTGGGAGAAGGAGCGGCCGGTGGCGCCGGGGCCGCCGGCGAACAGGGTGTCGCCGGTGAAGACCGTGCCGAGGCCGGGGTCGTAGAGGCAGACCGCGCCCGGGGCGTGGCCCGGGGTGTGCAGGACGCGCAGGTCGGCGCCGGCCGTCTCGATGATCTGGCCGTCGGTCAGCCACTGGTCCGGCAGCCGGTCGGGGTGGGTCTGCTTCCACAGCGGCAGATCGTCCTGGTGGAGCCAGATCGGCGCGCCGGTGCGCTCGGCGAGCGCGGGGGCGGCGTCGATGTGGTCGTTGTGGGCGTGGGTGCAGACGATCGCCCGCAGGGTGCGCCCGCCCACGGCCTCGGCGATGGCGTCGGCGTCATGGGCGGCGTCGATGACGACGGCCTCGTGGTCGTCGCCGACGATCCAGACGTTGTTGTCGACGTCCCAGGTGCCGCCGTCCAGGCTGAACTGGCCCGAGGTGACGAGGTGTTCGACGCGCGCGGCCATCAGAGGACCACCACCGAGCGCAGCACGTCACCGTGGTGCATCCGCTCAAACGCCTTCTCGACCTCGTCGAGGGCGATGGTCTCGGTGACGAAGGCCTCCAGGTCGAGCCGGCCCTGGAGGTAGAGGTTGATCAGCATGGGGAAGTCGCGGTCGGGCAGACAGTCGCCGTACCACGAGGACTTGAGCGCGCCGCCCCGGCCGAAGACGTCCAGCAGGGGGAGTTCGAGCTTCATCTCGGGGGTCGGGACACCGACGAGGACGACCGTGCCGGCGAGGTCACGGGCGTAGAAGGCCTGCTTGTACGTCTCGGGGCGGCCGACCGCCTCGATGACGACGTCGGCGCCGAAACCGCCGGTCAGCTCGCGGATCGCCTCGACGGCGTCGGTCTCCTTGGAGTTGACCGTGTGAGTGGCGCCGATGCTCTTGGCGGTGGCCAGTTTCCGGTCGTCGATGTCGACGGCGATGATCTTCTCGGCGCCGGCCAGCCGGGACCCGGCGATGGCCGCGTCGCCGACGCCGCCGCAGCCGATGACGGCGACGCTGTCGCCCCGGCCCACATTGCCGGTGTTGATCGCGGCGCCGATGCCCGCCATCACGCCGCAGCCCAGCAGTCCGGCGACCGCGGGGGCGGCGGCCGGGTCGACCTTGGTGCACTGCCCGGCGGCGACGAGCGTCTTCTCCGCGAAGGCGCCGATACCGAGGGCGGGTGACAGTTCCTGGCCGGTCGAGGCGAGCGTCATCTTCTGCTTGGCGTTGTGCGTGGCGAAGCAGTACCAGGGCCGGCCGCGTCGACAGGCGCGGCAATTGCCGCACACCGCACGCCAGTTGAGGATGACGAAGTCACCGGGTTCCACCTCGGTGACGCCCTCGCCGACCGACTCCACCACACCGGCGGCCTCATGGCCGAGCAGGAACGGGAACTCGTCGTTGATGCCGCCCTGCTTGTAGTGCAGATCGGTGTGGCAGACCCCGCACGCCTGCACCTTCACCACGGCCTCGCCCGGACCCGGGTCGGGGACGACGATCGTCTCGATCCGCACCGGCTCGTTCTTGCCGGGTGCGATCACGCCGCGTACTTCCTGCGCCATGGCGAACCTTTCCGTCGATACAAGGCGGGCGGTCCCCCGCCCATGGTCACCCTACGGACTGACCAGCCGGTAGGGCGCTGTGATGTGCACCCCTCCCCCCTTCCCTGAATACCCCCAGGGGTACCCAGCCCGAGGGGTCGTCCGGTAACGAACGAGGAGAGGAGCGCTGCGGGACTCCGAGCGGGCCGGTGGGCACATCGCCGGGTCGCTCCACATCCCCGTGCACCGACTGCGCGACCGGCTGGGCGAGATACCCGATGGCACGGTGTGGGTGCAGTGCGCGGCCGGTATGCGGGCGGGAATCGCCGCCTCGCTGCTCGACGCGGCCGGGCGCGCGGTCGTCGCCGTGGACGACGGTTTCGCCGCCGCCTTCGACGCCGGGCTCCCGATGTCACGGATCACCCCGGCCCGGGCCCACGCGCGCACGGGCGCCGACGGCGACGCCGTACTCCTCGACGTACGGGAACGGGACGAATGGGCCGAGGTCCATGCCCCGTCCGCCGTGCACGTCCCGTTGTCGGACCTGACGGCCGACGCGCTCCTCCCCTGGCACGCCCAGGACCGCCCCCTCGTGGTGATCTGCCGCTCGGGCCGCCGCACGCGGCGGCGCGGACGTGGTGGACGTCCTCGGCGGGATGGTGGCCTGGACGGAGGCGGGGCTGCCGGTGGTGACGCGGGCCCCGGCCGGTACGAGCGGTGGCCCGGCGGCGTGAGCGCGCTCGTTCTCGCGCTGGTCGCCGGTGGGGTGATCGGGCTGTCGCTCGGGGCGTTGGGCGGTGGCGGCAGTGTGCTGGCGGTGCCCGCGTTGATCTATCTGCTCGGGTTCTCACCGGCCGCGGCCACCACCGCGAGTCTGGTGATCGTCACGCTCACCTCGGCGACCGCGCTGGCCGCGCACACCCGGGCGGGCAACGTCCGCTGGGCCGGCGGGAGCCTGTTCGCGGCGGCCGGCCTCGTACCGGCGGCGCTCGGCGGGGCGCTGTCCGCGGAGCTGCCGCCGACCCTGCTGGCCGGGGCGTTCGCGCTGGTCGCGGGGGTGGCCGCCCATCGGATGCTGCGCCCCTCGGCGACACGGCGGGACGCCTCGACGGTACGGACGAGCCGGGTCGCCCTCTCCGGCGCCGGGCTCGGCTCGGTCACCGGTGTCCTCGGTGTGGGCGGCGGCTTCCTCGCCGTCCCGGCCCTGGTGAACGTGGTGGGCCTGCGGATGCGGGACGCCGTGGGCACCAGCCTGCTCGTCATCACCGTGAACTCACTGGCCGCGCTCGCCGCCCGTACCGGCTCCGCCGAGGGGCTGGACTGGGCCGTCGTCGCCCCCTTCGCGGGCGCCGCCGTGCTCGGCGCCTGGGACGGCAAGCGTCTCGCCGCCAAGGTCTCCGGCGACACGCTCCGCCGACTGTTCGCCTGGGTGCTGCTGGCGGTGGCCGCGTTCATGCTGGTCGACGCGGTGATGTGACCCGGCCGGACGCGGCGGCGCGACCGACCGAACCAGAGGCCGGCCGACCCGTCACCCCCCTCTCAGGCCAGTGAGAGGAACAGCTTCTCCAGGCGGGCCTTCATCTGCTCCGTCGTCTCACCGTTCCGCTCGTTCCCGTCGGTGTCGGTGAGGCACTGCTGCAGACCGGTGGCGATGATCGCGAAGCCCGCGCGGTCGAGTGCGCGGGAGGCCGCCGCGAGCTGGGTGACGACGTCCTCGCAGTCGCGGCCCTCCTCGATCATCTTGATCACTCCGGAGATCTGACCCTGCGCCCGGCGCAGCCGGTTCAGCACCGACTTCAGCTCATCGCCCTCGAACTGCAGCTCCACTGCCACCCACTCCCTCCACCTACATACCCTTGGGGGTATTTTACCTCCCCCTCGTGGGCTCTCACGAAAGGATCGCAGTACCCCATGGCCTCTCCCCTCACCCCCCGTCGTCTGGACCCGGCACAGGCCCGAGAGCGGCTGCCGGAGCTGACCGTCCTCGATGTCCGCACCCCGGGCGAGTACGCCTCCGGACATCTGCCGGGTGCCCTGAACATCCCGCTGGACCAGTTGGACAGCGCGCTGCCCGTGCTGAAGGAGTCCGCGGGCGACCTGCTGGTCGTGTGCGCTTCGGGCGCCCGGTCCGAGAAGGCGTGCGCGGTGCTCGTCGGACACGGCATCCCGGCGGCCACCCTCACCGGCGGTACGAGCGCCTGGGCGGCCGGTGGCCACGAACTGCACCGCCCGGCCGGAGACGGCGCACGCGCCACCTGGGCGATGGACCGTCAGGTCAGGTTCACCGCCGGTGCCCTCGTCCTGATCGGGCTGGGCCTCGGACTGCCGCACCCCGCCTGGCAGTTGCTGTCCGCCGGGGTCGCGGGCGGCCTGGTCTTCTCCGCGCTGACCAACACCCGCGGCATGGCCGCGCCGCTGGGCAAGCTCCCCCACAACCGACCGCGCCCCGCCGACGTACGCTGAAGCTCCGCGCCCGTCCCCACTCCCCGACCGATCTGCCGAGGAGCCTCGTGAGCACCCCTGACACCGGAGTCGAGCAGCAGCCGCCCACCTGGCGGCTGCTGCTCGACTATGTACGACCCCATCGCTGGGCACTTCTGCTGGGCGCGCTGCTGTCCCTCGTCACCGGTGCCACCGGGCTGGCGCTGCCGCTGGTGGCACGGGAGTTGATCGACGACCTGTCGCACGACCGTGCCATCACCTGGGCGTTGCTGCTGATGTCGCTGCTTGTTCTCACCAACGCGGCGGTGGGCGCGCTGGGTTCGTACGTCCTGCGGCGCACGGCCGAGTCCGTGGTGCTCGGGGCCCGGCGCAGGCTGTCGTCGTATCTGCTGCGGCTGCGGATATCGGCGGTGGACCGCACCGAGCCGGGCGATCTGATGGCGCGGATCACCTCCGACACGACGCTGTTGCGCGAGGTCGCCACGGACACGCTCGTCGGTCTGGGCACGGGCGGGCTCACCTTGGTGGCGACGGTGGCGCTGATGGCCTTCGTCGATCCGGTGCTGCTGGCCGTGACGCTCGGGGTGATCGCGGGCGCGGGTGTGGTGTTCGGGGTGATCGTGCCGCGTATCAACCGGGCGAGCAGAGCCGCGCAGGACGCGGTCGGCGCGATGGGTGCCTCGCTGGAGCGCATCCTCGGAGCGCTGCGCACGGTCAAGGCGTCCGGCGCCGAGCACCGGGAGGAGGAGACCATCCACGCGGCGGCCACGGAGTCGTGGCGGCAGAGCGTACGGGCCGCCAAGTGGTCGGCCGCCGCGGGCAACACGGCCGGGCTCGCGATGCAGATCGCGTTCATCACCGTGCTGGCGGTGGGTGGCGGCCGGGTCGCGACCGGCGTGATCGACGTGGGCACGCTGGTGGCGTTCCTGCTGTATGTCTTCTACTTGATGTCGCCGATCCAGCAGGTCGTGGGCGCCATCACCCAGTACCAGACCGGCGCCGCCGCGCTCTCCCGCATCCAGGAGGCGCTGCGGCTGCCCGCCGAACCGGTCGCGGAGCCCGCGCCGTTGCCGGCACCGGACGCGGAGCCCGCCGCACTCGCCTTCGACGACGTCCGCTTCCGCTACGCCGACGATCTGCCGTACGTCCACCACGGTGTGACCTTCGAGGTGCCGGGCCGGGGCATGACCGCGTTCGTGGGCCCCTCCGGCGCGGGCAAGACCACCGTGTTCTCACTGATCGAGCGGTTCTACGACCCCGAGTCGGGTGTCATCACGGTCGACGGCCGCGAGATCACCGAGTGGGAGCTTCCCCGACTGCGGTCCGCGATCGGTTACGTGGAGCAGGACGCGCCCGTGCTGTCGGGCTCCCTGCGCGACAACCTGCTGCTGGGCAACCCGGCGGCCGAGGAGAGCGACCTCACCCGGGTGTTGAAGACGACCCGGCTCGACGCCCTGGTCGCCAAACTCCCCCAGGGCCTGGAGACGTTGGTCGGTCACCGGGGCACCAAGCTCTCCGGTGGTGAGCGTCAGCGGGTGGCCATCGCCCGCGCCCTGCTGCGCCGCCCCCGGCTGCTGCTCCTCGACGAGGCCACCAGCCAGTTGGACGCGGTGAACGAGGCGGCGCTGCGCGACACGGTCGCCGATGTGGCCCGTACGACCACGGTGTTGGTGGTAGCCCACCGGCTGTCCACGGTGACGATGGCCGACCGCATCGTGGTCATGGACGCCGGACGCGTCCGCGCGGTCGGCACCCACCGTGAACTGGTGGCCGCCGACCCGCTGTACGCGGAGCTGGCGGCCACGCAGTTCCTGGCTTCGGAGCAGTTGGACGAGCCGGCCCCCGTCGGTCAGAACGGATAGTGCGCCTGCTGGGTGGCGATGGTCACCCAGCGGGTGTTCGAGAAGGCCTCGATGCCCCAGCGTCCACCGAAGCGGCCGTAACCGGAGGCCTTCACTCCACCGAAGGGGACCTGGGGTTCGTCGGCCACGGACTGGTCGTTGATGTGGACGATGCCGGTGCGGACGCGGCGGGCGACGACGAGCCCATGGGTGGCGTTCTCGGTGATGATGCCGCAGGTCAGGCCGTTGTCGGTGTCGTTGGCGATGGCCACGGCGGCATCGTCCTCGCTGAATGTCTCCAGCACGCAGAGGGGGCCGAAGGACTCCGTGTAGTAGAGGTCGGCGTCCTTGGGGACATCGGTGAGGACGGTCGCGGCGTGCACCGCGCCCTCGGGCCGCCCGCCGCCGGTGAGCACGGTGGCGCCCTTGGCCACCGCGTCCTCCACCAGCGCGGCGACCCGCTCGGCTGCCTTGGCGCTGACCAGCGGGCCGATGACCGTGTGCGGGTCGCTCGGGTCTCCCGCCTGGAGCGTGGCGACCTTGGCGGTGAACTTCTGCGCGAACTCCTCGGCCAGCGACTCATGGACGAGGATGCGGTCGCCGGACATACAGATCTGCCCGGCGTTCATGAAGACGCTGAAGGTGGCCGCGTCGACCGCGTAGTCCACATCGGCGTCGTCGAGGACGATGACCGCGTTCTTGCCGCCCAACTCCAGTACGGCGGGCTTGAGAAGGCGTCCCGCCTGCTCGCCGATGATGCGGCCGACCCCGGTGGAGCCGGTGAAGTTGACGGCGCGCACCCGCGGGTCGGAGATGAGCGCGGTGGCGATCTCCGCCGCGTCGGCGGGGTCGTTGGTGACCACGTTCAGCAAGCCGTCGGGCAGACCCGCTTCCCGGAAGACGTCGGCGACCAGCAGTCCGCACGCGATGGGGGCGTCCTCGCTGGGCTTGACGACGACGGTGTTGCCGGCGGCCAGGGGCGCGGCGACCGCGCGTACGCCGAGGATGACGGGCGCGTTCCACGGCGCGAACGCCGCGACCACACCGAGGGGTTCGCGCACCGCGAGTCCGAGGGCGCCCTGTTCCTGGGTGCTGAGCACCTCACCGCGCGGCGCGGTGATCGCGGCGGCGGCCTCGCGCAGGATGTTCGCCGCGAGCGCCACGTTGAAGTACGCCCACGGCCGGGTGCCGCCCGCCTCGCGGGCCATGATGTCGGCAACCTGGTCGCCCCGGCTCTCCAGGAGTTCGGCGGCCTTGAAGAAGATCGCGCGCCGGGCGAAGGGCGCGAGCGCCGCCCACTCCTCGAACGCCGCGTCGGCGGCGTCCACCGCCCGCTTGACGTCCTCCGGTCCCGCCGCCGCGACCGTCGCGTACACCTCCCCGGTGAACGGGTCGAGGTCCTCGGCGGTCCGTCCGGACGCGGCGGGCACGTCCTTGCCACCGATCAACAGGTCACGCGCTATGGCCATGGTGCGGCTTCCTCGGGGTACGGGATGACGACAATGCATGACATTTCGTTCGCGAAGTGAAATTCAATTCACCTTTACTGTCCCGTGATGCTCTGCCCGGCCGCCGGGAAAGTCAAGAGCCCCGCCGTGCTGTCACACGGCGGGGCTGTCGGCATCGGAAGCACCCGTACGGGACCGGCTCCGTCGCCGGTTCCGCTACTCGATGGCACCCAGCAGACCGAGGGCGGGCGCGGCCAGGTCGGTGATCTGGTGCAACTCGTTCAGCCGGTTCAGCTCATGCACCTTGTTGAGGCTCTGGAGCTGCTCGGAGGGGCGCGGGATCGCCGCCTTGTGCCGCTCCGGGATGTCGCTGACGGCGAGCGAGTCGAGGGTGGACATCAGGCTGAGCCCGGTCACGTCCGAGGCGGCGTCGGCCGCGTTCGCCGTCGTCGCGGTGAGGCCCGTGACCCCGATGGCGAGACCCACGGCGGCGGCGATACGTCGAGTTGAGATCATGCCCTGCGCAACGCCGCCCGGCCGGGGGCGGTCACCGCCGCTCACCCGTGTGGCCCACGGCGCCGGCCGCGCTTGCCGGGTCCCGCACGGCGGAGGAGCCTCATAGGTGGGGCCCCTGACCGCCCGCCTCCCCGCCGGGCCGGGGCCTGCGAAGGAGGTCACCCATGGGCACCGCGACAAGCCCCGCCTTCGACACCGAGGCGTTGCGCCGGGGCACGGAGCAAGCGAACGCGGCGACACTGCTGTCGCTGTACGCGGACGACGCCGAGATGCGCGTCGTGGACCGCAACACCCAGCCCAGCCATCCCAAGGTCATGCACGGCCGGTCCGAGATCGGCGAGATGCTGGAGGACGTCTGCGGCCGGGAGATGACGCACAAGCTGGAGCAGTGCGTCGTCCAGGGCGACCAGGTCGCCTACACCGAGTCCTGCGAGTACCCCGACGGGGTGCGCGTCCTGGCCAGCTCGATGATCACCCTGCGCGACGGCAAGATCGTCGACCACACCCTGATCCAGGCCTGGGACGAGTAGCCGACCTCCGGTCCCTGGACGAGCAGCCGATCTCCGGTCCCTGGACGAGTAGTTGATCTCCGGTCCCTGGACGAGTAGTTGATCTCCGGTCCCTGGGACGAGCAGCCGATCACGACGAGCGCGGACACGAAACCGCACAGGGGGCGCCCCATGGCTCGTTTCCGGGTCTCCTCCCGGCTGACCTGGTCCTTCTCGGTGCAGGCGGATCTGAGCCGAGGAGCCCGGGCCGGGCATCGCGGTCCGTTCACGGCGGCCGGGCGGCGCCTCTGTGCCGCCCTGGTCGGCGCGGCGCTGCGCGCGACGCCGCGGGGTGGGCGGCTGGCGGTCAGTCGGGGACGCCCAGTTCGTCGAGGAGGCGGTGCGTGTCGGCGTCGGTGAGCGCGGGGTTGGTGGCGGCCTGCTGGGCGAGCGACACCTCTCCCAGCAACTCCTCGATCCGGGTCCTCGGCAGCCGTTCATCCGCCGCCGCGAACTTCTGGACCCACACCGACTCGTCCCGGCTGAGCCTCTCGATCAGCTCCGGCGACGCGTCCGGATCGAACACCGCGAGACGCCGTAGGGCGGGAGAGGGATCGTCCGCGTATCGGGCCAGCCCCTTCCTCGGGAACTGCGGCAGGCGCAGCATGGTGTGGCTCGAATAGCCGTCCCACTCCAGAACGGTCCGCAGCAGGACCTCGGCAGGGGCGTCCGGCTGCCGCTCGCAGATCATCAGCCGCACCCCGAAGTCCTCGTCCTGCGCGAGCCGTTCCACCAGATCGGCCGGGAGTTCCGGGTGGACGGCCGCGCTCCGGCGCAGCCAGCGATGGGCGGAGGTCGCGACGGGGCGCAGGGCGTCGGCGTCGAGTGCCAGGACCCAGGCGAGCGGGCGGAGCCGGTCCGTCCGCGCGACCTCGTGGTCGATCGCCGCCCGCTGCTCCTCCGTCAGCTCCGGACGGGCGGAGACCTGGAGGCGTACGTCGTGCTCGGGGTCGGCGGCGAGCCGCGCCACGAGTGGGGGTGGCAGTGAGGCGTTGCGGGCGAGGGCCCGCCTCTCGTACGGGTCGTCGAGGTCCATGAGCCGCTCGCCGATGGCATGGGACAGCCGGGCCTCGGCCAGGACCTCGCCGCGCTCGAACCCCTTGGCCGCCGCGAGCACGTCGTCGGTGAGGCGCGCGTCGGTACGGCACGCCTGCCGGGTCGCCGCCCGGCGCACGGCGGGGTCGGGGTCGGCGAGCAGTGCCTCGCGGGCGGCGGGTTCCAGGACGTCCCAGACCCGGCACACCTCTCGGCGGACCGCCGCGTCGGGGTGAGCGGTCTGATCGGCGAGGACGCGGTCGGGGACGGACCAGGACCGGGCCGCGTCCTCACGTACGCCCGGCTCGGGGTCGGCCAGCAGTCGCCGGTACGTCGCGTCGGCGAGCGGCTCGGCCGGCCCCCAGTGCGGCTCGGGGCCGTATGCCAGGGCCTCCCGCACTCTGCTCTCGGGGTCGTCGACGAGCCGTGTCCGGTCCGCCGGGGCGGCTCCGGGGCTCTGGGCGAACTCGCCGCGCACTCGCCAGTCGGGGTGGGTGACCAGGGCGGCGACGACGACGGGCGGGAGCCCGCGCCGGGTGCACAGCCACCGCCAGGCGGCCTTGGCCTCGGGGTGGAGGAGACGGAGCAGTACGTCCGCGCTCGCGGCCGTGTTCCGGGCCAGCCCCTGAAGAATCTCGTACCGCAGGTTCATCGCCGCTCGCCCCCGCCTCGCCCCGTGGAAGGATCATCGTACGGTCGCAATGGAGCTGTCGGCGGGGCAGCCATCTGTCCGTCACAGGGCCCCTCCGCGCCGGGCAGGGCCTCTTTCGGGTCATCGCCGTCCGATCCGCCGGTTCCTGTGGGGCCCGGCGGCCATACTGGCGGGCGTGCGCGTAGCGATCATGACGGCGGGTTCCCGGGGCGATGTGGCGCCGTACACCGGGCTGGGGCATGCGTTGGTGAGGGCCGGGCACGAGGTCACCTTGGTGACGCACGCCCGGTTCGAGCCTCTGGTGGCGGGGTCGGGGGTCTCCTTCCACTCCCTGCCCGTCGATCCGAGGGCCGAGTTGGAGTCGGAGCGCGGCCGTGATCTGCATCGGAGCAGCACGGGGGCCGGGAAGCTGCTGCGGGCGGTGCGGCTGGCGCGGACGGTGATCGGTCGGATGGCCGGCGATCTGGAGGCGGCGGCACGCAGCAGCGAGGCCGTGCTGGTGGCGGGCACGCTGGCGCCGTTGGTGCACACGGTCACCGAGGGGTTGCGGGTGCCGAGCTTCGGGGTGAACCTCCAACCGCTCGCGCCCACAAGGGAGTTCGCGCCGCCCATGACCGGGGTGCGGTCATGGGGCCCGGTCCTCAACCGGGCGGCGGGGCACGCGGTGAACCTCTCCGTGGAGTGGGTCTTCACGGAGGAGGTACGGCGGTTGCGTACCCAGTACGGGCTGCCGCGCACCGGCCGGTTCGCCGCGCGGCAGGCCCGGGAGCGGCGCGGCTGGCCGGTCTTCCACGGCTTCAGCCCCCGGGTGGTGCCCCGGCCCGACGACTGGCGGGCAGGGCTGGACGTCACCGGGTACTGGTGGCCGTACGACCGTGAGGAGCAACTGCCCGCCCCGCTGCTGGACTTCCTCGACGCCGGGCCCGCGCCGGTCTTCGTGGGCCTGGGCAGCGCGACCGTGCCCGACGCCGAGCGGATGAGCGCGTCGGTCGTACGGGCCCTGCGGGCGGCCGGGTTGCGTGGGGTGATCCAGCGGGGGTGGGGGGAGCTGCGGGGTGAGGGGGACGACATGTTCACGGTGGGCGAGGTGCCGCACTCGCTGCTGTTCCCGAGGACGGCGGCGGTGGTGCATCACGCGGGGGCGGGCACCACGGCGGCCGGGCTGCGCGCCGGGGTCCCGGCCGTGCCCGTGCCGGTCCAGTTCGACGAGGCCTTCTGGGCCGCCCGGCTGGCCGCGCTCGGTGTGTCGCCGGGCGCCGTACCGCTGCGCGGCTTCACCTCGGACGCCCTGGCGGCGCTGCTCCGCCGGGCGACCGGCGACCCGTCGTACGGCCGACGCGCCCGGGCCCTGGCGGAGGAGCTGCGGACGGAGGACGGTACGGCCCCGGTGCTGGCGGCGCTGGACCGGCTCGTCTGAGGACGAGGCCGGTTCAGTGGTGTTCAGGTCGCCACCCCGGTGGCCTCAAGATCCCCAGCAGCAGGCGGGCCAGTTCGTCGACCACCTCGTCGAGGTCGGCGTCCACCCAGCCGGCCTGCCAGTCGTGGAGGAGACCGTTGACTCCGCCGATGAAGGCGGTGGCGGCGATGCGGTAGTCGCGGTCGGCGGCCTCTCCGCGTGCGGCGGCCGCCGCGGCCTCGGCGCAGATGAAGTCGATCCAGCGGGAGCGGCGTTCGAGTCGCTGACGCTCCATGCGCGGGCTGACGCCGATGATCTCCGTGTAGGTGATGCGCGCCCGGCGCGGATCGTCGGTGACGTTCGCGGCGTAGGCGCGGAACGTGGCGGTGACCCTCTCGACCAGCGGTTTCCCCTCCGCCGTGGCGAGCCCGGCCAGCGCGGCCTCCTCCGCCCAGTCGTTGACCTGGAGATGGAGGGCGGCGAGCACGTCCTCCAAGGTGCGGAACTCCTCGTAGAACTGACGGGTCGACAGCCCCGCCGCCTCGCTGAGCGCCGCGATCGTGGTCCCCCGATAGCCGGGGCTGTCGCCGAAGAGCTGGAGTCCCGCCTCCAGGAAACGGCGGCGGCGCTCCGCCTGTCGCTCCTCGGCGGACCTCCCCCCGTAACGTCCGGTGGGCTGCTTGAGCCTGCCCGCCACGCTTCTCCTCCCGCCCGTGCGTTCCACCCGTTCGACGGCTTGTTCGGCCGTCCGTCGATTTTGTCGTGTCCGCGGTCTTGTGGCGAAGCAGGCGCGTTCCTTACTTTCCAGTAAGTCAACTCTGAACGCAGGGGTATTCAGAGTTCCGATACCCGACTCCCTTGAGCCGCCTTGCCATGGCCACCGCCAGCAGGAGGAGACACCCATGTCAGCCGCCCCCGGCCCCCGCCGTCTCAGAGCCCGGCATCTGTGTGCCGTCGCCGCCGCCCTCACCCTGACCGCCACGGCCGCCGCGTCCGCGTCCGCCGCGCCCACCGCCGAAGCCGCCGCCCTCCGGGAGGTGATGTTCGTCGGCAACAACTGGGAGGGCACGGCGGACGTCATCAAGTCCTCCGGTGACTTCGCGAAGATCGGCCGGGTGAACGTCATCCCGGACAAGGACGAGCGGATGGCGGAGATCAACGCCGATCCGATCAAGTGGATCTACTTCATGGCGATCCGCAACAGCGTCGGCGAGGGCCACGACCAGTTCGTGGACGACATGTACTCCACGCCCGACGGCTCGTCGATGGTCGTCTCCCGCCCCAGCTTCGCCGACGTGGTCTCGATCGACCTGGCCACCGGCGACATCAACTGGCGCTTCCCCGTGTCGGGTTACCGCGCCGACCACATGGCGGTCTCCCCCGACGGCAAGCGGGTCGCCGTCTCGGCCTCCACATCGAACACCGTGCATGTGCTGGACATCGTCACCGGCAGCCAGCTCGGCTCGTTCAAGACCGGCGACAAGCCGCACGAGAACATCTTCACCAGCGACGGCAAATACATCTGGAACATGGCCATCGGCGATGTGAACACCCAGACCGACGACCCCTGGCTGGACTGGACGAAGGGCGACCGCAAGATCACGGTCGTCGACGCGAACACCTACCAGCAGGTCAAGATCATCGACATGCGTGAGCGGCTGGACGCGATCGGTCTGACCGACTACTCCGACGCCGTACGGCCCGCCGCGTTCTCCCCCGACGAGACGAAGCTGTACTTCCAGGTGTCCTTCTTCAACGGCTTCTTCGAGTACGACATCGCCACCGACAGGATCACCCGTACGAAGACCCTGCCGAAGAACCCGGCGACCAGCGACGACCGCACCACGATGGTCAACGACTCCCGCCACCACGGCATCTCGATGAAACCGGACGGCACCAAGCTGTGTGTCGCGGGCACCATGGACGACTACGCGACCGTGGTGGACCGCGCGACCCTCCAGGAGGGCCCGCTCGTCACCGCCTCCAAGCCGTACTGGGCGACCGTCAGCGGTGACGGCAAGTCCTGTGTGGTCTCCGAGAGCGGCGCCGACCAGGTCACCGCGATCGACTTCGCCACCGGGCAGAAGACCGTGTCCGTCGCAGTCGGCGACCACCCCCAGCGGGTGCGGCTGGCGCAGGTGCCCGCCGACTGGACCGGAACCTCGGCCGACTGAATCCACTGGATTCTTCCGTCGGCCGAGTTCCTCGGCTAACCGAATTCCGAGGCCAGCCAGTTCGACAGCTCCGTCCGCGCCGCGTTCAGCAGCGTCGAGGACGGGGCTGTCGCGCCGTTGGTGACCAGGGCGTAGTGCAGACTGCCCGAGTCGGCGGCGGTGAGCAGCAGCCGGCGGCTGCCGGTGCCGCCCGGTTCCTTGGCGGCGGCGATCGGTGTCGAGGTGGTGTACGCCGGCGGCGAGGACGTCACCCCGAGGTCGGACACCACTGTGGTGGAGGCCGTCGGGAAGGACGCCGGAAGGTGCAGTTCGCTCGGCTCGGTGCTGCCGTCGGAGCGCCAGACGAGAAGGGCGTACTGGCCGGAGCCGACGAGCGAGGAGACGTTCGGCAGTGAGCTGGGCACCGGGTTCCACGTCAGGGTGGTGGAGCCGTCGCGGGAGCGGTCCTCGAAGGTGAAGGCGAGGGCGCTGCCGGCCGTGGCGCTCGGGTAGACACGGTCCAGCATCCGGGCGTCCTGGCGGAGCACGGGCGTACCGGAGTCGTCGAGGCGTACGGCGGAGAGGTCCTCGCCGTTCCAGGCGTCGCCCTCGATCTGGACCTTGTCGGGGTTGTCGTTCATCAGCTCGTTGTGGCGGCCCCAGTAGATGTCCCACTGCCACTGGGAGCCGGACAGGACCGGGCCGGAGGCCGCCGGGTCGGACCACCAGTCGACGCCCTTCACGCGGGAGTCGAGCGCCTGGTACATGGCCTTGTAGACGGTGGGCGCCTTGTCGGAGACCGATCCGCTGAGCGGGTGCCCGAACTCGCTGATGATCGCGGCCGTGCCGTTCGCCGCGGCCCGGTCACGGACGGTCCCGAAGTCGGTCACGTACTGGCCGTTCTCCGCCTTGCCCCACATGAAGACGCCGGAGATCGCCTTCTGGTCGTAGAAGTGGGTGTTGAAGACGAAGCGCGGGCCGATCGTGCCGGCGTCCAGCAGTCCGCCCTCCTGCTTCTGGAAGTCGAGGTTGGCGTTCCAGAAGAGGTTCGGCTCGACGAAGGCCGGCTTGGACTGCCAGCCCGCCGCGTCCATCCGGGCGCGGTACTTGACGTAGAACGGCCACAGGACGTCCTTCTCCCAGGTCCTGCTGGTCTGCCCCGAGTCGAGGGTCCCGAAGTGCGGCTCGTTCCACGGGTCGAAGCCGACGACACCCTGGAACTGCTCGGTGGTGAGGTTCGCCTTGATGTACGTCATCGTCTTCTGGGCCGTGCTCAGGAAGGAGTCCTGGAGGCCGTAGGTGTTGTGCCAGAAGTCGTACGTCGACTCCGTGACGGCCGCGTTCGAGGTGATGTTCTGGCCCCAGAACGGGCAGATCCCGCAGTATTCGTCGGGGTAGTCGCCGAGGTCGACGGCCCACTTGGGGGCGCCGTCGCCGGTGTACCAGCTGTCGGAGTCGAACAGCCAGCGGGAGTACAGGTCCTGGTGCCAGTCCGGGTAGACCCTGATCCCGGCGTCCAGGAAGGCGCCCATCTGGGCGGTGGCCGCCGCTAGGTAGGTGGTGTCGACCTGGCCGCGCACCGGTTCGGCGTAGGCCCAGGACAGCAGGAAGCGGACGGAGTTGCCGCCGCCGAGGGCCCTCAGCGCGGTGGCCGACTTCTTGGCGTCGGCGACCGAGGCGAAGGGCAGACCGTTGTTCTCCTTGAGCTTCGTCTCGCCGGAGACGTTGTAGCCGCGCAGGACGACCTCGCGGCCGAGGCCGTCCTTGAACGTGCCGCCGTCGACCGTGAGGGTGGCCGCGGCCTGGGCGTCGAACCAGAGTTCATCAGTGAGAGCGGAGGAGGGCTGGGGGCCCGCCGTGGTCAGGAAGCCGGTGACGAGTACGAGGACACCGAGCAGACGGGTACGCAATCTTGACATGTCCGCCACATTCGACATGTTCCCAACGGTCCCAATGGGCAGGCGAGCCGTCAATAGCATCTGACGCACGAGTAAGTACCCGAATTCTCAAGAGAGTTCACCTGCCACGACCGATTCTTTGCCCTCACACGGCTTGAGGGGGGCTTGTGCGGGCGGGTCGGGGGCGTGCGGGTGGGGCGTTCGGGTGGGTGGAGGAGCGGCGGGGTGGGGGCCTGTGCGGGCAGGTGGGGGGGCGTGCGGTCGGGAGGAAAGCGGCGGGGCCGGGGGGCCTGCGGACGGGAGGAGGAGCGGCGGGACCGGGGGCCTGCGCGGGCACGTAGGAGGCGTGCCGGTCCGGGAGGAGGAGCGGCGGGGTAGGGGCCTGTGCGGGCAGGTTGGGGACTGCGGGTGGGTGGTGTGGGGCGCGGTGTTCGGGGGGTGGTGCGAGGCTGGCAGAGGGGGTGGTCAGGTTCCGGTTCTGGAGGGGAGCTGTGATGCGTGAGATCCTCCCGGGGCTCGGTGAGTGGTGGGCGGCGGGCGTGCCCTTCGGTCTCGCCACCGTCGTCGCGGTGAGCCGGAGTGCGCCGCGTGGGCCGGGGGCCGCGATGGCGGTGGGGCCCGGTGACGAGGTCGTGGGCAGTGTGTCGGGCGGGTGTGTGGAGGGGGCCGTCTTCGAGCTGGCCCAGGAGGTGGTCGCCTCCGGCGGGGCACGGCTCGCGACCTTCGGGTACAGCGACGAGGACGCGTTCGCGGTGGGGCTGACCTGCGGCGGCGAGATCACCCTGCTGGTGCGGAGGGTGACGCCGGAGGAGGACCCGGCGTTCGGGGCGATCGTCGAGTCCGTGGGCGACGGGCGTCCGGTGACCGTGGCGACCGTGATCGACGGGCCGGCCCCGCGTGGGGCCACGCTCGCCGTGTGGCCGGAAGCGGTGTCCGGCCCCCTCAGCACCCTCGGCTCCCTCGGCCCCCTCAGTACTCTGGGCTCCCTCGGCTCGGCGGGGCTGGATGTGGCGGTCACCGCCGACGCGCGCGGCGAGCTGGCCCAGGGCGCCACCGGGCAGCGGCACTACGGGCCGCACGGCGAGCGCCGCGAGGACGCCGTCACCGTCTTCCTTCAGTCCTTCGCGCCGCCGCCGCGCATGCTGGTCTTCGGCGCCATCGACTACGCCGCCGCCGTCGCCCGGATCGGCGACTTCCTCGGCTACCGGGTGACCGTGTGCGACGCCCGGCCCGTCTTCGCCACGCCGAAGCGGTTCCCCGCCGCCGTGGAGGTGGTCGTCGAGTGGCCGCACCGCTATCTGCGGGACACCGCGACCGATGACCGCACGGTCGTCTGTGTCCTCACCCATGACCCCAAGTTCGATGTGCCGCTGCTGGAGGAGGCGCTGCGGCGGCCGGCCGCGTACATCGGGGCGATGGGCAGCCGCCGTACGCATGAGGAGCGGATGCGGCGGCTGGACGAGGCCGGGCTGACCGGGGCCGAGCGGGCACGGCTGCGCTCCCCGATCGGGCTCGACCTCGGGGCCCGTACACCCGAGGAGGTGGCCGTGTCGGTCGCCGCCGAGATCGTCGCGCTGCGCTGGGGAGGCAGCGGGGCGCCGCTCACGGTGACGGACGGGGCCATTCATCCACGGGGATGGTGACCCCGTTCATCCGCGTGCGCGGTGGTGGGGCGGCCGGTCCGAGGTGGCCGTCAGGCGCGGGGCGGCAAGCGGTGCAGACGTACGTCCGTCAGGGTGCCGTTCGTGATCGTCGCCGTCATATAGGTGCAGTGGGGCCGGCGGCGGCGGTCGGTGGGTGAGCCGGGGTTCAGGAGGCGTAGGCCCGAGTCCGTGGTGGTGTCCCACGGGATGTGACTGTGGCCGAAGACCAGCACGTCGGTGTCGGGGAAGCGGTCGGCGCAGCGGCGTTCGCGGCCCTGGGCGGGGCCGGTCTCGTGGACGACGGCGAGCCGGAGGCCGTCGAGTTCGGCGTGGGCGACCTCGGGGAGGCGGGCGCGCAGTCCGGGGCCGTCGTTGTTGCCGTGGACGCCGATCAAACGGCGGGAGCGGGTTTCGAGGAGGTCGAGGGTGGCCTCGTCGACCCAGTCACCGGCGTGGACGACCACATCGGCCCGGGGAAGCTCGGCGAGCAGCGGCTCGGGCAGGGCCTTGGCGCGCTTGGGGAGATGGGTGTCGGACATCAACAGGAGTCGCACCCGGCCAGGGTGCCATCGACAGGGTGCCGTCGGAGGGCCGACCGCACCCAAGACCGAGTTCACACTCGCCGACTGACTAAATAACCAATCTAGTCAGTCGGTCTACGCGGGCGCATGAAGACGAACACCACCCCGCGACAGCGGGCTCTCGTAGTCGGGCTCGGTGTCAGCGGAACCGCCTCCGCGCTGCGGCTGCACAGGGCGGGCTGGGACGTTGTCGTCCTGGAGAAGGCAGCCGAGCGCCGCCGCGGCGGGTACTTCCTCACCCTCTTCGGCACCGGGATCACCGCGGCGGAGCGCCTGGGAATCGAGGTGCCGGACCGCTTCTCGGAGGAGATCGCCTACTACAACGTCGATCGCGCGGGCCGGCGGCGGCGCGGCATGGGCTTCGCCGAGGCCGTGCCCGGCGCGTCACGCCCGGTCGTGCGCGGCGACGTCGAGGAGGCCGCGTTCCACGCCCTGCCCGAGGACGTCGAGATCCGGTACTCGTCCGTTCCGGTCGCCCTCCACCAGAGCGCGGAAGACACGGACGGTGTGCGGGTCGACATCGAGGACCGGGCCTCGGGGGCGGTGACCACCGAACGGTTCGACCTCGTGGTCGGGGCGGACGGGCTGCGTTCCACCGTGCGCCGGCTGGCGTTCGGGCCGGATGACGGCCGTATCCACCGTCTCGGCTACATGCGGGCGGCGTGCGCCCTGCCCGGCCCGGTGCCCGGTTTCCGGAGCACGGACGGGATCGTGATGTCCGAACTGGGCCGCTCGGCATGGGTGTTCGCCTTCGCCGACCGGCCGCCGACGGTGCTGTTCACCTACCGGACCGACGACGTGGACGGCGAGTTCACCCGGCCCGCCATCGACTCGCTGCGGGCGGTGTTCGGACCGGAGCCCACGGGCTCGACGCTGGGCTGGCTCCTCGACCGGTTCGAGCAGGCGCCTGACCATCTGTTCGACACCGCCGAGCAGGTGCGCCTCGACACCTGGCACCGGGGCAGGGTGGTGCTCGTCGGCGACTCGGCGTGGTGTCTGACCCTCTACTCCGGGATGGGGGCCTCCAGCGGCCTGGCCGGGGCCGACATGCTGGGCACGATGCTGGAGCGGTATCCGGCGGACGTGCCTCGGGCGTTGGCGGCATGGGAGGCGAAGCTCCGCCCCTTCATCGAGTTCCACCAGGGCAGCGGCATGGTCATGCGCAAGCTCTTCGTCCCGGCCGACCGCGCCGAGTACGAGATCCGGTCCGTCTTCGACCATGTGGTGGGGACGACGCTCGGCAGGACGCTCGTGTCGAAGCTGGAGCACCACAGCAAGGCCTCCCGGATGAAGACGGTCGACATCGGCCTGGCCTGACCCGGCCTCAGGGGCCGCCGCGCAATGGGCTCATCGCCTCCGTGCACTCCCGTGACGTCATGACGCCGGAGAGCGAACGGGAGGAACCACGACGGTGAGCCGGCTGATCGAACACGACTCCGTCAAGGCGGCCAGAATCCTCGACAGCGCACGCGAGTTGGTCCTCGCACACGGCGTCGGCAAGGTGACCATCGCCGAGATCGCCTCGGCCGCGGGCGTCGGCAAGGGCACGGTCTACCTGTACTGGGAGACCAAGGAGGACCTGTTCGTCGGGCTGGCCGCGCGTGAGGTGATGGCCTGGATCGAGACCGTCGACGACCGGATCGCCGAGGACCCGCAGTCCGTCCTGCCCCGCCGTCTCGCTCCGCTGCTCATCCGCACGACACTCGACAACCCATGGCTGCGATGGCTCCGCAGCGACGACAGCGCACTGCGCCAGCTGCTCCACCGCCCCGCCGACCAGGAGCGCTTCGCCGAGGCCACCACCAGCGCGATGGGCAACGCGGTCCTGACGATCCTGCGCGACCACGGGATCGTGCGCGACGATCTCCCGCCGGCCCGGCAGATGTACGCCCTGCACGCCGTGCTGGTCGGGTTCCTCACCGTCATGAACGACGGCCATGTCGCGGGTTCACTCAGCGTCGACGATCCCGAAACCGCCCTCGCCGACACCGTCCATCTGCTCCTCGAACGGCCTCACGACCCCGCCGCGAGCGAGGTCGCCGAGGCGGCGGAGGCGGTGCGGGCCCGGTTCACCGAGATCCACGACAACCTCCTGGGACTCGTCGCGACGGGCGCCGCCGGCACCCGATGACCCGCGCCCTCCAGGGCCCCTCCTGTGCGCCACGTCACATCCGCGAACTGTCACACCCGATGCCCGGCCGGTGTCTCAATGCCGAGTCCAGAGGAACGAGGAGACATGATGAGCGGGAACGTCGAGGTGGTCGTGATCGGCGGCGGATACGGGGGTGTGACGGCGGCCAACAGCCTGGCCCGCCGCGCTGGTGTGTCGGTGACCCTGGTCAATCCCCGTCCCCACTTCGTCGAGCGCATCCGCCTGCACCAGCGCGTGACCGGCTCCGACGACGCGGTCATCGGCTTCGACGAGGTTCTGGGCGCGAACGTCCGTGTGGTGGTCGACACCGCGACCCGGATCGACGCCGCCGGGCGCCGGGTGTCCCTGGCGGGTGGCGACACGGTCTCCTACGACTACCTCGTCTACGCGGTGGGCAGCGGCGCAGCCGATCCAGGCGTCCCCGGGGCGGCCGAGTTCGCCCACTGGGTGTCGGACCTGGAAGGGGCGGAACGACTGCGGTCGGCGCTGGACGCGAAACCCGCAGCGGCTCCGGTGACCGTGGTCGGGGCCGGCCCGACCGGACTGGAGACCGCCGCCGAGCTGGCCGAAGCGGGCCGCAAGGTCACCCTGGTCTGCGGCGATGTGCTCGGCCCCTCCCTGCACGCCCGCGTCCGCCGCCCGGTCGCCCGCCGGCTCGCCAGACTGGGTGTGACCGTCCTCGAAGGTCCCGGCGCGCAGGTGATCGAGGTGACCCGTGACGGCGTACGGCTGGACGGCGCCCGTGAGCTGCCCAGCGCGGTGACGATCTGGACAGCGGGATTCCGTGTCCCGGATCTGGCCGCCCGCAGCGGGCTGCGCACCGACGGCGCGGGCCGTCTGGTCACCGACGGGACGCTCACCAGCGTGGACGACGAGCGCATCGTCGCCGCCGGGGACGCGGCGGTGATGACCGACCACCCGTTCCGGATGAGCTGCCAGGCCGCCGTGCAGCTGGGTCCGGCGGCCGCCGCCACGATCCTGCGCCGGATCGCGGGGAGGTCACCCTCTCCCGTGCGGATGTTCTTCGCCGGGCAGTGCCTCAGCCTCGGCCGCAACGAGGGCGTCACCCAGTTCTCCTACCCGAACGACAAGGTGAACGCGCTCCGCATCAGCGGGCGGACGGGCGCCGGTGTCAAGGAGATCGCCTGCCGGTTCACCCTCAACAAGCTGGTGTCCGGGGCCCGCAAGGCCGGTTCCCACGCATCCCACGGCGACCACGGCGACCGCACCGACCGCACCGACCGCCCGGAGACGCCCCGGCCGGAACAGCGCACGTCGTGAACGACCACGTCACCGATCCCTCGACCGAGGCCTTCGTCGCGCACCGGGACCTGCTGTTCACCGTGGCCTACGAGATCCTGGGCTCCGCGGCGGACGCCGAGGACGTACTCCAGGAGACCTGGCTGCGATGGGTCGAGGTGGACCTGGCGCGGGTGCGGGACCCGCGTGCCTACCTGGTCCGGATCACGACCCGGCAGGCGCTCAACCGGCTGCGCGCCCTCAAACGGCGCAAGGAGACCTATGTCGGTCCCTGGCTGCCCGAGCCCCTGCTCACCACGCCGGACGTCGCCGAGGACGTCGAACTGTCCGAGAGCCTGTCGCTGGCGCTGATGTTCATCCTCGAAACCCTCTCGCCGACCGAACGCGCCGTCTTCGTGCTGCGCGAGGTCTTCGACATCGGCTACGAGGACATCGCCGCCGCGATCGACAAGAGCCCCGCCGCCGTGCGCCAGATCGCCCACCGCGCACGCCGGCACGTCGACGCCCGCCGGCCGCGCACACCGGTCTCCCCGGAGGAGGCGCGGGCCACGCTGGAGTCGTTCCAGCGCGCGCTGGAGACCGGGGACGTGCGGGGCCTGCTCGACGTACTCGCCCCGGACGTCGTGTTCGTCAGCGACGGAGGCGGCCTCAAACGGGCGGCCCTGCAGCCGGTCGTCGGCGCCGACAAGGTGCTCCGCTACATGGCCGGCAGTATGGGCAAGGCCGGCGGCACCCTCGTGGGTGAGCTGACGACGGTCAACGGCAACCCCGGACTGATCCTTCGTCTGGACGGCGAGATCGACGGCGTGCTGGCCTTCCGCGTGGAGAACGCCCGCGTCACCGGCCTCTACTACGTCCGCAACCCCGAGAAGCTCACCCGCGTCGAGTCCGCGACCCCGCTCACCTCCCGCTGACCACCGCCGAGAAACACACGGGGGCCACCCGGGTGAGGTGGCCCCTGGAGCGGCTCACTCCTGGGCGGACTCCCCCATCGGGATCTCCGCCCACACCTGTTTGCCGCCGCTGACCGGGAGGGTGCCCCAGGCGGTCGACATGGCCTCCACCAGGAGGATGCCTCGGCCGCCGGTGGCCTCCCAGCCGATGTTGGGGGGCTTTCTCGGGGTGCGGGGCGAGGTGTCGGTGACCGACACGCGCAGGCGGTCGGAGAGGAGGGTGAGGTCGAGGCGGACACGGCCGTCGGTGTGGACGAGGGCGTTGGTGACGAGTTCGGAGACGACGAGGAGAACGGTGTCGGACTCGGACTCGACGCCCCAGGCCCTGAGCACCCGGCGGGAGTAGCGGCGGGCCTGGCCGACGGCCTGGGGCACGCGCCACACGGTCCAGTTCTCGCGCTGCGGGCGCAGGGCCATGCCCTCGTAGCGCATGAGGAGCAGGGCCACGTCGTCGTCGCGGTTGGCGCCCCCGAGGAGGGTGTCGGCGACGGCTCCCAGGTGGGCGGGGTCGGCGGCGGACAGTTGGTCGGCGAGATGGTCGAGGCCGTCCTCGATGTCGATCTGGGCGGACTCGACGAGGCCGTCCGTGGTCAGGGCGAGCAGCGTGCCGGGGGTCAGGCGCAGCGGGGTCATCGGGAAGTCGGCCTGGCGGACGACGCCGAGCGGGGGTCCGCCCTCCGACTCGGTGATGGTGGTGGTGCCGTCGGGATGGCGCAGCACGGGCGGCAGATGGCCGGCCCGGACGTACCAGGCGGAGCCCTCCTCCATGTCGATGTCGACATAGCAGCAGGTGGCGAAGAGGTCGGTCTCCATGTCGACGAGGAGCCGGTTGGCGTGGGAGACGACCACGTCGGGCGGGTGGCCCTCGACGGCGTAGGCGCGCAGGGCGGTGCGCATCTGGCCCATGAGGGTGGCGGCGCCGACGTTGTGGCCCTGGACGTCGCCGATGACGAGGGCGACGTGGTTGTCGGGCAGCGGGATGACGTCGTACCAGTCGCCGCCGACCTCCAGACCGGCGGTGGTGGGCAGATAGCGGGCGACGGCGACCGCGCCGGGGAGCTGGGGCAGTCGGCGTGGGAGGAGGGTGCGCTGGAGCATGTCGACGAGTTCGTGCTCGGCGTCGAAGGCGCGGGCGCGCACCAGGGCCTGGCCGGCGAGACCGGCGGCGGCCGTGAGGAGGGCGCGTTCGTCGGTGCCGAAGTCGTGGGGGACGTCCCAGCCGATCAGACAGGCGCCGGCCATCCGGCCGCCGGCGGGCAGTGGCAGGACGGCGAGTCCGCCGGGGCCGACCTCGGCGAGGGCGGGCTCCAGATCGGTGCCGGCGGGCCAGATCGCGGTACGGCCCTCCCGCAGGGCGGCGGCGAGGGTCGGCATGGTGCGCACGGGCGCGTCGGGCCACTCCGAGCGCCACTCGGCACGCCACACCTCGGGCCATGCCTCCGGCTGCGGCGGATCGAGGACGGTGACGACCAGCCGGTCGCCCTCCAGTTCGGCGAGGGCGATCCGGTCGGCCTGGAGGGGCTTGCGCAGGGCGGTGACGACGGCCTGGCTGACGTCGCGGACGGTGCCGGCGGTGGCGAGGGCCGCGGCGAGGCGCTGGATGCGGGCCACGTCGTTGAGGCCGGAACGCATGGTGGAGGCGTCGGCGACGGTGCCCACCAGCCGGGTGGGGCGGCCCTCGCCGCCGGCCACCATCCGGCCGCGCAGCCGCAGCCACTTCTGCTCGCCGGAGGGCCGCTGGATGCGGAACTCCAGCTCGCGGTCGCCGAGGGTCATGTGGTCCGCCTCCACGACGGACATCAGCGCGGGCAGGTCCTCGGGCACGGTCATCGCCATCAGGGTCTCGACCCGACCGTCGAACTCGCCGGGGCCGATACCCAGCAGTTCCAGCAGTTCGTCGTCGACCTCGACGAGCCCGGTGTCCATGGAGTACTCGAAAGCGGCGCCGGCGGGCGGGGCCGGGGCGGCGTGGGCGGCGGCCTCGGCCAGGAGTTCGAGGCACTGCCGGTCCTCGGCGCCGAAGCCGTCCACGTCGTCGCTGACGGCGACCAGGCAGCCGCGCTCCCCCAGGGGCAGCACACCCATCGAGCGGTCCCGGGGCCGGGAGCGGGAGACATCGGCCGGCTGCCGGAGGTCGCCCGCGTCCAGCCAGCGGGGCTCCCGGGAGCGGCACACCTCGGCGACCGGGGCGTCACCGGTGCAGCGGTAGCTGTCCCGCAGCCCGTACATGCCTCTGGGGACGCCGGCCGACGCGATCAGGGAGAGCAGTTCGCCGTCGCCGTCCGGGGTGTACACGGCTGCGTGGGTCGCCTCCGTGAAGACGAGCACCTGTTCGAGGATGGCGTGGAGGCGCTCATGGGGATCGAGGTCGCCGGTGAGGGTTTTCAAGGCGAGTTCGGCACGCAGCGTCTTCGTCCCGCGTCCCGCTGCGCCCTCACTGACCACGTCCGCAATTACAGCGCTTCTGCCCGTTTCGCGCAGCCCCTGTGACCGTTCCGGGGAGCCCGCGCCCGGAACGGTCACAGGGGCCGCGCTGTTCGCCGTGCGGGTGTGTCCGGCAGGAGGGAGCCTTGACGCGGGGGCCCGTCGCGCTGGTGCGAGGAGGTGGTCGCCGTGCCCGACAGGCGCGCGTCCGGGGAGCGGACGACGGTCGAGACCGCGGCCCGTGTCGGCCATCCGCTGCTGTCGCTCGCGCTGGCCTCGATGCTGGACGACGTCCAGGCCCACTCCGGCGCGGTGTATCTCCTCGCCCCCGACGAGCCCGTGCTGGAGATGGCCGTCATGGCGGGGCTGCCCAGGTCGTTCGCCGCGCCGTGGGAGCGGGTCGGGCTGAGCGCGCCGGTGCCGGTCTCGGAGGCCGTACGGGACCGGCGGCTGGTGTGGGTGAGCGGCGAGGAGCAGATGGCCCGCCGCTACCCCCGGATCGCCGTGGTCCTCCCCTACCCCTTCGCCCTGGCCGCGCTGCCGGTGGCGACCCGTGACACGACGTACGGGGCCGTCTTCCTGACGTGGCCCGGCTCCCATCCACCGGAGCTGAGCGAACGCGAGCGGGACACGCTCACCTCGGCGTGCGACCGGCTCGCGATCCGGCTCAAGCGCGCCGAGGACGAGGGCCGGCCGGTGCTGCCCGAGCCGGATCTGTCGGCGCCGTCCACCACGACCGTCGCGGGCACGCTCGGCACGGTGGAGGCGGCGCGGATGGTGGCGCGGCTGCCGTACGGGATGTGCGCGCTGGATCTGCACGGGCGGATCTCCTTCGCCAACGCGGCGACGGCGGAGCTGCTGGGCATCCCGGTGAGCGGTCTGCTGGGCACCCAGCTGTGGGCGTCCGTGCCCTGGCTGAACGATCCCTCCTACGAGGACCGGTACCGGGCGGCGCTGATGAGCCAGCAGGTCACGTCGTTCGTGGCGCTCAAGCCGCCGAAGGACTGGCTGTCGTTCCGGCTGTACCCGGGGACGAACGGGCTGAGCGTGCGGATCGCCCCGGCCCGCGCGGTCACCGAGATGGAGGCGGCCGCGCGCGGGGAGGGCGACGGATCGCGTCGGCTGGTCACCATCCACCATGTGCTGGACGTGGCGAGCGCGCTCACCGAGGCCGTGGGGGTGCAGGACGTGGTGGAGCTGGTGGCGGGCGAGATCGCGCCGGCCGTGGGCAGCCAGGCGTTCGTCATGCTCGGCTCGCGCGGGGGGCGCCTGCATGTGCTCGGGCACCGCGGTTACGCCGACGCGCGCGTGGTGGAACGCTTCGACGGGATGCCGCTCACCGCCCAGACCGCCGGGGCGCATGCCCTGAGCAGCGGGGTCCCCGCGTTCTTCGAGAACCGGCAGCAGTTGGAGCACCTGTATCCGACGCGCGGGTCCTCGCCGGACGGGCTGGCCGCGTGGGCGTATTTGCCGCTGATCGCCTCGGGGCGGCCGGTGGGCACCTGTGTGCTCGGGTACGCGGAGCCGCATCCCTTCCCGGCCGACGAGCGGGCCGTGCTCACCAGTCTGAGCGGGCTCATCGCGCAGGCCCTGGACCGGGCGATGGTGTACGACGCCAAGCACCAGCTCGCGCACGGGCTGCAGGCGGCGCTGCTGCCGCACTCCCTGCCGTCGATCCCCGGTATCGAGGCCGCCTCCCGCTATCTGCCCGCGACCCGGGGCATGGACATCGGGGGCGACTTCTTCGACCTCGTGCTCTCGCACGGGCGGGCGTCGGCCGTGATCGGCGATGTGCAGGGGCACAACGTGACGGCGGCCGGGTTGATGGGGCAGCTGCGTACGGCCGTACGGGCGTACACGACCGTCGGGCAGGCGCCGGGGGATGTCATGAGCAGCACCAATCGGCTGCTCATCGATCTGGGTTCGGAGTTGTTCGCCAGTTGTCTGTATCTGCGGCTCGATCCCGGGCGTGGGACGGCTGTGATGGCGCGGGCGGGGCATCCGCCGCCGTTGCTGCGCAGGCCTGATGGCCGGGTGCGGGTGCTGGATCTCGCGGGTGGGCCGTTGCTCGGGATCGACGCGAGTGCGGTGTATCCGACGACCGAGGTGGAGTTGGGGGCGGGGGCGGTGCTGGCGCTGTACACCGATGGGTTGATCGAGTCGCCGGGGGTGGATATCGAGGATGCGTTGGCCGAGCTCGGGGGGCGGTTCGCCTCCGGCGGGGGGCGGTCGTTGGAGGCTGTTGCCGATGGGCTGGTGGGGGAAGTCGAGGCTGCGGAGGAGCGGTTGGATGATGTGGCGTTGCTTTTGTTGCGGGCTGAGGGAGTTGGGTGACAAAGCCGATTGGTCCGACCCTCCCGCCGGAGGGTCGGACCGGTCCACCTGTTGGCCCTCACCGTTGTGGTGTGGGCTTTGGGTGGGGCGTGGGGTGACGGGTCGGTGTCAGTGGCCGCTGAACCGGGCCGTCGTCCACGTTCTCGGGGGTGGGGTCTCCGGTTACTGGCCGGCGACGCCCTGGTGGTCGACGCCCTGGTCCTCGGCGCCCTGCTCCTCCTGGCCCGCACCGGCAGCGGCGGCCTCGTCACCGGCGTCGGCGTCCTCGCCGGCACCGGCCGCGGCGGCCTCCTCTTCCTCACCGGCACCGGCGACCGCGCCGCCGTCGACGGCCTCTTCGCCCGCACCGGCGTCGGCGCCGCCCGCGACCTCTTCTTCGCCCGCGCCCGCGGCGGCGCCACCGGCGGCCTCTTCACCGGCACCCGCGTCGGCACCGCCCGCTGCTTCCTCGCCGGCGCCCGCGCCGCCGTCGCCTATGGTCGCGCCGACCGCCGCGAGGGCGGTGGTGACCGGCTGGAAGAAGGTCTCGCCGCCGACGGTGCAGTCGCCGCTGCCGCCGGAGGTCAGACCGATGGCCTGGCCGTCCTCGGTGAACAGTGAGCCGCCGCTGTCGCCGGGCTCGGCGCAGACGTTGGTCTGGATGAGACCGGTGACCGTGCCCTCGGGGTAGTTCACCGTGGCGTCGAGACCGGTGACCTGGCCGTCGGCCAGACCCGTGGTGCTGCCCATGCGGAAGACCTGGAGGCCGACCGTGGCCTCGCCGGCCGCGTTGATGTCGACGGTCTGGCCGTTGCCGAGGTCGACCGTGCTGGCCGCCTGGGTCGCCGGGTCGTTGTACTTGACCAGGGCGAAGTCACCGGCGCCGGGGAAGGTCGCGGTGGCCGCGTCGGTGGTGCCGATCGGCTCGCCGCCGTCCTCCTCGGCCCAGTCGGCCGCCGCGACACCGCAGTGACCGGCGGTCAGGAAGCCCGGGGTGCCGTCGGCGTTGACGACGTTGAAGCCGGCCGAGCAGCGGGCGCCGCCGCCGAAGATGGCGTCGCCGCCCTCCAGGAACGTCTTGAAGGTGCCGGCGGACTTCTTGATGGTCGCCATGCCGGAGCCGAGGGACTTGACCGTCGACTCGATGGTGTCCCAGTTCTCGCCGGTGACCGTGGAGTCGGCGGTGACCTGGAGCTTGTTGGTGCGGGGGTCGATCGCCCAGGCCGTGCCCGGAACGCTCGCCTGCGCCTTCAGCGTCGCCGCGCCCTCCTGGAGCTCGGACCAGCTGTTCTCGACCTCGCGGACCTCCGCGCCGGCCTTCTTGGCCTGGATGATCACATTGTTGTCGTCACCGTTGATCTCAAGGCCGTCGATGACGTTGATGATGAGCTGCTGCTCGCCCGAGTCGTAGTACGCGCCTGCGAACGCGTCACCGAGCAGGTCCTGGAGCTGGGAGGCGAGGTCCGAGGCGTCGCTCGCCTCAAGGGTCTGCGCGGTGGGGTTCTCCGACTCCGACTGGGAGGCCATCGCGTTCGGAAGGATGAGGGCCGCAGCTCCGAGCGCAGCCACGCCGCCTGCTGCTACAAAGGCCTTGCGCTTGGTTGTGCGTTTGTGACTCACTCTGTGACCTCCTGGGGACGGGGACCCTGCCGCCGTCCGGCGGGTGAACTGTCGGCGCCTGGTTGCCAGTTGGTACGGATGGTTCCGGTGGGGTGTTCAACACTCCCCGAAAAGTTTTCGATCTTCCGGTTCGCAAAGTGCGGTTCGGGTGGCATTTCACGACTTCCCGCCCCCGGTGGCGCGTGTTACCGGCCACAGGGGCACACCTAACCGGCCACAAGGCTCTCGGCGTTCCTCTCTCCCCCTCCCTGGGCACGATGACCGCATGACGCTCACGCCCGCCGAGGCCGACAAGATCCTCGCCGCCAACTTCGCTCCCTGGGTGCTCGATCTGGGGCTGACGGTCGTGGAGGTGGAGGAGGGGTGTGCGGTGCTGCGGCTGCCCTGGTCCGATCGGCTCGCGCGGGAGGGCGGGGCCCTGTCGGGTCAGGCCCTGATGGCGGCGGCCGACACGGCGACGGTGATCGCGGTGTCGGCGGCGCGCGGCGCCTTCGTACCGATGACCACGGTTCAGCAGTCGACGAGTTTTCAGCGGGCGGTCGTCGGTGAGGACGTTCTGGTGGATGCCTCTCTCACCAAGCTCGGGCGGCGGATGGCGTTCGCCGACATCGCGATGACCGCCGCCGGTTCGGGGGCGCTGGCGGCGCGGGCGAGCACGGTGTACGCGCTCCTGGGGTGACAAGCGCCCACTCCCGGGGCGAATGAGGACAAGCCGATGGCCCTCCGGACACGGTCGGCGACCGTTCGACGACGGGCGGTTTCCGCTTGCCGATCCGTCGAACGGCTTCAGGGAATCTCCACACCGAATGCTCAGCGAGGTCACGGAGAGCGGTAATTCTGCACACCCGCCGGCGGTGTGCCGCGCCTTTGAGGCGGGACTGTCCATTTCGTTTTCCGCGTGGCAATCAACGGCACATGTCGATGCCGTGGCCCGTGTGAAGAACTTGCCACCGAGGCGTGCCCGCGCCTGCACGGATGAACGTTTGTGGTCACCAAGTGCGCTGGTGACAAGCGTTGTTGATTGGATGTGCGCCACGGCGATCTGCTTTGATCCATCGCACCGCGGGGGCCGCGAAACTCTCGGAAACGAGGGAGCGGGTGCTCCCGTGCGCGGCCGTCGTTCTGTCCCCAGAAGGGGGCCGCTCCCCCCTTATGAAGATCCATATGAAGGGAAGTTCCACTATGAACCCCCAGGTTGAGACCGCTGAGCTGTCGGACGCCGCGCTCGACGCCGTTTCCGGTGGTCTGCAGATCAACGCCGTCGGCACCGTCACCGGTCTGGTGGACGGCATCGCCCCGGTCTCCGGTCTGGTCAACACGGCTGTCGACACCGTCGAGGGTGTCACCGGCCTGAACACCGCCCCGGTCACGAACCTGGTCGCCGGTCTCTGATCGCGCCCCAGTGACGCTGAGTCCCGGAACCACCCTGACGGTTCCGGGGCTCTTCGGGTGTCTGGAACCTTCAGTGCCGTAGAGCTTTCAGTGCCGTGAACCCGGCGGTGAAAGCCCTTTTGTCTCACCCCTTTTGTCTCACATCGCGCAGGTGAGGGAAGTCCCGTGCAGTTCCGCCAACAGGCCCTCGCCAAGCTGCAGTCACCGGAGGAGCTGGACCTTCCGGTGCGGCTCGCCCGTCCGCAGGGCTGGCTGGTGCTGTCCGTGGCGGTGGTCGCCGTGGCCGCCGCGTCCGTATGGGCCGTCACGGGTTCCGTCGCCTCCACGGTGAGCGCGTCGGCCATCCTCACGCACAACCAGGGCAGTTACGTACTGCAGAGCCCGGTCGCGGGCCAGGTGACCGCCGTTCTCGCCAAGCAGGGCGAGCGGTTGCCCGCCAAGGCCCCCGTGCTCAAGGTCGCCACCGCCGAGGGCGAGACCGTCGTACGGTCCGTCGCCGCCGGCCGGGTCTCCGCGCTCGCCGCGACGATCGGGCAGATCATCCAGACCGGCGCCAATGTCGCCGCGATAGAGAAGGTGGCCGACGCCGACGACCCGCTGTACGCCACGGTGTACGTCCCCGCCGAGAACGCCGCCTCCATCCCGAAGAACGCCCGCGTGGACCTCACCGTGCAGTCGGCGCCCACCCAGCAGTACGGCGTACTGCGCGGCCATGTGCAGAAGGTGGACCGGAGCGTGCAGACCCCGCAGTCGATCGGGGCGTTCCTCGGGGACAGTCAGCTGGGCGAGCAGTTCACCAAGAAGGGCCGGCCGGTGGCCGTGACCGTACGGCTGGACCGCAAGGAGTCGACCGAGTCGGGATATGCCTGGTCCTCGCAGGACGGGCCGCCGTTCGAGCTGACCTCCATGACCATGGCCACGGGTTCGATCCGTATGGCCGACGAGCGTCCGATCGATTGGCTGCTCCCGTGACCGCGCCCCAGGACACCGCTCCGCCCACGGCACCCGGCAGACGGAAGGCCGCGCCGAAGAAGCGTCCGGTGCCCAAGGGCAGGCGGCGGACCGTCCGTACGCCCACGGTGCTGCAGATGGAGGCGGTGGAGTGCGGCGCCGCCTCCCTCGCCATGGTCCTCGCGCACCACGGCCGGCACATCCCGCTGGAGGAGCTGCGCATCGCCTGCGGTGTCTCGCGGGACGGCTCGCGGGCGAGCAATCTGCTGAAGGCGGCCCGTAGTTATGGGCTCACGGCCAAGGGCATGCAGATGGATGTGGCCGCCCTCGCCGAGGTGCAGGGTCCGGCCATCCTGTTCTGGGAGTTCAACCACTACGTCGTCTACGACGGCATGGGGCGCCGCTTCGGCAGGCGGGGCGTCCAGATCAACGACCCCGGCAAGGGCCGTCGGTTCGTGCCGATGGAGGAATTCGACGCCAGTTTCACCGGTGTCGTCCTCGTCATGGAACCCGGTGACGCCTTCGAGAAGGGCGGCCGCAAGCCGGGGGTCCTCGGCGCGATGCCCGCCCGGATGCGCGGCACCGCCGGCACCCTGCCCGCCGCCGTCCTCGCGAGCCTGCTGCTGGTGGCGGTCGGCGCGGCCGTTCCCGCCCTGAGCCGCACGTACATCGACATGTTCCTGATCGGCGGCCAGACTTCGCTGCTGGGCGTGCTGTTCACGTCGATGGGCGCGTGCGTCCTGCTGACGGTCCTGCTGACCTGGCTGCAGCAGGCGAACCTGCTGCGCGGCCGGCTGATCTCCTCCACCCTCTCCAGCGCCCGCTTCCTGCGCCATCTCCTGCGGCTGCCCGTCACGTTCTTCGCGCAGCGCAGCCCCGCCGACCTCGTGCAGCGGCTCCAGTCCAACGACGCGGTCTCCGAGACCCTGGCCCGTGATCTCGCGGCAGCGGGTGTGGACGCGATCGTCGTCGTCCTCTACGCCGTACTCCTCTATACCTACGACCCCCAGCTCACCTTCGTCGGGATCGCAGTGGCCCTGCTGAACGTGGTCGCGATGCGGGTGGTGATCCGGCTGCGCGCGACCCGCACGGCTAAGCTGCGGGCCGACGCCGCCCGGCTCACCAACACGGCGTACACCGGCCTGCAGCTGATCGAGACGATGAAGGCGACCGGCGGCGAGGACGGCTACTTCCGCAAGTGGGCCGGACAGCACGCCACCACCCTGGAGGAGCAGCAGCGGCTCGGGGTGCCGAGCGCCTGGCTGGGTGTCGTCGCCCCGACGCTCGCCACGCTCAACAGCGCGCTGATCCTGTGGATCGGCGGTATGCGGGCGATCGAGGGCCATATATCCGTGGGCCTGCTGGTCGCCTTCCAGGCCCTGGTCACGCGTTTCACCGCGCCGCTCACCCGGCTCAACGGGGTCGCGGGCCGTATCCAGGACTTCGCGGCCGACGTGGCCCGCCTCAAGGACGTGGAGAACTTCCAGGCCGACCCGCTGTACGCCCGCCCGGACACCGTCGAGTCCACCCGCCGACTGCACGGCCATGTGGAGCTGGAGAACATCTCCTTCGGCTACAGCCCCCTCGACAAGCCCCTGCTCACCGGCTTCGACCTCACCGTCGGCCCCGGTCAGCAGGTGGCGCTGGTCGGCGGCTCCGGAAGCGGCAAGTCGACGGTGTCGCGGCTGATCTCGGGTCTGTACGCGCCCTGGGAGGGCGTGATCCGAATCGACGGCCAGCGTCTGGAGGACATCCCACGCGGCGCGCTCGCCGCCTCGGTCTCCTTCGTCGACCAGGAGGTGTTCCTCTTCGAGGGCTCCGTCCGCGACAACGTCGCCCTGTGGGACCCGTCCATCCCCGACGAGGCCGTGGCCGACGCGCTACGGGACGCGGCCCTGTACGACGTGGTCGCCCGCCGTCCCGGTGGTATCCACAGCAAGGTCGAGCAGGACGGCCGCAACTTCTCCGGCGGACAGCGCCAACGCCTGGAGATCGCCCGCGCGTTGGTGCGCAGGCCCAGCATCCTCGTTCTCGACGAGGTGACCAGCGCGCTCGACGCGGAGACCGAGCTGATCGTCATGGACAACCTCCGCAAGCGCGGCTGCGCCTGTGTGGTGATCGCCCACCGGCTCTCCACAGTCCGCGACAGCGACGAGATCGTCGTCCTGCAGCACGGCTCGATCGTGGAACGCGGCCGGCACGAGGAGCTGGTGGCACGCGGCGGCGCGTACGCCCAGCTGGTCAGGGAGCGATGAGATGACTGGCGTCAACGACGGCTACGGGGGCCAGGAAACCTACGGCGCGCAGGCGGGCCAAGGCGTCCAGGGCGGCTCGGAGACCTACGGCGGCCAGGGCGGCGACCTCGTTCTCGGCGCCCTCGGCTCCATGGGCACCCCCCTCGACTGCTCCGGCTACACCCGGCTCGACCTCGAAGGCCCCCAAGTGCTGTGGCTGGTGGCGTCCGGCGCACTGGATTTGTTCGCGGTGGACGCCGTGCAGCAGGGCCACTGGCACCACCTTGGCCGGCTGGAAGCGGGCTCGCTGCTCCTCGGCCCGGTCTCCGGCCCTCAACACACCCTGGTGGCCAGGCCCCTGCGCGACTGTGTCGTCCGCCGGGTCGGCCTGCGTGAGCTGTACCAGCCCGTGAACACCGAGACCTGGTCGTACGACGAATGGGGCAACCCCCAACTCGTCCCCCCGCAGACCAGCCCCCTCGAATACGCCCTCGCGCTCGGTGTCGGCCGCGGCCTCTCCATCCTCTTTCAGGCGCCGATGGCCACCGAGCAGGCCGCCGCGCTCACCGACGACGACGTGTTCTGGATGCAGGTCCCGCCCGGCAGCGTCCAGTACGGCTCGCTGTACGGGGCCGAGGCGGCGGCCGATCTGCTGATGGACCCCGGGGTCTGGCAGAGCATGGTCGACCAGCAGTACCGGCTGCTGGCCACGCTGGACCGCTGGATCGAACAGCTGGAGCGCACCCACGAGGACCGTACGGCCGCCGGTATCAAGGCGGGCGAGGCGGTCCGCGCGCAGGCCGACCAGACCCTGCTCGCCTCCATCGGCAAGTCGTCCCACGCCCGGCGCACCACGGCGGCGGACGCCGACGCCACCTACGCGGCCTGCAAGCTCGTCGCCCGGGCCGCCGGGATCGCCCTCGTCGACTCCGCGCAGGGCGGCACCGAGAGCGACCGGCTCGACCCGGTGGAACGCATCGCGCTCGCGTCCCGCGTCCGGGCCCGTGCGGTACGGCTCGCCGGGCCCTGGTGGCGGGAGAACGTGGGCCCGCTGGTCGGGCACCGGGCGCTGTCCGGGGGGCCGGTCGCCCTGCTGTGGCGGCGCGGCGGCTATGTGGCCGTACAGCCCTCCTCCGGCCGGGAGACGCCGATCGAGAGGGAGAACGCGGCGGAGTTCGAGCCGCGTGCCGTGATGTTCTACCGCCCGTTGCCGGAGCGGGTGCTGAGCCCGCTGCGGCTGATGCGATTCAGCCTCCAGGGCACCGGCGGCGACATGACGGGCCTGCTGCTCAGCGGTCTGGTGACGGTCGCGCTCGGCTCGCTCGTGCCCATCGCGACGGGCAAGATCCTCGGCGAGTACGTACCGAAGGCCCAGGAGAACCTGATCGTCCAGAGCTGTCTGGCGGTGATGCTGGCGAGCGTGGTCTCGGCGGCGTTCCTGCTGCTGCAGAACCTGACGATCCTGCGCCTCGAAGGCCGTATCGAGGCGACCCTCCAACCGGCGGTCTGGGACCGTCTGTTGCGCCTTCCCACCAAGTTCTTCGCGTCCCGCTCGACCGGTGAACTCGCCAGCGCCGCCATGGGCATCAGCGCGATCCGCCGAACGCTCGCCGGGGTCGGTCCGGTGGTCGCCCAGTCGGTGACCGTCGGCGCGGTGAACCTGGCGCTGCTGCTCTGGTTCAGCGTGCCGATGGCGCTGGCCGCGATCGGGATGCTGGTGATCGTGGCGGCGGTGTTCCTGGGCCTCGGCCTGTGGCAGGTCCGCTGGCAGCGCCGGCTGATCGTGCTCAGCAACAAGCTCAACAACCAGGCCTTCCAGACCCTGCGCGGTCTGCCGAAGCTACGGGTCGCGGCGGCCGAGAACTACGCGTACGCCGCCTGGGCCGGCGAGTTCGCGCGCAGCCGGGAGCTCCAGCAGAAGGTCGGCGGGATCAAGAACCTCAACACGGTGCTGGGCGCGGTCTATCTCCCCCTGTGCACGCTGCTGATGTTCATGCTGCTCGCGGGCCCGGCCCGGGGCTCGATGTCGGCGGCGGACTTCCTCACCTTCAACACCTCGGTGACGATGCTGCTGACGTCCGTCACCCAGCTCACCGGCGCGTTCGTGTCGGCGGTGGCCGTGCTGCCGCTCTTCGAGGAGATCAAGCCGGTGCTGGAGGCGACACCGGAGGTGCGTACGGCGAGTACGCGGCCGGGGGTGCTGTCCGGTGCGATCGAGGCCCGCCGGCTCTCCTTCCGCTACGCGGACGACGGTCCGCTGGTGCTGGACGATGTGTCGTTCGACATCAAGCCGGGTGAGTTCGTGGCGATCGTGGGCCCCAGCGGCTGCGGCAAGTCGACGCTGCTGCGTCTGCTCATCGGCTTCGACAAGCCGGTCTCGGGCAGCGTCCTGTACGACGGCCAGGACCTGGGCGCCCTGGACCAGTCCGCCGTACGCCGCCAGTGCGGAGTCGTGTTGCAACACGCCCAACCATTCACCGGTTCCATCCTGGACGTCATCTGCGGGACCGAGCCGTACACGCCGGAGGAGGCGATGGCGGCGGCCGAGATGGCGGGGCTCGCCGAGGACATCAAGCGCATGCCGATGGGGCTGCACACCATCGTCCAGGGCAACGGGGCGATCTCCGGGGGCCAGCGCCAACGTCTGATGATCGCCCAGGCGTTGATCCGCCGGCCGCGCATCCTCTTCTTCGACGAGGCGACCAGCGCGCTCGACAACGAGACCCAGCGCACGGTGATCGAGAGCACGCGCGCCCTCAATGCCACGCGGATCGTCATCGCCCACCGCCTGTCCACCGTCATGGACGCCGACCGGGTGGTGGTGATGGAGGACGGCAAGGTGGCGGAGGTGGGACCGCCGGGTCAGTTGCTGGCGAACGCGGGTGGGCGCCTGCATGAGCTGGTGCGACGGCAGATGGCGTGACGGGGATGTTTCCCGCCCCCGCCGCCCCTACCCGTCCCATCCTGGGGGCTGCGCCCCCAGACCCCCGCTGATCGCCCTTCGGGCTCGTCCTCAAACGCCGGACGGGCTGAAAATCAGCCCCTCCGGCGTTTGAGGAGCGGGGTCTGGGGCGGAGCCCCAGGGATGGGACGGGTAGGGGCGGCGGGGGCGAAGGAAATCCGGCGGCGCTGCCCTAGCCGCGTACCGTGCCCGCCCCGCGCGGCAGCACCACGACCGAGGCGACCGGAATCACGGCCAGCACCAGCCACGGCACGGCCGCAGGCAGCCCGGTGTCCATGAGGGAGCCGGTGCCCGCGCTGCCGAGCAGGACGATCAGGCCCGAGACGGAGGACATCGCCCCGGTGTAGAGGCCGAGACGGCCCTCGGCGGCGAGGTCGGGCACCCAGGCGCGCGCGGCGGGCGCGACGAGCATCTGCCCCAGGGTCAGCAGCACGACGAACCCGGCGGCGGGCAGCAGCCCGGCGTTGCCCGTCCACTCGGCGGGGCGGGCCAAGGCCACCACGGCGAACCCGGCGGCGATCAGCATCAGCCCCGCCGTCATCGACCGCCGCAGATCCAACCGGTCCGACGCCCAACGGGTCACCGGCAGCTGAGCGGTCACCACCAGCAACGACGACAGCCCGAACAGCCAGGCCAGCGCCGACTGCGAGCCCGTGGCGCGCTCCACCTCGTCCGGCAGCAGCAGATACAGCTGGTTGTAGGCGAGCAAATAGGCACCGTAGGCACAGCACAGCGCCAGAAAGCGGCGGTTGCGGAGCAGCCCGCCGAGGCCGCCCCTGACCTCGACACGTTCACGGCCCGGGATGTGCTGGGGCAGCAGCCGGTAGTGCCCGGCGAGGACGAGCACGAAGACACCGGCGCCGGCGAGGCAGACGACCCGGTAGTCCACGGCGAGCAGAAGGGCCCCGATGAGCGGTCCCACGAACGCGCCTGCCTGCCCCGCCACCGTGAACAGCGCGAGGACGTTCGTACGGGAGCCCCCGCCGGACTCCTCCCAGACGACGGCCTGCCGGGCGACCTCGGACTCGACGGCCGGCGAGAACAGCGCGGCGGCGAAGCCGATCAGCAGGACCGAGCCGATGACCGACCAGTCCTGGTCCGCGTATCCCAGCCAGGCGAACCCGGCGATCCGCAGTACACAGCCGACGAGCACGATGGGCCGTACGCCGTACCGGTCGGCCAGCGCACCGCCCACCACGAACAGCCCCTGCTGACTGAACGTCCGCAGCCCGAGCACGAACCCGACCATCCACCCGGCCATCCCGATCGCCGTCCCGAGGTGCTCGGCGAGGAACGGCAGCACAGCGAAGAAGCCGATGTTGAAGGCGAGTTGGGTGAGGATGAGCAGCCGGAGGAGGGGGTTGAGCCGCGCCCAGGTGTGCCGCCGGGAGGGTTTGGCGGGCCGTGGCGCGGGAGGCGCTTCCGTCCCGGCCGTCTCGCCCGTCGCTCGCTGTTCCGGTATGTGGCTTATATCGCTCGGCTGTTTCTCGGTCATCCGGTGTCTCCGACGGGGGTGGCGACGGCAGGGGTCGGCTGGTGGGTGGTTCGGGTGAGGGGGCGGGGCCATCGGATTCCCCCTGTCGCCGTGACCGCGAGGGCGCCGAGGAGGGCCAGTGCGGTGGCGGGGGCGAGGACGGCCCAGGGGGCGCGTTCGGCGTAGGGCTGGTTCTCGGCGAGGAGGAGGCCCCACTCGGGGTCGGGCGGTTGGGTGCCGAGGCCCAGGAAGCCGAGGGAGGTCAGGGCGAGGGCCACCGCCGGGAGGCGGAGCAGGGCGTGACGGGCGACCGGGGGCAGGATGGCGGGAAGCAGTTCGCGGCGGAGCAGATACGCGTCGGTCGCGCCCAGTCCCCTGGTCGCCGTGATGTGCGTGGTGGCCCGCTCCTGTTCGAGAAGTGCCGTGGTGTGCGCGGCGAGCGGTACCCAGGCGACGGCGGCCACGGCCAGCGCCGGTGTCGTCGCCCCGCCTCCCGCGATCCCGGCGACGAGCAGGCCCGCGAGGACGGGCGGTACGGCGTTGACGATGTCGACCAGCGGTCCGGAGAAGCGCGGCAGCAGTCCGAGCAGTACACCCGCGACGAGGGCCGCGGCGCTGATCGCGACGGCCAGGAACAGTGTGGTGAACGCCCCGTGGCCGATCCGGGCGAGCAGGTCGCGGCCGAGGGCGTCGGTGCCCAGCGGGTGTGTCCAGGAGGGGGGTTGGAGCCGGGCGCCGGTGTCGAGGGCGAGGGGGTCGCGGGCCAGGCCCAGGGCCACGACCGTCGACAGCACGGCGCCGTACACGAGAGGGGAGCGTCGCGGCGTGGGCCGCTTCGGGCGGTGCAGCGAGTGGAGCGCGCCGTCGCGGAGGGCGGGGCCGACGAGGAGGCGGGCGGTGAGGCGGGCGAGGGCTCCGGCGAGGGCGGCGAGGAGGACGAGGGCGAGGGTGCCGGCCTGGAGGACGGGGAGGTCCTGGGCGAGGGCGGCCTGGAGGGTGGTGCGGCCGAGGCCTGGTATGTCGAAGATCTGCTCGACGGCGACGGCACCGCCGGTGAGGCCGACCACGAACAGGCCGATATTGGGGAGCAGTCCGGGTATGCAGCGGCGTATGGTCCGGCGGGCTGTGGCCCGCCCGGGTATGCCGCGTGCGGCGGCGGCGAGCGCCCAGGGTTCGGCGAAGGCGCCGGGCAGGAGGTCGTCGAGTATCCGGCCGAGCAGCGCCCCGGCGGGCAGGCCGAGCGCGAGCGCGGGCAGGACCATCCACCGGGGCCCGTACCAGCCGAGCGCGGGCAGCCAGCCGAGCTGCACTCCGACGACGGCCGCGAGTAGGGACGCGGTGAGGAACTCGGGCAGCGCGGCCAGCATCGCCGACGCGCTGCCGCCGCCGCGGCGGTCGTCGAGGCGGCGGTGCGCGCCCAGCCACAGGGTGCGGGCGCAGACGGCGGCGGCCGTGAGCGCCGCGACGACGAGGGCGGCGGCCATCAGCAGCAGGGAGACGCCGAGGGCCTGGACGACGGCCGGGGTGACCTCGGCGCCGGAGATCCACGACCGTCCCGCGTCCCCGCGCGCCAGTCCGCCGAACCACTCCCCCAGCAGCTTCAAGGGCCCCGCGTCCAGGCCGAGTTCGTGCCGTATCGCCGCCAGTACCTCGGGGGTGGGGTCGCGTTCGGCGGACCGTGCCTTGAGGACGGTGAGCGCCGGGTCGGTGCGGGACAGCCACGGCAGCAGACCGATGCCGCACAGCAGGGTCGCGGCGAGCAGGGCCCGCCAGAGTGCCCGTATCAGCGCCGGGTCCCCGTTCCGACGAGGGTGCGCTCGTACGGGTCGAGGATCACGCCCTTCACGGAGGTGCCGATGCCGGTGATGATGCGCTGGTGGACGAGCGGGACGGTGGCGTCGGTGCCGAGGATCGCGGCCTCGGCGGTCATGGCGGCCTGCTGCCGCTTCGCCGTGTCGGACTCCTTCTCGGCGGCGATGACGGCGTCGTCGACCTTCTTGTCGCAGAGCAGGGCGAGGTTGTAGCTGCCGTCGCAGGTGAAGTCGCTGGCGAGGATGGAGACGGGGTCGCCGGTGTCGAGCAGGGAGTTGCGGGCGCCGACGAACGCGTCGAACTTCCCGGCGAGGGCGTCGCTCTCCAGCCGCGAATACTCGCGCACCTCCAGCTTCACCTCGAACCCGGCCTTCTGGAGCTGCTGTTGCAGCACCTGGGCGACCTCGGGCAGTTCGGGCCGGTTGTCGTAGGTGGCGATGGTCACGGAGGTGCCGTCGGGCTCGGCGGCCTTCGCCCGCCCTGTGGGCTCGACGCGTTTGCCTGCGGCCCAGGTGACGGCCGGTCCGAAGATTCCGGCGCCGGGGTCGGCGTAGCCCTCGTAGACGTCCTCGGCGAACACGGTGGTGTCGACGGCCTCGCGGGCGGCGGCCCGTAGCTTGGGGTCCTTGAAGGCGCCGGACTTTGTGTTGAGGAGGAGGCTGGTGGTGCGGGTGGTGGCCGTCTCCTTGCGGGTGCCCTCTTCGAGGGTGGACGCCTGGGAGACCGGTACGGCCTCGGCGATGTCGACCTGGTCGGTGCGCAGGGCGTTGGTGCGGGCGGTGCCGTCGGCTATGAAGCGGGCGTCGACGCCGGAGGCCTGGGCCCGGCCGCCCCAGTAGTCGTCGAAGCGGTCGAGGGTGGCGGTGGTGGTGCCGTCGACCTCGGTGAGTTCGAAGGGGCCGGTGGCGGTGCCGACCGGGTTCGGACGTTCCTTGCCGTACGCCTTCTCGGAGAGGATCGCGAGGCCGGGGCTGGAGAGGCGGAGCGGGAGGGCGGGGTCCGGGTCCTTCGTGGTGATCCGCACCTGGTTGTCGCCGGTCTGCTTCGCGGTGAGCGTGATGCCGGAGAGCGCGGCCGTGACGGGCTCGGCCTCGCCCGCGTGGGTGAGGGCGGCGGCGACGGCGTCCGGCGTGACCTCGGTGCCGTCCTGGAAGGCGGCCTCACGCAAAGTGAAGAGCCAGTTCCGGTCGTTCTCCCGGGTCCAGGACTCGGCGAGCGCGGGTGCGGCGGCGCCGTTCGCGTCCAGCTTCGTGAGGCCCTCGGTGACACCGAGCCGGCTGAGGAGGGTGGCGTCGGCGCCGTACGGGGAGAAGTTCTCGGCGGGCGGGAAGGCGAGGGCGACGCGCAGTCGGGAGCCGTCGGCCGAGTCGTCGCCGGACGTGTCACCGCCCGAGGCGAAGCAGCCGGTCAGCGCGGGGGCGAGCAGCAGGCCGGCGACGAAGCGACGGCGGCGGGGAGAGCGCATGGTCCTTGGTTCTCTGTGGGGGTGGGGGGCATGGGGAGGGCATGGAGTCGGCCGGTGGGGGCACGAGGGCGCAGCCTATATGACAATGGTTTTCATCTGACGGGGGAGGTCGCACCCCTGGCCGATGGGGTCGCGGTCACCGGCGCCCTCGGTACGGGGACCTCGAAGTGGACGACCCGCTCACCGGTCTCCATGCGCTCGTCGCACACCGCGACGCCTTGCGAGCGCCAGAACGCCTCGGCTCCGGGCACCGCCGGGTCCGTGTGCAGATAGACGGAGCGGTAACCGCCGTCCACCGCCGCGAAGTCCAGCAGCGCGGCGACCATCCGCCGGGCGAGCCCGCGCCGGCGATGCTCGGACCGTACGTACACGCGCCGCAGTTGGGCGGTCTCGCCGGACGGGTAACGCTCGGCCAGCCAGCGGGGGTTGGGCGGATGGGCGGGACCTCGGGAGTCCAGGGCGCCGGTGGCGACGACGGCGCCGTCCCGCTCATCGACCGCGACCAGGAGCGTGTGCCGGTCGGGGGCGACATAGGCGCCGTCGAGGTCGACGATGTCCGCGTGCCAACGCGGTACGTAACCTGTGCCGAAGTCCCGGTACACGGTGTCGAGCATCACCGCGCGGGCGTGGTCGAGGTCGTCGGGAGCTGCCACCCTGATGCTGTAGTCCTGCACCTGCACATCATATGCAATAGCTTGCCGCCTCCTGATCAGGGGTTCGATGGTCACGCCCCCCGGCCCCCCGCTCCCCTGCTCCCCGGGGTGGTGAGCTGTGGGCGGAAGGCGGCCGGTATGCGACCCCGTGCCACCGGCCGCCCCCCGCCGTACGCGTGCCGGGGCGGCGCGCGGGTACGCGGAGGGGCATGCGGATGAGCTTGGTGGATGTGGGGTCGAACACCGTGAGGCTCGTGGTCGCGGACGCCGAGGACGGCGTACCGCTGCCGGTGCACACCGCGAAGTGGCGGCTGCGCCTGTCGGAACGGGTGCCGCCGGGCGGCGAGGTCCCCGAGGAGGCCGTACGGTGCCTGTCCGAGGCGGTCACCGAGGCGGCCCGTACGGCGGAGCGTTGGGGAGCCTCGCCCCCGCTGGCCTTCGCGACCGCCGTGGTGCGCTCCGCGCCCAACTGCCGTGAGGTGTTGCGCACTGTGCGCGCCGACACCGGCGTCCCGCTGTGCACGCTGCCGGCCGAGGTGGAGGCGGAACTGACCTTCCTCGCGGCGCGGCGCTGGATGGGCTGGCGGTGCGGGCCACTGGCGCTGCTCGACATCGGGGGCGGCTCGCTGGAAGTGGCCTTCGGGCGGGGCCGGTTGCCGGACTTCGTGGCCGCGCTGCCGCTGGGCGCGGGGCGGCTGACCCATGAGTTCTTCCAGGGGCAGGACCCACCGTCGCCGGAGAGCGTCAAGGCGCTGCGGCGCAAGGTCCGCCATGAACTGCGGGACGTGTCGGCACGCGTCCGCTGGGAGGGGCCGCGTACCGCCGTGGCCACCTCGCGCACCTTCCAGCAGCTCTCCCGGCTGTGCGGATCGGCGCCGGGCCGCCACGGGCCTTTCGTGGAACGGGAGTTGTGCCGGGCGGATCTGCGCCGAGCGATCGGCCGCCTCGCCGCCCTCCCCGCCGCCGAACGCTCCGCCCTCCCGGGCATCTCCGCGCCTCGCGCGGCCCAGAGCCTCGCCGGTGCGCTGATCGGCCACACCATCATGAAGCTCAGCGGTCTGAAGGTGGTGACCGTCTGCCCCTGGGCCATCCGCGAGGGGGTGCTGCTGCGGCACATCGAGGAGGGCCCCGCCTGGTGGACGGAGGTGACCGAGACGCACCCGACGCCGGCCGACATCACGCACCCGGTCGACATCACGCACCCGGCCGACGTCACCCAACCCGTCGGCGTCACCCACCCGGTCGGCGCCGTACACACGGCAGACGCTGTGCGCGCGGCAGAACCCGTGCCGCTGCGGGTCGCCGCACCGGCCGGTTGACGCCACACCCGAAGCCCACACCAACCACCCTGACCAGCAACACCGTTCGACCAGCCAGCAACAAAAAGTCAATAACCTCGGCCGTAATTCACCTTTTCGAGTGTCGTGCAAGTCCTCGACGCCCCCACAGGGATGCTCCGCACCCCACCGGGGTAGCTACCGAGATCGAATGCGCCCTGCCCCTGACAAGGTGGAGCCGCCATGACTTCGGAAGCGCATGATCGGGCCACCGGTCCACCCGAGCGCGCCGCCGGTCCACCCGAGGGTGCGGCCGACGGACCCCGGCTCGCCGCGGAGAACGCGTATGCCTTCAGCAGTCGGGTCGGGCCGTTCACCGTGGTCGTGGTCAGCGGCGAGATCGACATCGCGTCGGCGGGCTTCGTGGCCGAGCATCTGACGGCCGCCGTCCATGACACCGCCGCTCCGGACGTGCTGGTCGATCTGCGCCGGGTTTCCTTCCTCGACTGCTCGGGTCTACGGGTGCTGTGCCGGGCGGAGGCCGTCGCCAGGGCGCGCGGCGGACGGCTGCGGCTCGTCTCCGACCAGCTCCGCGTCCATCGACTGCTGTGCGCGGTAAGGCTGTTGGGCCGATTTCCACCGCTGACGGAGCTTCCGTCCCCGCCTCCACCGGCTTCGCCCTCGGCAGAGTCAAGTCTCAAGTAGCACTTCAATGAAACGATTGAAGGACCCGTTGGCAGGTGTAAGCCGTTCCGGCCGAAACCGCCGCGGAAGCCGAGTCGCACAGAAGTGGAGACGCGTGACGTGAAGTTCCTTCTTGAAGTCGACCTGGACGGCACGGACTGGGACGAGGGCACCACCGTCCAGGAGTTGGAGCGCATCCTGAGGTACTGGGGCGGCAACCTCCGGCACTGCGAGATCAAGCCCGGGGACGGGCAGGCCCTGTACGACTCCGGCCATCGGGAGGTCGGACGCTGGACCATCGCGTCCGAGTGACCCTCTGACGCGCCCCGGCGCATGATGCCGGGGGCCGGCCGTCAGCCCCACTCTGCTCGGCCGGCCCCCGGACGGGGATCGCATGGCACCGCGACAGGGCTTGCACTCCCCAGTCACAAGCCCCCGCTCATCACTCGCGGAACCACGCGACCCCGGCTCTTGGGAACCCTCAGAACGCGAAGAGCACCGTCGTGGCGGAGTCCTTCAGGCACTCGTTGGCGAAGGTCCGCTCGTATGCGACGCGCTTGCCCTGCCAGACGCCCTGGACGGTGACGACGACGGGGTCGTACTGCTTGGTGCACCTGATCCCGGTTCTGCCGGTCAGGGCGTCGAGGTCACCGCCGCCGGCCCGGAGTTCGGCACAGGCGTCGACGGCGGCCGGGTGCGTACCGGAGGGCTTGGGCGCGCAGTTCAGGGTGACCGCGCGCTCAGGCGTCGCAGCGGCGGCGCGCTCTCCGTGCCCCGTGGTCAGGACCAGCGCGGAGGGTGCGTAGAGCCCGGACGGCGCGGGCCCTTCGGGGGCGGCGAGCGCGGCGCCCGCGAAGGGGCCGCAGACGGCGGTGGCCGTCAGGGTGAGAGTCGCTGCCCATCGCGCGGTGTTCGGCATTGTGTGCATCCTTCCGCTCTTCGGTGCCGGGTTTCGGCGTGCGCCACTCTGCCGCTTCCCGTCCCGGAACACACATCCGACCCACAGATTTCAGTAACTTTGAGTGTTCAATCAGTGGCGTGAAGTCACAGAATTCGAACACCAGAAGCCCGAAACTGAGCGGTTCTTGATCGTCCGGCAACGTCGAATGGCCGGATACCCCCGGCTGGGCAATCGGCCGGAAACATTCCGCATCCCCCGCGCCACCCCCGCCACCATCCTGCGGACACCCCTCGAAGCCGGGGCGCAGCCCCGCGCTTTCACGGGCGCGGGGAACTGCGCGACCAGCCCCCACCCACCCGCAGCCGAAAGGGAGTTCGAAGGGGCGCAGCCCCTGGGGACGGGACGGGCAGGGCGGCGGGGGCGAAAGAAATCCGGCGGACGCCCCCTTACAGATCCAACCCCGCGAGAACCCCCGGCAGTTGAAGCGTGGTCAGGACGGGCAGCCCGGTGCTCACCCCCGGCACCGCCTCCCCGCTCGCGTCGCCCTCACTCCCCCCGTCCCCCACGGACATGACCGACCCACCCTGCTCCCCCTCCGGAACGGAGACATCCGGTTCCGACGCGCCTTCCTGGCCGTCGACCCCCTCAGCTGCCCCCTCGTCCCCCCGTTCCGGCACGACATCCCCCGCCCCCGGCGCACTCGCGACCGGCTCGGTCCCGGGCGTGGGCCCCCCGGAACCGGAGACGGACAGCGACTCGGGACTGGCGGTCACCCCATCGGTGACCCACCGCTGCACATCGGAGTTGTCGCGCCCCTTGACCACGACATCGGCCCCGGTGTCCGACTCGGTGGGCGCGACGGCGAGCCCTTCGCTCCAGCGGGGCAGCAACTCCCCCCGCACGGTGAAGTCGTAGCGGACGTCGTCCCCCCGCTCGGAGTCCTCGTCGGCGCAGGTACCGAGGACGATGACACCGGCGTCGACCTGGGAGTCCAGGCACAGCTCGGGGTTGGCGACACTGCGCAGCAGCCCGTCCTCCTCGTACGACCACTTCTGGGTCCAGTCGGAGGAGCACACGGCGAGTTCGGTGGAGGCGCCCTTCTCGGCCTCGCCGCCCTGGATGTCGAGGCAGAGGTCGGCTGCCTGGTTGCGCAGCCGGGTCTGCTGGGGCGCGGTGGGGCGGCCGGCCTGGCTGGGCGGCGTCGCGGAGGCATCGGCGCCGTCGTCGCCCCCCGTGCCGGTGTCGGGGGCCGTGGAGGTGCCCCCGACGGCACTGGTGGAGGCGGTGGGGTCCGCACCGCTGCCGTCGTCGGACAGGAGCGCGGCCCCGAGGATGGCGGCGAGCAGCGCTCCGGAGCTGACGCCGACGGTGAGCAGGGCCCGGGGGTTGCGCACGGAGGAGGCGATCCGGCGGCGCTGGGCGGGGATCTGGGAGAGCAGACGGTGACGACCGCCGCTCCCCGGGCGTCTTGTGCCGCCCTTGTACGGCATCCGGCCGGGCCGGGAGTCGAGATAGCGCCGGGCGCCCCAGCCGAGTACGGCCTCGGCGATGACCCCGCCGAGGCCGCCGTCGAAATGACTGAGTTGTTCGGCGGCGTAACGGCAGTAGCGGCACTCCAGCAGATGCTGCTGGACATCCGGCAGCAGGGCGCCGCCTCGGCGGATCGGCACATCGAGGAGCCGGTTGTAGAAGCGGCAGTCCTTGGACGGCGCGAGTTCGCGGTGGGCGCGGACGCAGCCTTCGCGGAATTTGTCGCGTGCCTGCTCAAGCGTGGCCACCGCGCTGTCGGTGTCCAGCCCTAGCAGACCGGTGGGTATGGTTATCGGTTCCGCTTCGACCTCGGTGTGCCACAGCAAGCACTGCGCGATCGCCGGGAGGGCCTGGAATGAGCGCTCGACGAGCTTGCGATTTTCGGGTGTCATCGACTTCGCCGCCCGCATACCGCGGCCTCCGGCGGGTTTCTTCAAGTCGGGGAGCACACCGGAAATCCGCTCTTCGGCGGACCACTCCTTGACGGTGTCCCGGGCTGCCACGAGCAGCCGGGGACGCAGGGCGACGCCCGATTCGCCCCGCATGAGGCCGTCGAGTACGCGGTGGAACGCGGTCGCGGTGATCATCGACGCGACACCCGAGGCGGAGGCGAGGCATATGACCGCATAGTCGTAGGTGGGTTGCCAGTGACGCGCCATCAACAGTGCTACGGGATCACCGGTTCCGCCTTCCGGCCAGCCTCTCAGCCGGGCGGCGAGAGTCTCGTCCGGCTCCCCCGGGACGGGCCCGGGAGCCGGCGGATAGGAAGGGCGAGGAGGGTGGGGGGTGTGCACAGAGCGGGTTCCTTCCAAGGCGCAAAGATGGCACACGGAGTTCTGACCGCCGAAAGGGCCCTGGATTGGTGCGTACTTATCGGCGGGCGCCGGGAAAGCGGCCGGGAACCGAGCCGCACGATGGCCGTGAACCTTGAGCCTTTTGGGCCCTTCGGCGACCCGAAATGCCAAGGGGCCTTTCAGGACGGGCCATTGCCCTGCGCAGGAAGTTCACCCTTGCACAAGTTACTCATGGCTAACAAGGCACTTGGGCAACATCCGTATCACCAAAAGCAGGTCGGTTGACCGGGTTCAACAGGCGATGACACCGATATTCAAAGTCTCAAGCACCCCGTGTGAACCGTACGCACGCTTCGGCACCCCGCGCACGCTCCCGGCGCTCGAAGACTGGTTGTTGACTGAAATCGGCCACCTCGAAGGCCACGCGCGGAACGGCGGCTCTCCCGCGCGAAACGGGCCGCCGACCCTGTTCCTCCCGCCCTCGGTCGGCGGCCCCGAGGAGGGTGCTGAAGATCTTGGCCGGATCAGCGAGCGGCGTCATGGGGGTCCCCCCGCGCGAGGTTGTTCGAGCGTCGGGGAGGAGCTACTAGGGCGTTTCGGCAACGCGGCATGGGGGTCCCCCCGCGCGAGCGAAGCCGAGCGTGGGGGGAGTGCGTGCCAGGCGTCGGGAGCCCGGCCAAGATCTTCAGTGCCCTCCCTCGGGCGGGCCTGTCAGATCTGCCAGGAGCGGAGCCGGTCGGCGGCCCCGTACACATCCGTCTTTCCGGAGATCAGGTCGCGCGCGAGATCGACCAGGGCCCCGTACGGCGGGTCGATGCCGACTCCGCTGACGAACATGTACGCCACGGCCGTGGCACAGGCGAAGCGGGCGTTGGCGGCGGGCAGGGGCTTGAGCAGGGCGAGGGTGTGCAGCAGTGCGGCGGCCCGCCAGGCCGGGTCGGAGTCCACCCCGAGCCGGGGCGGGTCGACACGATGGCGGGCCACGGCGGCCACGAGCGCCGAGAAGTCGTTGATCGTGGGCTGCTCGGGCATGACCTCTTCGTGGCGCTGCAGCAGCCAGGGCACGTCGATATGGATGACGGGAGCCATCGGTCAGACGGCCCGTCCTTCCGGCTTCACGGCGGGTTCGTCGTCCGGGAACGCGGCGGCGAATTCGGCGGCGTGCGCGGTGAAGAACTGCCGGAACGCCTCAGCGCCCTCCTTCAGCGCCCGGTGTCGCACTATGTCGGCCGCGGCGGCCTCGCGCACGAGCGCCTTCATCGACGTACCGCGCTCCTTGGCTATCTGCCGCAGGTCCTCTAGCTCGCGGTCGCTGAACTCCACATTCAGAGCTGGCATGCGCCAACGGTACCGCGCGGGTACTTACCCGTAAATAGTCGCAGGTCACAGCACATCTGCGACGGTACCGAAAGAGGGCGGCCGACACTCCGGAGAGCATCGGCCGCAGAAATCTTCCTCGGCAAGTCAGAGATCTTGCTCAGCGGGTCGGAGATCCCGCTCGGCGGGTCAGATCTGGTCCGCCACGAAGGACGCCATTCTCGCGAGGGCCGCGTTCCAGTTGATCGTGTGTTCATTGGTCGACCAGGACTGGATGTCGTCGATGTAGCAGAACTGGCCGACGCAGCCCTGGAGTTTGCTCTGTGCGTAAGGGTCCTGAATGCTCGAATTGGGGCCGCCGGCGAGGGTGCCGCGCGGTGGGTTCGGCTGGCTGGGATCGAGTTGGTGGGCGTACCAGCGGCTGTGCTGGTTGCGGGCGTCCACGTCGCCGTAGCCGGTGACGTAGGAGATGTTGAGGGCGTTGCGGCCGAAGAGGTAGTCCATGCTCCGCAGCGCGCCCTCACGGTACTTGGACGCCCCGGTGAGGTCGTACGCCGTGGCGATCACGACCGCGTTGTTGAGGATCTGGTGGTTGGAGCCCCAGTCGTAGACGCTGTTCTCCGGTGCGTACGGTATGCCGTACGGGTGGGCGTCGATGGTGGCCAGGTAGCGGTCGGCGCCCTTGATCACGGACTGGCGGACCTTGTCGCGGCCGGGCAGCTTGTTGGGCACGGTCGCGAGGTCGAGGCGTCCGGCGGCGGCCGTGCGGGACCAGTCGAAGCCGAGGGGGCCGAAGATGTCGGCGGTGTGCACGGGTGAGGCGAGGACGTGGTCGGCGAACTCCTTCTCGCCGGTCGTGAGGTACAGCTGGGCGGCGGCCCAGTAGAACTCGTCGGTGACATCGGTGTCGGAGTAGGTGCCGCCGCCGATGCCGTCGCTCTCGGAGGCGTATCTGTCCGGGTGGGCGAGGGCCGCAGACCAGGCCGTCCGGGCCGCGTCGAGGGCCCGGACGGCGAAGGCGCGGTCGTACGGGCGGTAGAGACGGGCCGCCTGCGCCGCCGTGGCCGCGAGGTTGAGCGTGGCGGCGGTGCTCGGCGGGTGCAGTTCGCGCTTCTGCGGGTCGTCGGCGGGCATCAGGGGCAGGCCGGTCCACTGCTCGTCATGGATCTTGTGGTGGGCCATACCGGCGAGCGGCTTGCCCGACGGGACCTGCATCTTCAGCAGGAACTCCAGCTCCCAGCGCACCTCGTCCAGCAGATCGGGCACGTTGTTGCCGCTCTCCGGGATGTCCAGCGAGCCGTCGCCCAGCTTCTCCGACTCGCCGGTGCGGGCGTGCAGGGCGCGTTCGTAGGTGCTGAGCACCTCCCAGGCGGAGATACCGCCGTTGACGACGTACTTGCCGTGGTCACCGGCGTCGTACCAGCCGCCTGTGACATCGAGGGTGTAGTCGCAGACTCCGGGCTGACAGGGCACGTTCCCGTCGCCCTGGTTGGGCGCGACGTCGACATGTCCGGCGGCGCGGCCGTAGCCCGGGCGCAGTCCGTCGTCGATCGCGATGCCGCTGCGCTGCGTGTAGTAGTACTTCAGCGAGTCGAGGCGGAGGCGTTCGTAGGCGCTCGGGTCGATGTCGAACGGGCGGCTGGTCTCCCCGTCGGCGACCAGCGTGAAGCTGGTGCCGCGCCCCCGGTACGAGCCGAAGTCGATCGAGTGGACGTTCTGCCCGGAGGAGGCGTCCACGCCACGCGGGGCGGTCCGCCCCTGGGCGACCACGGCACCGGAGGCGTTCTTCAACTGCCAGGGCAGGGCCTCGGTGGCCTCGGTGACGAGGGTGGCGTTCTTGGGCCCGGCGGGCAGATAGGCGACCTGGTTGACACGGACCCGGGGCCCGGTGTCGGGCTCGTACTCCTCCGGCGGGACCCCGCCGAGCAGCGACACGTCGTCCATGCAGAACGTGAACGGGTCGGCGTTGCCGCCGACTTGGAAGGCCACCTGGCCCTGGTCGGTGTCGACGGGCGAGGTGAAGGTGTACGTGTACGAGTCGCCCGAGACGTTGAGCTGCGGGCTGACCTCGAAGTAGGTGTCGTACGGCGCCGCCGACAGGCCGACGATCGCGCGCAGGACGTTGCCCTGGGGCGTGCCGGAGGCGGAGAAGGCGAAGCGGTACGACTCGCCCTTGACGAGGGTGATGTCGTTCTGGCCGACGGCGGCGTCCCAGCGGTTGGTGGTACCGCCGGGGATCTCGGCGCACAGGCGGCCGTCGGTGAGGCCGGCGGTGACATTGGCGGTGGTCCACCAGGGGGCGGTGGTGGTGTCGAAGGTGCCGTTCTGGACCTGTTCGACCTCCTCGGCCTGGGCCGTGGCGGCGGGCAGCGCGGTGAGCGCCGCCGCGAGGAGGGCCGTTACGGCGAGCAGGGTGGTTCTGCGTCGTTTCACGTCTGGCTCCTCGGGGGAGGTGGGGGGCGCGTGAGGGCGGGGCGGATGGCGACAACAGTGTGGGAGCGCTCCCAGATGCGGATGTTGGCCATGCTGTGCGAGACATGACGGCGCGTCAACGGTCCGGGCGGGACTCGTTGTCCGTCCGGACCGTGGCAACACCCCCTCGCGGGGGCCACGTTGCCGCTTCTCATAGGGGCGGGGTGGGCGAAGGGGCCAGGGGGTCAGACCGCGAGGACGTCGAGTCTGCTGATCCGCACCGCGCCGCGTGCCTCGCCCGGATGCCCGCTCGTCATCGTCAGCCGCAGCCGGGTGCCGCGTATCGGCGTGAACGTGATCGCGGTCGGGGTGTCGGAAGCCGTGGCCCAGTCGACCTTCACGTCCTCGGCGGGTACGTACTTCTCGCCGTCCCAGAGCGCGACTTGGACTGTCTCGGGCAGGGTGTGCCCCGAGTCGACGGTGAAGTCGACCTCGACCCGGTCGACGGTGCCGGGCCTCCCCCAGTCGACCGACACCCAGTCCTCGGGCCGTGCCCCGCTGAACGCGGGCAGCAGGGCGGTGGCCGCCTTGAGGAAGGCGTTGGACCAGCCGGTGGCGGGGTCGCCGTCGAGCATGGCGGCGGGCAGGGTGTCGGGTCGTCCGGAGTAACTGGCGTCGGCGAGGGGGTAGGCGGGGGCGGCCGGGTAATCGGGCTCGAACTCGGCAGGTGGGGTCGTCGACTTCGCGCCGTGGGCCGGGGTGGCACGGACCGTCGCCTTACCGCCGCGCAGACCGTCCACGCGTGCCGTGACCTTCACCGATCCCGGCTCGGTCCCCGCCCGTACGATCGCCAGTGCCTTGCCGCCGAAGGCCGTCCGGGTACTTGCCTGATAGCGCTCGGCGCTCTCCTCGCGGCCGTTGTCGAGCCCGGCGAGGGAGCCGCCGCGCACGTCGAAGGAGATCAGGTGCTGGGCGTCGGGCACGACCACGCCCCGGGCGTCGACGATCTCGGCGGTGACGAAGACGAGTGAACGCCCGTCCGCGGAGACGGACTTGCGGTCGGCGGTCAGCCGCACGGCGTGCGGGGCACCGGCGGTGCGCAGCACATCGGTGGCGACGGCCTTGCCGTTCCTCCGCGCGACCGCCTTCAACTCACCCGGCGCGTAAGGGACCTTCCACGTCAGGTGGAGTTTTCCGGCGCTGCCGTTGGGGCTGGTGTAGCTGCCGGGGTAGGGGCCGTCGGTGAAGGTCTTGTCGTCGCCGGTGGCCTCGGTGGTCTCCAGGTAGGGGCGTCCGTCGACCGTCTCCTTCTCGTCGAACTTCCGTGTCCCGAGGGACTTCCCGTTGAGGAACAGCTCTACGGTGGCGACATTGGAGTAGGCCCACACCTCGACGGTGTCGCCGTCCTCGTGGTTCCAGCTCATCGGCAGCAGATGGACCATGGGATCGTCGGTCCACTGGCTCCGGAAGAGGTAGTACATGTCCTTCGGGAAGCCGGCCGTGTCGACCGCGCCGAAGAAGGACGCCTTGACCGGGAAGACGTCGTACGGGGTGGGCTCGCCGATGTAGTCGATGCCGGACCACAGGAACTGCCCGGCGAACCACTTCCGGTCGCGGTCCTTCTTGTGGCCGTACTCGCCGCTCATGGTCCAGGAGGCGAGGTTGTTGTCGTAGGACGAGACGCCCCGCTTGCCCGGTGTGTGGTTCTCGCCGGTGTTCAGATGCTCCGGCTCCTGGTAGACGCCCCGGGTGGAGGTCTCGGACGACGACTCCGACTCGAAGAGGAACAGGTGGGGGTAGCGCTCGTGGAGGGCGTCCACCGATTTGGCGGTGTTGTAGTTGAGGCCGAGGCCGTCGAGTTTGGCCAGGATCAGATCGCCGGGGGTGCCGGGGGCGGGGACGCTGCGGTGGCGGTGGGAGCCGATGACGACGGGGCGGGTGTCGTCGGAGGCCTTGACGGCGGCGATCAGCCGGTCCGCCATGGCGAGCCCGGAGGTGGAGGTGAACTCGGAGACCTCGTTGCCGATCGACCACATCAGCACGGCGGGCGAGTTGCGGGCGGCGAGCACCATCTCGGTGGCGTCCCGGTCGGCCCACTCGTCGAAGAAACGGCCGTAGTCGTAGCGGGTCTTGGGGCTCTTCCAGCAGTCGAAGGCCTCGACGATCATCACGATGCCCAGTTCCTCGCAGACGCGGATCATCTCCGGCGAGGGCGGGTTGTGGGAGGTGCGGAAGGCGTTGACGCCCATCGACTTCATGATCGTCATCTGGCGGCGGATCGCGTCCTCGTGGACGGCGGCGCCCAGCGCGCCCAGGTCGTGGTGGAGGTCGACGCCCTTGATCTTGTGAGAGGTGCCGTTGAGGTGGAAGCCCTCGTCCGGGTCGAAGCGGAAGGTGCGGATGCCGAAGGTCGTGCGGTAGGTGTCGTTGATCTTTCCGGCGACGCGCAGCTCGGTCCGCAGGGTGTAGCGGTGCGGGGCCGCGAAGTCCCACAACTCGGGTTCGGGAACGGTGAGTTCATGGGTCTCGGTCGCCGTGTCGGTGACGGCGACCGTGGAGGTCGTACGGGCGACCGTGCGGCCTCGGGGGTCGATGACCCGGGAGACGATCTCGACGTCGGCGGCGGTGCCGGAGGCGTTCACCACGGAGGTGCGTACGCGGACGAGGGCGCGCTCGGCGGTGATGTCCGGCGTGGTGACGTACGTGCCCCAGCGGGCCACATGGACCGGCTCGGTGACGATGAGGCGGGCCTCGCGGTAGATGCCGCTGCCCGAGTACCAGCGGCTGCTGGGGAGCCGGTTCTGCACCTTGACGGCGATGACGTTCTCGGTGGTGCCATCGGTGTGCAGCAGGTCGGTGAGGTCGAAGGCGAAGCCGGTGTAGCCGTAGGGGTGGCGGCCGACCTCGGTGCCGTTGCAGGAGACGTACGAGTCCATGTAGACGCCGTCGAACTCGATCGAGATCCGCTTTCCGGCGAGGGTGGGCGGCAGGGTGAACGTGGTGCGGTACCAGCCGAGGCCGCCGGGGAAGAAGCCGGTGCCGCTGGTGGTGTTGTGCTGGGTGGTCGGGGCCAATTCGATGGACCAGTCGTGCGGGACGGCGATCTGTCGCCAGGCCGAGTCGTCGTAGCCGGGCTTCGCGGCGTCGGCGTACTCGCCGGTGGGGTCGGTGATGCCGCCGGGGTTGACGAGGGCGAAGCGCCAGCCGTCGCGGAGGGGGATGGCGCGTTCGCCGGGCGTGGGTCTCGCCCCGGGTGCGGCGGTCGCGGTACCCGTCAGCGCTCCGGCGGTCAGTGCTCCGGCCATCGGGGCGGAGGTGCCCGCGATGAGTAAGGACCTTCGTGTGACGGTCAACGGTGATCCCTTCGTCGCAATCAAACAAAATCTCTCGTCGCAAACAGACAAAATCAGACGACGCGCTTCAGGAGACGTCAAGAGCCCCTCATGGCACTCGCCGAACATCCCGCGCGGCGGTCCCGCGAGGAGCGCGCTGCGGCCCGCTGCCGTCGGCCACGGCCGACCCGGGGTTTCCCACCCGCTTCCCCGGCGGAGCGCATAGGCTGGTTTTCGCCCGTAAGCCCGTTCGGTCCGGCGGAATGGAACTCGCGACGATGAGGAGCCGCAAGGTAGCGCATGGTGACACCCCTGCGTATGCCCTGGACGGTGCCGCCACGGCGCGGACGCTGATGGACGGCGACGGTGTCGTCGTCGAATGGAACGAGGGGGCGACCCGGCTGCTGGGCTGGTCCTCGGCGGAGGTCGTGGGTCGCCCCGCCGAGGAACTGCTCGCCCCCGGGGCGTCCTTGGCACCACCTCAGCCCGGCACCGTCATCTGGAGCGGAGCCGTCGCGCTGCGTCACCGCGACGGCCGGACGGTGACCGTGTGGTTGCTGGCCCATCACCGGGGGCCGAAGGACGGGGACGGCAGCGGCGGTTGGCTCATTCTGTGTCCGCTCGACGATCCCGGGCCGCTGGTGCGGGACGATCCGCTGGCGGCGGCGGTGATGGCCCAGTCGCCGTGCGCCATGGCGGTCTTCGACGACCGGCTCAGACTGCGCGGCATCAACGACCTGATGGAGGACGCCGTCGGTATGCCGGAGGAGAACCTCCGGGGGTTGCACATGTCCGAGATCGTGGGCGGACGCCAGGGTGAGAAGCTGGAGGAGCATCTGCGCGAGGTGCTCGCCCTGGGGCGGCGCAAGGACGTGCAGACCTTTCTGCGGGCCGCCGACGAGGACAGCGCCCACGCCTGGTCCGCGGCCATCGCCCCGCTCTTCGACGACACCGGGGTGCCCATCGGGGTCTGTGTCACCGGGCACGACATCACCGAGCAGTACATGGCCCGGCAGCGGCTCCAGCTGGTCAACGAGGCCAGCATCCGCATCGGCACCACCCTCGACGTACGGCGCACCGCGCAGGAGCTGGCCGATGTGTGCGTGCCCGCCCTCGCCGACTTCGTCAGCGTCGATCTGCTGCAGTCCCTCGACCACGGCGACGAACCGCACGAGGGCCCCCTGTCGGCGCCGTTCGTGCTGCGCCGCGCCGCCCACCAGTCGATCACCCCGGGCTGCCCGGAGGTCGTGGTCGAGGTGGGCCGGACGGACGTCTACCCGGCCACGTCACCGCAGGCGGCCTCGCTGACGATCGGGCACACCATCGTGGCGACGGACCCGGCGAACACGCTCCAGGACTGGCTCGCCTGGGACCCCATACGCAACGCGCGGGTCAAGGAGCTGGGCATCCACACCACCATGTCGGTGCCGATCCGGGCCCGCGGCACCACCCTCGGGGTGGCCGTCCTGACCCGTTTCAGACGGCGCGACCAGTTCACGGCGGACGACGAGCTGCTCGCCGAGGAGGTCACCGCCCGCGCCGCCGTCTGTATCGACAACGCCCGCCGCTACTCACGCGAACGTGAGACCGCCCTCGCCCTCCAACGCAGCCTCCTCCCTCAGACCCTCCCCCGTATGCCCGCCCTGGAGGCGGCCTCCCGGTACCTTCCGGCGGCGCAGGCCGGGGTGGGCGGCGACTGGTTCGACGTGATCCCGCTGTCCGGGATGCGGGTCGCCATGGTCGTCGGCGATGTCGTGGGCCACGGGGTGCAGGCCTCCGCGACCATGGGGCGGCTGCGGACCGCCGTGCGCACCCTCGCCGACGTCGACCTCGCCCCCGACGAACTGCTGACCCACCTCGACGACCTCGTCGTACGGCTCTCCGCCGAGGCCGGTGGCGAGGGCGTCACCGGCGAGGTGGGCGCGACCTGCCTGTACGCCGTGTACGACCCGGTGACCCGTCGCTGCACCTTCGCCCGTGCCGGGCATCCGCCGCCGGTGATCCTCGACCCGGACGGACAGCCCATGGAGGTGAACGTGCCGTCGGGGCAGCCGCTGGGCCTCGGCGGGCTGCCGTTCGAATCCACCGAGCTGGAGTTGGCCGAGGGCACCGTCATCGCCCTGTTCACCGACGGGCTGATCGAGACCCGGGACCGTGACATCGACGCCGGTCAGGAGCTGCTGGTCCGGGCGCTGTCCGGCCGCAGGGGCTCCCTGGACGACATCTGCCGGCAGGTGATCGCCTCCCTGCTCCCGGCCGGCGGCGCCCCCGACGACGTGGCCCTGCTGCTGGCCCGGACCCGGGGGCTCAAGGCGGCCCAGGTGGCGACCTGGTCGATACCCGCAGACCCGGCGTTCGTGGCCCGGACCCGGCAGTACGTGCTGACGCAGATGGCGCTGTGGGGGATCAGCGAGGCGGCGTTCACGGCGGAGCTGGTGGTGAGCGAGCTGGTCACCAACGCCATCCGCCATGGCGCCCCGCCGATCCAGCTCCGCCTCATCCACGACGACAACACGCTGATCTGCGAGGTCTCCGACGGCAGCGGGACCGCTCCGCATCTGCGCCGGGCGAAGACCTTCGACGAGGGCGGCCGGGGCCTGCTGCTGGTGGCCCAGCTGACCCAGCGCTGGGGCAGCCGCCACACGGAGGACGGCAAGACGATCTGGGCGGAACTGACGCTGTCGGAGGAGTGAGGCGGGGGGCCGAGGTCTGTGTGGGACGACCCTCGGAGGCGTCGCTGCGGGGCCGGACTCGCGTTCGGTCGGTGCTGTCCGGTGGTTGTAGGGTGCACCAGTTGCCGCGCCGTCGGCTGTGCCGATCGCCCCACCGCTCTGAAAGCCCCGCCGTGAACGCCGCCTTCGCCGAGGTCCTGTCCATCGCCCTGCTCGTCGTGGTGCTCGGCTGTGCTGTCGTACGACCGTTCGGGTTGCCCGAGGCGGTGGTGGCCGTACCGGCCGCGGCGGTGGTGGTCGTGGCCGGCGCCGTTTCCCTCGATCACGCGCGGGCCGAGGCCGAGTTGCTGGGGCCGGTGCTCGGTTTTCTGGCCGCCGTGCTCGTGCTGGCCAAGCTGTGCGACGACGAGGGGCTGTTCCAGGCGTGCGGGGCGTGGATGGCGCGGGCGTCGGCGGGGCGGCCCCGGCGGCTGCTGGGTTCGACGTTCGCGCTCGCCTCCGGCATCACGGCGGTGCTCAGCCTGGACGCCACGATCGTGCTGCTCACGCCCGTGGTCTTCGCGACCGTGGCCCGGCTCGGCGCCCGCCCCAAGCCGCATGTGTACGCCACCGCGCACCTGTCCAACACGGCGTCGCTGCTGCTGCCCGTCTCCAACCTCACCAACCTGCTGGCGTTCACCGCGAGCGGGCTCACCTTCACCCGGTTCGCGCTGCTGATGGCGGCGCCGTGGGCGGTGGCGGTGGCCGCCGAGTACCTCGTGTTCCGGCGTTTCTTCGCGGCGGACCTGGACGCCGGGGTGCCGGTGTCCTCGCCGGGGGCCGTGGAGCCGCCCCGGTTGCCGAGGTTCGCGCTGGTCACGGTGGTGTGCACGCTCGCCGGGTTCGTGGTGACGTCCGCGCTCGGCGTCGAGCCCGTGTGGGCCGCGCTGGCCGGAGCCGTGGTGTTGTCGGTCCGGGCGCTGATCCACCGCACCACCACGCCGACGGCGCTGCTGCGGTCGGTCTCCCTCCCCTTCCTCGCGTTCGTCCTGGCGCTGGGCATCGTGGTGCGCGCGGTCGTCGACAACGGTCTCGCCGACGCGCTCGGCGAGGTGATGCCGACCGGCACCGGATTCTGGGGCCTCCTCGGCATCGCCGCCCTCGCCGCGCTCCTGTCCAACGTCATCAACAACCTCCCCGCCGTCCTCGTTCTGGTCCCCCTGGCCGCCCCACTCGGCACGGGCGCCGTGCTCGCCGTGCTCCTCGGCGTCAACATCGGCCCCAACCTCACCTATGCGGGATCGCTGGCCACGCTGCTCTGGCGCCGCATCGTCCACCAGCACGAACACGATGTGCACCTCGGCGAGTTCACCCGGCTCGGCCTGCTCACGGTCCCGGCCGCGCTGGGTTCGGCGGTGGTGGCGCTGTGGGGGGCGTTGCGGGTGTTCGGGGGATGAGTCGGGGGTGTGCGGTGGCTGAGTCGGGCTCCGTGGTGGATGGGTGGGGCTCCGCGGTGGCCGGTCGGCGAGACCGTTGCGCTGGTCGACGATCAGTCGTCCGGTCGTCGTCCCTCAGCCCCTGTCGGTACGCGCCCGGCGGCACCCCGTAGCGCTGTCGGAACACCCGGCTGAAGTGGAACGGGCTGCCGAAGCCGGAGGCGGCGGCCACGCGCTCCACCGGCAGCTCGGTGGCCTCCAGGAGACGGGCGGCGTGCAGGAGGCGGGCCTGGAGGAGGGCGCGCATCGGGGAGTGGCCGAGCTGTTCGGTGAAGAGGTGGGCGAAGCGGGACGGGGAGAGGGAGACCCGTTCGGCGAGTGAGCGGACGGTGTGCGGGGCGCCCGGGTCGGCGGTGATCAGGTCCGCCGCGCGCCGCACCCGGGGGTCGACGTCCGAGCGGCGGGGTTCGGCCCGGGCGGCGGTGAGCAGGACGACCTCCTCCAGTGAGCACAGGGCCAGCTCCCGGGCCGCCGTGCCGTGCGCCACCGCGATCTCGCCGTCCGCGGGGGCGGTCCGGGGCATCGGTGGAGTACCCTCCCCCGTCCAGCGGGCGTCGGCGAGCATCCGGCGGAAGGCCGAGTCGACCCGGCCCCGGATGCCGCCGGGGGTCGGGGAGACGACGTACAGCCGGTCGCCAATGTCGTACGGGCGCAGCCATCCCGTCCAGGACGCCCTGGGCTGGCAGTGCACCCACCAGAACGCCCAATGCCCGGCGCCGGGCCGGACGGCATAGTGCTGCGGCACGCCGGGGCCGAGGACCACGAGGTCAGCCGGGGCCGCCGTCGCCTCGGTCGCGCCCTGCCGCAGCAGTCCGCCGCCGCCCGTGGTCCAGGTGAACAGCCAGCTGTCGGCGCCTCGCGGCCGGTTGACGGCGTACGAGGGGAGCTGGTCGAAGCAGCCGATGATCACCTGGCCGGGTGGTGGGGAGGGATCGGCGGGCACGGTGCTCCCGGGTGCGGCGGTCCCGGGAGCAGCAGTGTGGGGCAACTGATCAGCATGCACAGGCATCCTCCCGACAGGCACTCGGACCTAGCGTGAGGCACGGTGGACGAGACGGAGAAGGGACGCGCTGATGACAGTCACGAGCAAGACGGGCAGGACGGGCGAGGCGGGCGGCGCCGATGCCCGGGTCGAGTTCGAGGAGAACGGCTATCTGGTGGTGCGGGGGCTGTTCTCGGCCGCCGAGATCGGGGAACTGTGCGATCGCTTCGCCGCGCTGAAGGCCGGCGGCCCGGTTCCGGGCCACTTCGAGCCGCGGCTCTCCGCCGCCCCTGCCACCGGTGACCCGACCGCCGTCGACCCGCTCCATGTCTACCCCCGGGTGATGCACCCCCACCGCATCGACGAACTCTCCCTGCGCGTACTCCTCGACCCACGGCTGCGGGAGATCCTGGAGAAGTTGCTCGGGGAAGAGGTCCTGGCGGCGCAGAGCATGTTCTATTTCAAGCCGCCGGGTGCGCGCGGGCAGGCGCTGCACCAGGACAACTTCTATCTGCGGGTGGAGCCCGGCACCTGCGTCGCGGCATGGATCGCCTGCGATGTCATCGACCGGGACAACGGCGGTCTGGAGGTCGTGCCCGGCACCCATCGCATGGACATCTTCTGCCCGGAGGAGGCGGACGAGGAGGTGTCGTTCGTCCGCGAGTACGTGCCCCCGCCGCCCGGCCTGACCGCCGTCCCCGTCGACATGGCACCGGGCGACGTCCTCTTCTTCAACGGCAGCCTGGTCCACGGCTCCCAGCCCAACCACACCACCGACCGCTTCCGCCGCTCCTTCATCGGCCACTACATCGGCCGCTCCACCGAACGCATCGGCCGCTACTACGACGCCCTCACGATGAACGGCGACGCCGTCCCCCTCCCGGAGAGCGAGGGAGCGGGCCCGTGCGGCACGGAATTCGAACCGGCAGGCGCCCACTGAGAACCGAACACGGCGCCCGCCGAACCTCGCGGACGCCGCTCAGCGGCAGACCTTCGAGGCGAATCCGAGGATCGTGTCGGCGACCGCCCTCGGGCTCTCCAGCAGCATCGCGTGGGTGCCGTCGATCCCGGCGACCGTCACCTCGGCGCGTTCGGCGGCGAGTTCGGCGAGATCCCGGCTGAGGCCGTCGGTGTACGCCGTCATCAGCTCGTCGAACCAGTCGAGACCGGGGATCGACGGCACGGGCCGGGTCGCCCGTCCGAGCAGCAGCGGCACGGGCACCCGGCGGAACAGCGCGACGGGGTCGAACGAGTCGAGCACGGTCAGCATCTCCAGGGCGTGCTCGCGCTCGGGCCGTGACTCCAGCTGTCCGTCGGGGCGTTCCCGCAGTGAGCGCAGCACTCCGGCTTCCAACAGCTTGTACGGGATGCCCAGTTGATCGGCCATCCCGCGCTGCTGGGCGAGCAGGTCCTTCAGCCCGTCGGGCGGCAGCACCGTGCCCGCCCCGGCCCTGCTCATCTCCCGTATCCGTCCGAGGCGTTCCGCGACATATGCCTGGTCGAGGCCGGTGTACTGGTCGGGCCTGCCCCAACCGAATCCGTCCAGGTTCACCACGCCGGGTGTCGAGTCCGGGTGCTCGATCGCGTACTGGGCGGCGAGCATGCCGCCGAGGGAGTGGCCGACGAGGAGGGCGCCCGGGATGTCGTACCGCTTCAGGACGGTCTCGATGTCGCCGAGGACGGCCGGGAGGTTCCAGAGGCCGGACGGTGAGTGGCCGTGGCCGCGCAGGTCGACGGCGATCACACGGTGGTGGTGGGTCAGCAGGGGTGCCACGGCCGCCCAGTCGGCGAGGGTGCGGCCGGCGCCGTGGAGCAGGAGGAGGGGCGGGCCGTCGCCCTCGTGGGCGTGAACGGCCAGGTCGATGCGGTCGGTGGTCATCGGTCGACCCTATGCGCCAACTGGGCCTTCCAGCAGGGGTTTTGGTTCCGGTGGCAGTCGCCGCGGCGTCGGCGTGTGGGGACTCCCCCGGCTCCGGCAGGGGCGGGCGCGGGTCTCCGGCCGGATCGGCCGTCGGCTCACCCGAGCGTCAGCAGGCCCCTTCGCATCGCCTCCGAGACCGTGCTCGCTCGGTTCTCCGTGCCGAGTTTTCGGTAGATGCGCACGAGGTGGGTCTTGATGGTGGCCTCGGTGAGGTGGAGGGTCGTGGCGATGGAGCGGTTGCTGTGGCCCTGGGCGAGGAGGTGGATGACCTGGAGTTCGCGTTCGGTGAGGGTCGCACCGGGGTCGGTCATGTGGCCGGCGAGGTGGCCGGCCGCCTCCGGGGCCAGGCCCATGCCTCCGCACGCGGCGGCGCGTACGGCGCGGAAGAGTTCCTCGGGTGGGCCCGCCTTGAGGATGTAGCCGCGGGCGCCGGCGTCCATCGCGCGGAGGACATCGCCCTGACTGCCGTAACTCGTGAGGACGACCACGCGGGTTTCCGGGGTCTCGGCGGTGATGCGGCGGGTCGCGTCGAGGCCGTTGAGTCGGTCGCCGGGGGTCGCGTCTTCGGTGAGGCGGAGGTCCATGAGGACGACGTCGGGGCGGAGTCGGGCGGTGAGGCGTACGGCTTCCTCGCCGTCGCCGGTCTCGCCGATGACGTCGAAGCCGGGTTCGCCGGTGAGGAGGGCGCGCAGTCCGGCGCGTACGACGGCGTGGTCGTCGACGATCAGGACGCGGAGGGGGGTTTCGGGTGGGCCGGTCACCGGGGGCCCGCCGGGGCGGCCAGGGCGAGGGTGTTCAGGGGGAGGGTGGCGCGGGCCAGGGTGCCGTGTCCGGGGGCGCTGCGGATGGTGAGCGAGCCGCCGAGCGCGCCGAGGCGTTCCCTGCCGGCGCTCAGCCCGAGCCCTCGGTCGCCGGTTCGTGTCCCTCCCGTTGCCCTGACCGATCCCGGCGTCGACAGTGAGGTCGGTGCCCCCACCGCCGCCGGGTCGAAGCCCACGCCGTCGTCCCGTACCTCCAGGGTGACCGTCGTGGTGTCGCGGTGGTCGAGGGTGACCCGGACCTGGCGGGCTCGGGCGTGTTCGCGGGCGTTGGCCAACAGGCCCTGGGCCACGCGGAGGAGGGCGGCGGCGCCCTCGGAGGTCAGGGGGGAGGGTTCGCCCACGGTGCGGAACACCACCCGGGAGGGCGTGGCCGTGTCACGGGCGCAGAGGCGGCGCAGGGCGGCCGTGAGGTCGTCGTGCTCCAGGGCGGGCGGGGTGAGGTCGCGGATGATGGTGCGGGTCTCGGCGAGATTGGCGCCGAGCGCGTCGACGACCGCCCGGACCTGGGTGCGTGCCAGGTCGGGGCGGCGGTCCCAGTCGCGGTCGGCCGCCTGGAGGAGCATACGGCTGCCGGCGAGTTCCTGGGCGAGGGTGTCGTGCAGATCGCGGGCGATACGGGCGCGTTCGGCGAGGCGTCCGGCCTCCCGCTGCTCCCTCGCCAACTCGGCGCGGGTACGGCGCAGTTGGGCGAGGAGCCGCTGCTGTGCGCGGTAGAGGGCGGCGGTGGCCCAGAGCGCGGCGGCCGGGGGCGCCACCAGTTCGGGGTGCAGGACGTCGGCGGTGCGGGCGAGCAGAACGACGAGGAGCACGGTGATCACGGCGACGACCGCGACCGCCTCGCGCTCCCCGAACATGCGCAGGGCGAGGATCGCCAGCGGCAGCGCCAGCCATGTGTAACCGGTGGCGACCGGCGTGGGCATCCCCCAGGAGATCCAGACCCACAGCGTGAGCAGCGCCGCGAGCCAGACGGGCCGGCCCAGGCGTCCGAGCCGGTCCCAGAGGGCGAGCCCACCGACGTATCCGCCGGCCAACGCGGCGATGAGCGGGACCAGTTCGTAGCAGAGCGCGGCGTTCTCGTCGACGAGGCGGAGCAGTCCGCCGCTGAGGACGGCCAGGAACACCAGGTCCGGGAGCCGTCGGAGTGACAGCACACCTCGGCGTACGACGGCGGGGGCGGCGATGGCGGGCACTGCGGCGTTTCCCTCTGTTTCCCTCGGCGATGGGCCGAACCGGCATGGGGCCGACGGGGCCAGAGGGAGTGTAGGCAGGCACCGGTGTGACCGACGTAAAGGGATGCGCCGCGCCTGCCGGTACGAGGTGGGGGCGGTGGTACGAGGTCGGGGCGGTGGTACGAGGTGGGGGCGGCCGTTGTGCGGGAAGGGCGCCCCCGCCTCTCCGCGTCCTCGCGGTTCACATCCGGCTCACCGCCCGGGGTGCAGTCCCAGTACGCCCGGGGTCGGCTCGCCCTTGACCTCGCCGAAGTAGAGGGCGAACGTCTGTTTGAGGCGCTCGATGCCGGCGCGGTCCTCCATGAAGCGGGGGAAGCCGTCCACGTGGGCGTCCGGGTTCTCCCACACCGGCTTCAGCGAGGCGTTCGGGACGACGTCGGTACGGACGGACCAGCCGTTGAAGGAGGCGTTCTGGCGCTCCTCGGACAGCTGCCAGTTCAGATAGAGCTTGGCGGCCGTGGGGTTGGCGGCCTGCTTCAGGATCGCGGCGCGCTGGCCCCAGGCCATGAACGGGTGCCCGACGGGCGTCACCCACTTCGTCGTGGTCGAGGTGGAGACCGCGCTGCCGGCCCCGCCGACGCCGATGACCTTCTGCCCGCCGCCGACCGCGAGCCCGGGGGTGTGCGAACCGCGGGCGAACTGCGGCTGCTGCGCGGCGAAGTCGGCCACCCAGTCCCAGCCGTACTTCTGCTGGTACAGCCGGAAGAGGTACAGCACCGCGTCGTCGTCGTGCGGGTAGGCGGAGGCGATCGCCCCCTTCCAGCGCGGGTCGACGAGGTCCAGGGGCGTCGTGGGCGCGTCGGCTCCGGCGGCCTGGATGTCGTACACGAAGCTGAAGCCGATGACCATGAGCGCCGTCCACGCGCCGTCCGGGTCCTTGAAGCCCTTGTGGACCTTGGAGAATCCGGCGGGCTTGTAGGGCAGGAGGCGGCCCTGTCGCTTCCAGCGGGTGAAGTCCTGGAGCGTCTGGAGCTGTACGACGTCGGGGACCAGTGTGTCGGTCGCGAGCTGGTTGTCGACGCGGACGTCGTGGTACTTGCTGTAGTCGACGACGACCTTCAGGTCGATGTCGGGGAAGCGGGCGGCGAAGCCGGCCCGTACGCCGGCCGCCTGGCTGTCGATGTCCCCGCCCTGGTAGAGCACGAGCTTGCCGCCCTCGGCGACGGCGGCCTCGTACAACTCGTCGAGCGAACGGGTCTCCTCGGCGCCGGGGAAGCCGCCGCCGCGCGATCCACCGGCGGTGGCGGCCCGTGCGGTACCGGTGGCGACGAGTCCGCCGAGTGCGGCGCCGGCTCCGGTGGTGAGGATGCCTCGCCTGCTGAAGTTGCTGGCCATGTGGGGGAAGTCCTTTCCGCGGCGCGACAGTTCTGGCGGCGCCGCTACAACGGCGCCGCCAGTCTGCTGGCGCGAGACCCCGCGCCGCGTCGCCCATAAGCCGACGACCCGTTCAACCGTTCGGTTGAACGCCCGGGCCCTCGGCGGCGGCCAAGGAGCCGAGCAGCGGCGCCACGGAGCCGACGGTGGATGGGTGAGGAAATCGTTCGCCGCCCGACGCCGACACCTCTAGCCTGCGTCGGGTGATGACCGCTGATGACGTGTTGTCCGTCCTGGCCCTGTTGCGGCGGGCGGAGGTCGAGGTCTGGGTCGGTGGCGGATGGGGGATCGACGCTCTGATCGGCGAGCGGACGCGAGACCATCGCGACCTGGACCTGATGCACCGGCAGGACCAGGAAGTCGCCGTGCTGGCGGCCCTCTCCACGGCGGGTTTCGTGGAGAGCCTGAACTGCAGGCCCGTCCGATTCGTCGTGACGGCTCCGGACGGCCGGGAGATCGACCTTCATCCGCTGGTCTTCACCGATGACGGCTCAGCGGTTCAGGCCTCACCCGAACCGCGGAGTCCCTTCGTCTATCCCGCCTCCTGCTTTGTGACGGGCACCATCCAGGGGACGACGGTCCCGTGCTTGTCCGCCGAGCAGCAGGTCCACTTCCACCAGGGATACGAACCGTCGGAACGCGACCGGCACGACATGGCACAACTCCGCCGCGTCTTCGGAATCGCCACGCACTTCTGATCCACTCCGGCGGGCCGAGCCCGCAGGATGACGTCACGGTCACGGTGCGTCGAGCCCCGGGGCCAGCAGGTCGAGGGCACGCTCCCAGTGGAACTCCGGGCGCCCGCCGTTCTCGTCCGTCCCGCCCGCGTACGGGTCGCCGAACCGTACGCCCATGCCGCGCAGCCGTTCCAGGCTCGCCCGGTACGCCGGGTGCGCGGCCAGGGCGTCGGCGACACAGGGCAGTACGGCGATGGGGACGCCCAGACCGTATGCCTCGCAGAGGGTGCCGAGGGCGAGGGTGTCGGCGGTTCCGGCGGCCCACTTGTTGAGGGTGTTGAAGGTGGCGGGGGCGACCACGACGGCGTCCGGCGGCGGGAAGGGGCGGGGATCGTCCGGCCGCCGCCACGCGGAACGGATCGGTCGGCCGGTCCGCGCCTCGACCGCCGCCGCGTCGAAGAACCCGCCCATGGCGACGGGCGTCGCGATGACCCCCACCTCCCAGTCGCGCTCCTGAGCCGCCGTGATCAGCTTGCCGACCTCGACGGCGATCCCGGCGGCGCAGACGACGACGTAGAGGAAGGGCTTGGGCCGGTCGGCGCGGGGGCCGGGCATCCGGCCGGCGCCCTCGGCGGTCCCAGTCGTGCCGTCGTCGGTGGTCGTGCCTGCGGCGTATGTGCCCTGGGCGGTCTCAGTCATCGTCGAACCCTACTGAGCGTGTGCGGGCCGGACCGAGGGCGGGCGGTGGTCAGCGTTCCACGAAGCGGTCGACGTTCTCCGGGGTCGGGCGGAGGAGTCCGTCGCGTACGGCGAGGGCCGTGGCCTCGGCGCGGGAGGTGGCGCCGGTCTTGCGGAGCAGGTGTTCGACGTGGGTGTGCACGGTGCGCGGGGAGAGGAACAGGGCCTGGGCGATGGCCTGGTTGGTCTGGCCGGTGGCCGCCCGGGTGAGCACCTCCAGTTCGCGTGGGCTCAACCCGTACGGCAGTGGGGCGGGTGCCTCGTGCACGAGGACCGCGCCACGGGTGACCGCCGTACCGAGGGTGTGGCGGCGGAGGGTGACGCGGTGCCAGTGCCGGCCGACCGGCCAGAGCAGGCGCAGCCGGGTGCCGTGCGAGTCGGCGAAGGCGCGGGCCAGTCGACGGAACTCGGTGTCCTGGAGCACCAAGGCCGGCTCACGGCCGGGTACGCCGACGATGTCCTCGGCGGCGATCAGGCTCGCCGCGCCCTCCGTCGGCAGGTCGTGGAGGTCGCCGATGTGGGCGGTGGTGTCGGCGAGGACGCCGAGGGCGGGCAGCAGGGAGGCGAGCAGTCGGCGGGTGTCGGTGTCGTACGCGTCCGGGGTCTGGGTGGAGAGCGTGATCAGTCCGACGAGCCGTCCTCGGTGGCGGAGGGCGCCGGTGACCGCGTCGCGGACGCCGGCCGGGCGCATCCGCTCGGCGTAGAACCAGCCGTCCCGGTAGCGCTCCCCCGGGTCCTCCTCGTCCTGCGAGAGGGAAGGCGGGATCGCGCTGCGCAGCACGTTGTCGTACCAGGGGGTCGAGACGAACTCGGCCGCCAGGGCCTCGGAGACGTCGGCGTCATAGCCGACGCCCGCGATCTGGGCGTAGGTGCCGGTGATCGGGTCCATCTCCAGCAGGGTCGCGCCGTCGAGGGGGAGGGCGCGGCCCAGTTCGCGCAGTGCCTCGGCGCAGGCGGAGGCCGTGTCGCGTTCACGGGTGAGCATGCCGATGCGGGTGGCCGCCGCTAGTCGGTGGTGGTCGAGCATCCGGGCCTCCCGAGGCCGGCCGGAGACCCCCCCGCTGGTCTTTTGGGCCCTAACGATAGGACCCGACGGACGGGTGGACAAGCCATTCACCGAGAGAGTGGGGGCCTCTCCGTGGGTTCCCGCCCGTGGTCGTGCTCCGTATTTGTACGGATGGTGGGGCGGGGCGGTGGGGTCTTTCCTGGTCCGCACAGTCGGAACAGCCGGATGCCCGCCGCTCGGGCCATGTCCCTTGGAGATCCCCGCCATGAGCAGATTCCCGTACTCCGCCGCGCCGGCCTCACGCAGACGGTTCCTCGCCTGGTCCGCCGGAGCCCTCGCCACGACCGGGCCGGCCGCCACCGGTTGCAGCGCCCCCGAGGGCAGCGGCGGCCCGGCGAAGGCCGCAGGCGCGGGCTCGTCGCCGTCCGCCAAGGCGCTCACACGGATCGGGCTGGACTACCCCTTCACCCAACTCCCGCTCTACACCACGCTGGTGGAGCTCTCCACGGCCGCCGCGAAGAAGCACGACGTCAAGCTGATGACGACCAGCGACGCGAGCAACGCGGACACCCAGGCGACCAACCTCACCACCTGGGTCAGCCGGCGGATACCGGCGATCGTGTCGTTCCCGATGGTCTTCGAGGCCGCCGAGCCGATCGCGAAGGCGGCGCTGGACGCGGGCCTGATCTGGGTGACCTACGGCGGGACCCTGGAGAACCAGAGCGCCGACATCCGGTTCAGCTTCCGGGAGAGCGGCGCGCTGCTCGGCGAGGCGGCGGCGAAGTGGGCCGACGAGGAACTGGGCGGCAAGGGCAAGGTGGCGTTCCTGGTCGACGACACCATCGAACTGGGCCGGGAGCGCACGAAGGGCATGATCGACGCCTTCACGAAGGCGGCGCCCGGCGTGGACGTGGTCGCGCGGGAGCAGGCCATCGACCCCGACACCGGTCTGTCGAAGTCGAACGCCGTTCTCGCCAAGCACCCCGACCTCAATATCGTCCTCGGCATCACGGACGCGGCGGCGTACGGCGGTTTCAAGGCGTTGCAGCAGGCCGGGCGGGAGAAGGACAACGCGAAGACGTTCGTCGGCGGCCAGGACGGCTCGGCCCCCTCGCTGCTCGCCATCAAGCAGGGCTCCTTCTACCGCGCCTCCTCCGCCCTCGCCCCGCAGGACATCGCGAACGCCATCGTCGACGTACCGCTCGCGGTGGCCGCGGGGAAGGCGAACCCGAGCGTCCAGGTGCCGGTGAAGCTGGTCCGAAGCGGCGACACGGCCGAGATCGACGCGCTCCTCGCCCAGAACGGTCAGGGCGGGTCATGAACGCGATGACTTCATCGTGACGCTGGGCATGCTGGCAGCAGTGCGGGGTCTGGCACAGCAGCTGTTCCCGCTGCCGCTGAGCGGTTTCGGCGACGGCTTCGCATGGCTGGGCGGCGCCCGGATCGCCGGGATCGCGGCGCCGGTGGTGATCGCCGCCGTACTGGTCGCCGGGGCGCTGTTCCTGGCGTACACGCCGACCGGCCGCCATGTCTTCGCGATCGGCGTCAACCGGGAGGCCGCGTACCTCTCCGGGATCGCTGTCCGCCGTACGCCCTTCGCGCTGTTCGTCGTCACGGGGACGGCGGCGGCGCTGGCCGGGGCGATCAAGGCGTCGGTGCTGGACAGCGTGGTCGCGGGCACCTCGGGCGCGGGCTTCGAACTGACCGTGCTCGCCGCCGTCCTGCTGGGCGGGGTCGCCCTCAGCGGCGGTTCCGGCTCGGTACTCGGTGTGCTCCTCGGCGTGCTGTTCCTCGGTTGCCTCCAGAACGGGCTGACACTGCTGAGCGTGCCGACGCTCTGGCAGCAGATGGCCCAGGGCGTGGCGTTGGTGGCGGGCGCGGCCCTCGCGTACTTCGGCCCGCGCCCGACCCGTTGACGATTCCCCCGCCTGCTCGATCACCCTTCGACCGCCTTCGAACACCCTTCGATCACCCCAGAGAGGTTCCTGTGAGCGACACTTCCCCCACCCTCGTCCTGACCGGCGGTCAGGTCATCACCGTCGACGCCGGTTTCACGGTCGCCGAGGGGGTGGCCGTGCGTGGTCGGGAGATCGTCGCGGTCGGCATGGACGCCGAGATGCGGGCGCTGGCCGGACCGGCGACCAGGGTCGTCGAGTTGGCGGGGCGGACCGTGCTGCCGGGCATCAACGACTCGCATCTGCACGGCGTCGCGTACGGTCTGGCCAAGCCGCCGTTCGCCCTCGACGTCGGTCACCCGGCGGTCGGCTCGATCGCCGACATCACGGCGGCCGTCGCCGAGGCCGTACGGGGTGCCGGGCCCGGCGAGTGGATCGTGGGCCTCGGCTGGGACCCCGGCTATCTCGCCGAATGCCTGGCGGAGCGGGGCCGTTTCCCGCACCGTACGGACCTGGACGCGGTCGCCCCCGACCACCCCGTCTGTCTGACCGACTTCTCGCAGCACATGCTGTGGGCCAACAGCGAGGCGCTGCGCCGCTGCGGGATCGACGCGTCGACCGAGGCGCCCGACGGCGGTGTCATCGACGGCGACGGCGACGGCCGGCCGACCGGCATCCTGCGCGAGGCCGCCCAGGTCCTGCTCCAGGCCGCCCTGCCCTCCCCCACGATCACCCAGCGCCGCCAGACCATCCGGGGCGTCGTCGCCGAACTCCACTCGCGCGGCATCACCAGCTACACCGAGCCCGGACTCGGCCCGGGCGGCGCCGGGACCCCGTTCGGCGGGCTGAGCACCGACAACTGGACCGCGTACGCCGACCTCGCCGCGACCGGCGGGCTGCACGCCCGGGTCAGTGTCCTGCTGCTGCCCGCGCCGATGGGCGGCGGTGCCGACGACGTCCGCAAGGGCCTCGCCGAACTCCACCGGCCCGTCTCCGCGGACCCCCGGCGGCTCAACGCCATCGGTGTGAAGATCTTCGCCGACGGCGTCCCCCCGAACCGTACGGCCTGGATGAAGGAGCCCTATCTCGGCGGCGGCCACGGTTCCCTCTGCGTGCACGGGCAGTCGCCCGACCTCCAGGTCGACGAGCTGAACGACATGATCCGTATCGCCCATGAGGCCGGTTACCAGGTGGGCGTCCATGTGACCGGCGACCGGGCCATCGACACCGTGGTCGACGCGTTCCTCGCCGCGAACGAGGCCGCGCCCCGGCGCGACGCCCGGCACTACGTCATCCACGGCGACTTCATCGGCGCGGCCGGCCTCGCCAAGCTCGCCGCGCACGGCTACGGCGTGAACATGAACCCCGCCATCAAGTGGACGATCTCCGACCTGATGGAGGAGGTCGTGGGCCCCGAGCGCTCCGCGTACGAGTGGCCCGTACGGTCGGCCTTCGAGGCGGGCGTCGCGGTGTGCGCCGGTTCGGACGCGCCGATCACGGCCCCCGACTGGCGTCAGGGCGTCGCCGGGATGCTGCTGCGGGAGTCCAGGGCGAGCGGCCGGGTCAGCGGACCCGAGCAGTGCGTGGAACTCGCCGAGGCCCTGCGGGCGTACACCATCAACCCGGCCCGCCAGGACTTCTCCGAGGACTGGAAGGGTTCCGTGGAAGTGGGCAAGGTGGCCGACCTGTGCGTACTGGACCGACCGCTGCTCGGCCTCGACCCGCATGACATCACCGGCGTCGAGATCGACATGACGGTGTTCGACGGCGGGGTCGTGTTCGAACGCTGAGCGAGGCGGGAGGGGGTGGGGGCCGGTTCCACGAGTGCGGTGCCGGCCCCAGGCCTTGGTTCCGTACAATTTGAGCCCGAACGACCGAACGAGAGAGCGAGGGGGCGCCCGTGCCCGGCCAGCGATCCATCACCGAAGCCGAGAAGCTCGCGGCGGCGAAGCTCGGGGGCTTCCCGATCCGCCGGGAGCAGATGGCGGCGGTGGCGAACATCTACCGGGCCGCGTCGGCGGTACGACAGCACCTGGAGAACTCGGTGCTGCGCGGCTGCGACCTCACCTGGACGGCGTTCGTGGTGATGTGGGTCGTGTGGGTGTGGGGCGAGTCCGAGACCCGGCATGTGGCCGAGGAGGCCGGTATCTCCAAGGGCACGCTCACGGGTGTGGCGCGCACTCTGGAGTCGCGGGGGCTGCTGCGGCGGGCCGGGCACCCCACCGACGGCCGGCTGGTACTGCTGAGCCTCACCGACGAGGGCGAGGAGCTGATGCGGCAGGTGTTCCCCCGGTTCAACGAGGAGGAGGCGTTCGTCACGGCACGGCTCAGCGACGCGGAGTGCCACAGCCTCGCGGAGGGGCTGCGCAGCGTCGTACTCCAGGTGGAGGAGCAGGGCGAGGAGCGCCGCCGGACCCTCCTCGACGGGGCCGAACCGGCACCGCGCCGCAGCGGCCGCCGGCCGAAGTCCTGACGCCGGGGCCCACCCCCGGTCGTCATCACCGACCTCAGCGGCGTCAAGAGGGCGCCGGTTCAGGTGACCACCATCTGACGGCGCGTCGCCTTTGCCGGTGCGGATGAATCGGCGGGGGACCGGTGTTGAAGGCGGGGACAGCATCGGTACGCGACAACAAGGGACGGTTTCCATGCCACTTGAGGGCGAGTACGTGCCCAGCCCCACCCAGTGGGTGCGCGAACAGGTCGAGTTGTACGAGAGCTCGGGCGGCACCGAGGGGACGACGCTGATGGACACCGGGATGCCCGTGATCGTCCTCACCTCGCGCGGCGCGAAGAGCGGCAAGATACGCAAGACCCCGCTGATGCGGGTGGAGCACGACGGCCGGTACGCGCTCGTGGCCTCCCAGGGCGGTGCGCCCACGCACCCCGTCTGGTACCACAACCTCACGTCCGACCCGCTTGTGGAACTCCAGGACGGACCCGTGCGGCAGGACATGACGGCCCGCGAGGTGACCGGCGAGGAGAAGGACGTGTGGTGGGAGCGCGCGGTCGCCGCGTATCCGCCGTACGCCGACTACCAGGAGAAGACGGACCGGGTGATCCCCGTGTTCGTGCTGGAGCCGACGGACTCCTAGAACTGGAGCCGGCGGACGCGTGGAAAAAGTCCGGCCCGGCGCGCATGGTCCTTGCCGCGCCGGGCACCCGTGCGTCAGGCCCCGCCGCGTTCCCCCGTCGCGGCGGGGCTTTCGCCTGCCGCGACATCGGTCACGTCGAGGAAGATCGGGCCGGCCTCGGGGACGACCCGGGCGATGGAGCGCTTGATGCGTACGGCGACCTCCTCGACCCGCTCGCTGTCCAGACCGGGGACGAGGTCGACACGGGCCGCCACGAGGGTGGAGTCCAGGCCCAGCCGCATGGTCAGCAGGTCCTCGACGCTGTCGATCTCGGGCTGTGCCTCCAGCAGGGACCGGATTCTCCGGCTGGGTTCGGGGCCGGCGGCCCGTCCGATGAGCTGCTCGCGGGCGTCCCGGCCGAGCCAGTAGGCCACGTACACGAGGAGCGCGCCGATCGCGAACGAGGCGAGCGCCTCCCACAGGGCCCGGCCGGTCACCATGTGCAGGGCCATCCCGGTGATCGCGAACGTCACGCCGACCACGGCCGTGCCGTCCTCGGCGACGACCGTCCGCAGGGCCGGGTCCCTGAGGCCGCCCGAGCCGCCGCCCTGGCGGTACACCTGGTGCAGGGCCCGCAGCAGCGAGGCCCCCTCAAAGAGCAGGGCGACGCCGAGGACGACGAGACCGGCCACATAGCCGTCGTACGACTCGTGTGTGTCGCCGGTCAGGGCGCGGACCCCCTGGAAGAAGGAGAAGCAGCCGCCCACCACGAAGATGCCGACGGCGGCGAGCAGGGACCAGAAGAACCGTTCCTTGCCGTAGCCGAAGGGGTGCCGGCGGTCGGCGGGGCGGCGGCTGCGGCGCAGCGCGGCAAGCAGGAAGATCTCGTTGACGCTGTCGGCCACCGAGTGCGCGGCCTCCGAGAGCAGGGCCGGTGAGGCCGCGATCAGCCCGCCGACGGACTTGGCCACGGCGATGAGGAGGTTCGCGGCGAGGGCGACCAGCACGGTGACCCGCGTCCGGCGATCGGCCCGCGCCGCGCGGGCCGCACGGCCGTCCGCACGCTCCCGACGACGGCCGCCCCGGGCGGTGGGATCGCCGCCCCGGTCCGCCGCGTCGGGGTGGGAGGGCCTGCCGTCACCGCCGTCCCCGTCCCGCTCCCCGCGGGCGGGGTCGCTCGGTCCGGTCCGCACTGATCTCCGGCTCATGAACGCCGACTATCCCGACCGGTCGGCCTCACACTCGTGGGCGGGGCGGAAATCGGGGAACCCGGTCCAGTGCGTACGCGTTTCGGACGACCGTGGATCAGGAGGGACGGGCGGATGAGTGTCGGCGAGGGCAACGCCTCGTACGGGAGGAAGGCGTTCAAGCGGTCCAAGAGCCACTTTACGGACCGGATCACCGCCGACGGCCGGGACGGCTGGCCGGTGGAGGCGGGCCGCTATCGGCTGGTGGTGAGCCGGGCCTGCCCCTGGGCGAGCCGTGCGGTGATCTCGCGGCGGCTGCTGGGCCTGGAGGACGCGCTGTCGATGGCCGTCGCCGATCCCGTCCAGGACGACCGCAGCTGGCGCTTCACGCTGGACCCCGACGACCGTGACCCGGTGCTCGGCATCCGGTATCTGAAGGAGGCGTACGACGCCCGGGAGAGCGAGTATCCGGGCGGGGTCAGCGTCCCGGCGATCGTGGACGTGCCGAGCGGCCGGCTGGTCACCAACGACTACGCGCGGCTCACCCTCGATCTGGCCACCGAGTGGACGGAACTGCACCGGGACGGCGCACCCGACCTGTATCCGCCCGGGCTGCGCGACGAGATCGACGAGGTGATGGCGGAGGTCTACGAGGACGTCAACAACGGGGTGTACCGGGCGGGCTTCGCCACGGGGCAGAAGGAGTACGAGGAGGCGTGCGCGGGGGTGTTCCGGCGGCTGGAGGCGTTGTCGCGGCGGCTGGCGGCGCGGCGCTATCTCGTGGGCGACACGATCACGGAGGCGGACATCCGGCTGTTCACGACGCTGGTGCGCTTCGACGCCGTGTACCACGGCCACTTCAAGTGCAACCGTCGGAAGCTGACGGAGGACCGGGTCCTGTGGGCGTACGCGCGTGATCTGTTCCAGACGCCCGGCTTCGGTGACACCGTCGACTTCGACCACATCAAGCGGCACTACTACCAGGTGCACACCGGTATCAATCCGACCCGCATCGTCCCGCTGGGGCCCGACCTGGACGGCTGGCTCGCGCCCCATCACCGGGCGGAGCTGGGCGGCACCCCGTTCGGCGACGGTACGCCGCCGGGGCCCGTGCCCGCCGCCGAGGTGGTGCCGAGCCGGGGCCGCCCCTGACACCGGTCGCGCCCCGAGGTGGCCGGTCACGTCACGACGCGAAGGAGGAATTCAGGTGCCCAAGAAGAAGAAAATGTCCCTGGCCTACAAGCCCGTCGGCTTCGCCCTCGGTTGGGTGAGCGGCGCGCTGGCCTCGATGGCGTTCCGCGCGACCTGGAAGGCGATCCGCGACGAGGACGACGCCCCCGACGCCCTGGACCGGGACCGCGGCTGGGGCGAGGTGCTGTTGGCGGCGGCCATCCAGGGCGCGATCTTCGCGGCCGTACGCAGCGCGGTGGACCGTACGGGCGCCAAGGCCATCGAACGGTCCACCGGTGTGTGGCCGGTCCCCGAGAAGGGCGGCCGGGACTGAACGTCAGCCCTGTTTGGGGGCCGTGGGGTGTTCGCGGCGCAGAGTGAAGGAGTGGCCGGCCGGGTCGGAGTAGCCACGTTCCTCGAACGGCCCGGTCGCGTCCTTCGTGTCCACCGGACGCCCGCCCAGCGAGACGATGCGCCGCTCGGCCTCGTCGAGGTCGTCGACGTAGAAGTCGAGGTGGACCTGGAGGGAGTTCTCGGGACGCGGCCAGCTGGGCGGCGTGGCGTTGACGTCGCGTCGAAAGGCCATCCGCACCCCGCAGGCGCCCTCGATCTCCACGCGATTGGCCGTCGCGTCCACCTCCCCCGCGCCGAGCAACTCCCGGTAGAAGGCCGCCAGCCTCTCCGGCTCGGCGCAGTCCAGCACCACGACGCCCGTCCGTACCAGTGCCATGTCCCCTCCCTGTGGAACTCCGGCCGCGAGCGGGTTCCCGCCGGCGGCATGCGTCCGGCCGGGTACCCGGTGTCAGACGGTTCAGCCGCTGGGGGACGGCATGGCCTGAAACGCGCTCCACCACGGGACCCCGCGGATTCCTGGACAACCGTCCAGGTATAGTGGACATCTGTCCAAGAAGTTGGGCGGATGTGTGGGATGTGTCGTCGAGTGAGTGATGGGGTCCGTCGGGCATGGAGATCGTGGCGAATGTGCTGGTCGCGCTGGTGGCGTTGCTGCACCTGTACATCCTGGTGATGGAGATGTTCCTGTGGCAGAGGAAGCCGGGCATGGGCTTCCACGGGTTCGACGCGGAGATGGCCGGGCGGACAGCGGCGATGGCGGCCAACCAGGGGCTCTACAACGGTTTCCTCGCCGCCGGTCTGGTGTGGGGGCTGATCGCCGATGATCCGACCGGGTTCCGGGTGCGGGTCTTCTTCCTGGCGTGTGTGATCGTCGCCGGTGTGTACGGAGCGGCCACCGCCAACCGCCGCATCCTGGTCGCCCAGGCGCTCCCCGGCGCACTCGCCCTGGCCGCCGTTCTCGTCGCCGGATGACCCCGGAGGACCCCCGGGCCGCGCGCACCCGGGCGAGGCTGCGGGAAGCCCTGCTGGAGGAGTGCTCCACGCGTCCGCTGCACGAGGTCAGCGTGGCCGCGCTGGTCCGCAGGGCCGGGGTGGGGCGGGCCACGTTCTATGTGCACTACCCGGACCTGGAGGCGCTGGCCGTGGATGCCTGCGCCGATGTCGTACGGGAGGCGGTGGAGGCGCTGCACGCGTGGCGGGGCCGGCCCGATCCGGTGCGCGCTCCGGAGGCCCTGCCGAGGTTCTTCGCCGGGCTCACCCCGCACGCCGACCTGTACCGCGCCCTGCTCGCCCCGGGCGGCGGCGGTCCCCTCGGTCGTGTCCTGCACCGGGATCTGCGCGCCTACAGCCTCCGCGAACGCGAACTCGCCGGCGCGGCCGACGCCCCGCTGGTCGCCTCCGCCGTGGCCGCCACCTTCGCGGGTGTCCTGGCCGACTGGCTCCACGGCCTCCTCGAAGCCACCCCTCAGGCCATCGCCGACCAGTCGTGGCAACTGCTGGTCGCGCTGCACCGGAGCCGATGAGAACGGGTTCTTCCCGTCGCCCTCCCCCGCGATTCCGCCGAACTCCCGCACAGCCCAACGGCCCTGCGGCTCACCAGTGAGGGTGGCCGCAGGGCCGCTCGGTCACGTGGGGAGAAGACGTGACCGGGGAACGCCGGCGCTGGGCGTGGTTCAGAACGTCAGCACCGGCTTGATGCTCGTGCCGCCGTGCATGTCGGCGACGGCCTGGTCGATGTCCTCGAACTTGTAGCGGGTGATGAGGCGGTCGAGCGGAAGCTTGCCCTCCTTGACCAGCTGGACGAGGACGGGAAGGGCGGTCTGGATCTCGTTGTCGCCGAGGGTGAGGCCGACGATCCGCTTGCCGCCGAGCATGCCGTTGACGTCGAGGGAGACCTCGGTGCCGAACGGCGGGGCGCCGACGATGACGAGGGTGCCGCGCAGGGCGAGCGCGTCCACGCCCTTGCGGAGCACGAAGACGCTGCCGGTGGTCTCGACGACGCCGTCCGCGCCCTGACCGCCGGTGATCTCCATGATCGCCTCGGTGATGTCCCCGACCTCGCCCGCGTTCACCGTGTGGGTGGCGCCCAACTCCTTGGCCAGTTCCAGCCGTTCGGCGACCTTGTCGACGGCGATGACCGTGGTGGCGGGGGTGAGCGTCGCGGCCATGACGGCGGAGAGGCCGACCGCTCCGGCGCCGAGGACGACGACGGTGCTGCCCGCGCGGGGCTCCAGTACGTTCCAGACGGCGCCGACACCGGTCTGCACACCGCAGCCGAGCGGGGCGATGGTGTCCAGCGGTACGTCGGGGTCGACCTTGACGAGGCCGCGCTCGTCGACGAGGGCGCGCTCGGCGAAGGAGGACTGGCCGAAGAAGTGGCCGCCGAGCGGCTCCCCGTCCCGGCTGATGGTGCTGGTGCCGTCGGCGCGGCGACCGCCGAGCAGGTTCAGCGGCAGCCAGGTGGCGCAGTACGCCGGGTGCCCGTCACGGCAGTTGCGGCAGCCGCCGCAGGAGGTGAAGGAGAGCAGGACGTGATCGCCCGGTACGACGGAGGTGACACCCGGGCCGACGGCCTCGACGACACCGGCGCCCTCGTGGCCGAGGACCCCGGGCAGCGGGAACGGCAGCCCGCCGCCGGCGACACCGAGGTCGGTGTGGCACAGCCCGGCGGCGGCCATCCGGACCAGCGCCTCGCCCGGCCCCGGCTCGTCGAGGACGACCTCGGAGAGGGTGAAGGGTGCGCCCCCGGACTCGACCACTGCGGCACGTGTGGTGGTGGACATGCGTGAACTCCTCTGTGATGGGCGAGCCTTCGGTGCCCGGCCGATGTCGCGGCCCCGGTGCCCGGCCGCCGTCGCGGCCCGGTGCCCGGCCGTCGCGGCGGCCCCGGCGCCCGTGCGGCTCGCTGTTGATCCCGGGGGTGTGCTCAGTCGAGGGAGACGACGACGGACTTGACCTTGGTGTAGGACTCCAGGGCCTCGGGGCCGTACTCGCGGCCGAAGCCGGAGGACTTCACTCCGCCGAAGGGAACCGCGGGGTCGAGCATCGCCCAGTCGTTGATCCACACGATGCCCGCCTGGATACGGTCGGCGACACGGTGGGCGCGGGCCAGGTTCGTGGTCTGGATGCCGGAGGCGAGGCCGTACGGGGTGGAGTTGGCCATCTCGACGGCCTCGTCCTCGGAGTCGAAGGGCTGCACGGTGAGGACCGGGCCGAAGATCTCCTCCTGGACGACACGGGAGTCGCCCGCGAGGTCGGCGATGACGGTGGGCTTGTAGTAGTAGCCGCCGTTCAGGTCGAGGCGCTCGCCGCCGCAGACGATCCGGGCGCCCTCCTTGCGGGCCAACTCGACGTACTCCTCGACCTTCTTCAGATGCCGCTCGCCCGCCATCGGGCCGACGACGGTCTCGGCCTCGCGCGGGTCGCCGACGGGGACGCCGGGGACGGCCTGGGAGAGGATGCCGAGCACGGTCTCGTACAGGGGGCGGGCGACGAGGAGGCGGGGGCCGCCCATGCAGAACTGGCCGGTGTTGAAGACGAAGCCCTTGATGATGGCGCCGATGGCCTTCTCGACGTCGGCGTCCTCGAAGACGATGTGCGCCGCGTTGCCGCCCAGCTCCATCGTGACCGGCTTCAGGCCCTCGCCGGCGACGCTCGCCGCGTGGCGGCCGACGGCGGTGGAGCCGGTGAAGGCGATCTTGTCGACGCCGGGGTTGCGCAGCAGGGCCTCACCGGCGACGGGCCCGGTGCCGGTGACGACGTTGTAGACGCCGTCGGGGACGCCGGCCTTCTGCAGCAGCTCGGCCATGTAGAGCGCGCTGAGCGGGGTCTCCTCGGCGGGCTTGTGCACGACGGTGCAGCCGGCCGCGAGGGCGGGGGCGATCTTGCTGCCGGCGAGGATCAGGGGGAAGTTGAAGGGGGTGATCGCGGCGACGACGCCCACGGGACCGCGCCGGGTGTAGGCGTGCCGGTTCCCCGGGATGTCGCGGTTGCCGCCGTCCACGGTCCAGGCGAGGGCGGCGAAGTACTCGTAGTCGTTGGCCGCGTTGGTCACGTCGACCGCGTGACAGAGGGTGATCGGCTTGCCGACGTCCCGGCTCTCCAGGGCGGCGATGTCGTCGGCGTTCTCCCGGATGAGCTGGGCGACGCGGTTCAGGACGCGCCCGCGCTCACGGCCGCTCAGACCGGACCAGGCGCCGTTGTCGAAGGCCTCGCGTGCGGCGCGTACGGCGGCGTCGACGTCGGCCGCGCCCGCCTCCGCGACCGTCGTGACGACCTCACCGGTGGACGGGTCGAGCACGTCCATACGTGCCCCGTCGGTCGCCTCGTGCCACTGCCCACCGATGAACAGCCGCCCGGGCCCGCTCTCGAAGGTGGTCGTCATTGCCCACTCCCAGCCTTGATCAACAAGTCGTCAACCAACAGGTTTCCTGTTGGTTCGCAGTTTCATCACACACAGGTTTCCTGTCAATGCCTTACGCTGAACCCATGGTCGGCACCAAGGCACCCCCTTCCCTTCTCTACATGGTCAAGCAGGTCGAGCTCGTTGTCCGCTCACGGCTGGACGACCTGGTGAAGCCGGCCGGGATCACGGCCCTGCAGTACACCTCCCTGACCGTGCTGGAGCGGCACGACGGCCTCTCGGCGGCCCAGCTGGCCCGGGACTCCTTCGTCACCGCCCAGTCCATCGCGGATCTCGTTCGAAGTCTCGAAAACCGGGGCCTTGTCCGCCGGGAGCGCAATCCGCGCAACCGGCGCGAGCTGCTGATCCTGCTCACCGACGAGGGCCGCGAGTTGCTCGACCGCTTCGCGGAACCGGTGCGTGACCTGGAGGAACGCATGATCCGCGAGCTCACCGCACATCAGGCCGACCAGTTCCGGCAGGCGCTGACCAAGGCATGGCAGGCACTGTCGTAGACGGCCCTGCGTAAAACTGCGGACACCTTGCCGCAGAAATCGAAGACATATGTCAATCGAACATGCTGAAATTCACTCTGACGGGGGTAACTTGCAGGGCGGGGAAGGGTTTTGCCCTCACACAGTCCGGTAGGAGGCGATGCCGTCGTGTGGAGTGACCCCACACCGCCCACCACCGGGTTTCTGCGTGTCCACAAGGACCGCGACCGCACCGTGCTGGAGCTGCGGGGGGAGATCGACATCGCCGCGGCCGTGGAGATCATTCCGCATCTGGACGCGGTGACCGGACGCCCGGAGGCCCGCGTCGTGATCGATCTGCGGCAGGTCGAGTTCTTCGACTGCTCGGGGCTCAGGCTGCTCTACCGGGCCCGGCAACGGGTACTCGACCGGGGCGGACAGCTGGGCCTGGTCTGCGTCCACCCGCTGACCCTGCGCATGCTGAAGGTCACCGGCCTCGCCCGGCTGCTGCCACCCGCGGCCTCGCTCGACGCGGCCCTGCAGCAACCGGAGGCCACATCCGGCACGTTATGACGCGCTGCGGAAGCCCCCGCGCACGACCGGCTTCCGCAGCGCGTCGCACGACCGGCTTGCGCGGCGCGGCCCGTCCTCGCGGGACCCTGAAGTCCCGCTCCCCCGCCCCTACTTGATGATCCTGGTGACCTGCCCCGCGCCCACGGTCCGCCCGCCCTCGCGGATGGCGAACTTCAGGCCCTCCTCCATGGCGACGGGCTGGATGAGCCGCACCAGCATGGTGGTGTTGTCGCCGGGCATGACCATGTCGGTGCCGTCCGGCAGGGTCACGACGCCCGTCACATCGGTCGTCCGGAAGTAGAACTGCGGGCGGTAGTTCTCGAAGAAGGGCGTGTGCCGACCGCCCTCGTCCTTGGACAGGATGTACGCCCGCGCCTCGAACTCCGTGTGCGGGGTGACCGACCCGGGCTTGATCACGACCTGCCCGCGCTCGACCTCCTCCCGCTTCACACCCCGCAGCAGCAGTCCGACGTTCTCCCCGGCCCGCCCCTCGTCGAGCAGCTTGCGGAACATCTCGATGCCGGTGACGGTCGTCCTCGTCTTCCGCTGCCGGATGCCGACGACCTCGACCTCACTGGGCACCTTCAGCGCCCCGCGCTCGATCCGGCCGGTGACGACCGTGCCCCGCCCGGTGATGGTGAAGGCGTCCTCGATCGGCATCAGGAACGGCCGGTCCACATCACGCTCCGGCTCCGGCACGAACTCGTCGGCGGCGGTGAGCAGTTCGAGCACGGACGCGGCCCACGCCGGGTCGCCCTCCAGCGCCCTCAGCGCGGAGACCCGTACGACCGGGACGTCGTCGCCCGGGAACTCGTACTCGGTGAGCAGCTCACGTACCTCCAGCTCGACGAGTTCCAGGATCTCCTCGTCGTCGACCATGTCCGCCTTGTTGAGCGCGACGACGATGTACGGGACGCCGACCTGCCGGGCCAGCAGCACATGTTCCTTGGTCTGCGGCATGGGCCCGTCGGTGCCCGCGACGACGAGGATCGCGCCGTCCATCTGGGCCGCGCCCGTGATCATGTTCTTGATGTAGTCGGCGTGCCCGGGGCAGTCGACGTGCGCGTAGTGCCGGCGCTCGGTCTGGTACTCGACATGCGCGATGGAGATGGTGATCCCGCGCTGTCGCTCCTCGGGGGCCTTGTCGATCCGGTCGAACGGCGTGAACGGGTTCAGGTCGGGAAACCTGTCGTGCAGCACCTTGGTGATGGCCGCCGTGAGCGTGGTCTTCCCATGGTCGATGTGTCCGATGGTGCCGATGTTCACATGCGGTTTGGTCCGCTCGAACTTCGCCTTCGCCACCGTGGGCCCTCCCTGATCACTCTGGTGATGTCGAGGCCGAGCACTTCGCCTGCGTCCTCCTTCCTGTCTATGGGACCGGCGGCCCGCTCGACAGGGCGCTCACGGACGCACCGTCGCGCACAGGGCGCACGCCCTCGACGGCCACAGGCCCGGTCACCCGTGCGATAAACGTCCAACTGGGCGTTCTCTCATGGGCTTTGGGGGCATTCGTTGAATGAGGAAGGAGGGCCGTCGACATGACGACGTCCATCAAGAGCACGCGTGTGCCCGGCTGGGCCAAGCTGCTCGCCGCCGTGGTCATTCTCATCGTGGTGCTGCTGGCCGCCCTGCGCATGCTGGTCTTCGGAGGGCTGGACGACATCTTCGGCACCGAGGAGCACGACCGCTCGGGGCCGACACTCCTGAAGTCCATCCAGGACATGAGCCGTTACGACGCCGCCTCGGGCAACTTCCAGGTGGTCGTGGACCTGGAGAAGGACGCCAAGTATCTGCCGGACGCGATCCGCGGCACCCGCACCCTGTACGTCGGCGCGGGCACCGTCGACGCCTATGTCGACCTCGGCAAGGTCGGCGAGGACGATGTGAAGGTGAACGAGGACCGCACCTCGGCCACCCTCACCCTGCCGCACGCCCAGCTCGGCAAGCCCGCCCTCGACACCGAGAACTCCTACGCCGTGTCCAAGCAGCGCGGTCTCCTCGACCGCCTCGGGGACCTGTTCTCCGACAACCCCAACGGTGAACAGGCCGTGCAGCGCCTCGCCGTCAAGCACATCGGCGACGCCGCGAAGGACAGCGGCCTCACCGAGCGCGCCGAGACCAACACCACCGACATGCTCGAAGGTCTGCTGAAGTCCCTCGGCTTCACGGAGGTGAAGGTGACCTACGGCGGCTGACCGGTCGGCGCCGCCGGCCACGCGTTTCGGGCTGCCACGGGGGGTAGTCACTTGCAGTCAGCGGGAAGTTGAAAGCTGGATAAATCGGGAGAAGATGCATGGCGCGTCCCACCGCACGTACCACGTCACGTTCCCGTTCCACGACCCCCGGCCGTCGCACCCCGGCGGCCGGGTCCACCCGAAAACCGCTCCCGCTGTTCCTGCGGCTGCTGGTGATGGCGGTGTCCTTCGTCGCCATGGTGGCCTTCGGCGCCGTACTGGCCGGGCTCACCCTCCAGCCGTCCCCGGCGTCGGAGGCGCTCACCCACAGCAATCTGCGCCCCGGCGCCTCCCTGGAGCTCTACTGGCACCACCCCTCGGCCCGTGACGCGCTCAAGCAGATCGGGGGGAACGTCCTGCTCGGCGTGCCCTTCGGCATCCTGCTGCCGGTGCTGGCGCCGGGGGCCCGGGGCTGGCTGCGGGTGCCCGGCCTGACCGCCCTGATGATGCTCTTCGTCGAACTGGTGCAGGGCGCGCTCGTCACCGGCCGTGCCTTCGACATCGACGACGTCATCCTCAACACCGCGGGCGCGCTGATCGGCTATCTGCTGCTGGGCCGCCTCCTCGGCCGGGCCGTGCACGTCCCCGCACCGGCGGCCAAGCCGGCTCCGTCGGGCCGGGGGAAAACCGCGCGGGGCGGCCTGGCCGGGCGCCTGTCCGTTCTTCGCCGCAAGAAGACAGGCAAGGGCGCGGGCAAGAGTGCGGGCAAGGGGGCTAGTGCAGCTTCCAGGTGAACTTGTCGCCGCCCACCCAGCGCACCTGGTCCGGATCGTCGAGGTCATGGACGGTGATCCCGTAGGCCGCGGCGGCCTGCAGCACATCCGTCATCGTCTTGGCCTCGCCGACCACCTGGCCGTCGATCTCCACGATACGGAACGGCGGCGTACCGGGCTGCACCCCGAGCACCATGACCCGGGGGTGGGAGATATGGGGGCTCGCGATTTCCGTCATGTCTAGAGCGTAGAGCGGTTTCGGCCATCGGGACCGGTTGAGTATCGGCCAGGCAGAACCCGGGCCCCTGGGGTGCGCGATGCCGCCGTGCGGGCGCCCGGCGGCTGGGCGAGGCTGGAGACGGGACTCGGCGGACGGCGATCGACCGGAGGTGCCATGGACCCCCTCGCGGCCCTGGAGCGGATCGCCTTCCTGCTGGAGCGGGACGGGGCGCCCGCCTATCGCGTACGGGCCTTCCGCACGGCCGTCGCCGTGCTCGGCGCGCTGCCGGCGGACGAGGTGGCCGAGCGGGCGCGTTCCGGGTCGCTGGAGTCGCTCCGGGGGATCGGGCCGAAGACCGCGCAGGTGGTGCGCGAGGCGCTGGCCGGGGAGGTGCCGGGGTATCTGGGAAGGCTGGAGCAGGCGGTCGCCGACGCGCCGCTGCCCGCCGGGGGCGAGGGGCTGATGGCGTTGATCAGGGGCGACTGCCATCTGCACTCCGACTGGTCCGACGGCGGCAGTTCCATCGAGGACATGGGACGTACCGCCGCGCGCCTCGGTCATGAGTGGGCCGTGCTCACCGATCACTCGCCCCGGCTGACGGTGGCGCGCGGGCTGTCCGCCGACCGGCTCCGCGAGCAGCTCGACGTGGTGGCCGCGCTGAACGCCGAGTGGGCGCCGTTCCGGCTGCTCACCGGGATCGAGTGCGACATCCTCGACGACGGGTCACTGAACCAGGAGCCGGAGCTGCTGGACCGGCTCGACGTGGTGGTCGTGTCCGTGCACTCCAAGCTGCGGATGGACGCCCGTGCGATGACCCGGCGCATGGTGGCCGCCGTACGCGATCCGCGCTCCGACATCCTGGGGCACTGCACCGGGCGGCTGATCACCGGGCGGGGGCGGGCGGAGTCGTCGTTCGACGCGGACGCCGTTTTCGCCGCATGCGCCGAGACCGGGACCGCCGTGGAGATCAACTCCCGGCCGGAGCGGCTTGATCCGCCTCGGCGGTTGTTGCGGCGGGCCGTGGAGGCGGGGGTGCTGTTCTCCATTGACACGGACGCGCATGCGCCGGGGCAGTTGACGTGGCAGGTGCATGGGTGTGCTCGGGCCGAGGAGTGTGGGGTGCCGGGGGAGAGAGTGGTGACCACGTGGGGGGTGGAGGAGGTGTTGGGGTGGGCTCGGGAGAGGGAGATTCCGGCGGGGGTGGGGGCCGGGGGCGAGTAGTGCGCCCCATGCTGAGCGCGGTTGCCCTTTAGCAAGGAGAATCGACCGGCGTGATGCAGATCACCGAAATTGTCCGGATACGTAGGGAACGGTGGCTGGTACTTTCGCGTTTATCCAAGCGTGGGTGTGTGGCGCGACGCCCCCCGATTCGCGCCCGCCCACTGGCTGCCCCGACCGTGATTCCCCCGTCCGGTCGGGGCTCAGCTTTGTCCGGTGGGTGGCCGGGCTTGTGCGGGGGCCGTCAGGCCGGGAGTTCCCCGGGGCCGTACAGGGCGGCTGGGGCGCCGGTCGTCAGGGCCCAGTAGCGGTCGCCGTAGGACCAGTGCCACCACTCGGTGGGGTAGTTGACCAGGCCCGCCCCGGTGAGGGCGGCGCCCAGGGTGTCGCGGTGGGCGCGGGCCTCGGCGGTGATGGTGTCGGCGCCCGTGTAGCAGGCGCCGGCGCTCTCCTCGGGGCTGGCGTTGACCCGCGTGCCGAAGTCGAGTTCGCGGCCGTCGGCGTCGACGAGGGTGAGGTCCACGGCGGCGCCGGCGGAGTGCGGGGCTATCTCGGGCGGGGAGACATAGCGGCTGGCGGCCGTGCGGACGCGCTCGGCGTCCCAGTCGGGGTGCAGCGCGCGCAGTTCGTCGGCGTACGAGTCGAAGTAGTGGCGTTGCAGGGACGGCGGGCGGTAGCCCTCGATGAACAGCAGGCGCAGGCCGTGCGGGAGCAGTGACTGGGCCTGGACGAGTCGGTCGAGGACGCCCGCGCGGAGGTGGGCGTAGGCGCCGGTGGTGTCGCGTTTTCGGTCGTCGACGAGGAGGTCGCCGCCCCCGCGTACGTCGACGAGCGGTTCGTCGATGTCGTGGACGGGGACGGCGGCGACCTTGGGGTCGGACATCAGGATGATCTCGGTCATGGGGTGATCATCTCGCGGGTCCGCGCCGCCGTGGCCCGGCGGCGCTCAGCTCAACTCGTCCAGGGCGGCGGTCAGTTGTGGTGCCACATGCTCGCGGCGCCACTCCAGGTGCCCTTCGTCCATGGCGCGCGGCACCACCTCGACCAGCATGATCAGGTAGAGGTAGCTGCGGTAGAGGGCGTAGCGGCGGGAGGCGGCCGGGGTGAAGTCGACGGTGCCGCCCGCTTCCCGGTAGCCCGTCAGGAAGTCGTCGTCCTGGCGGATGTCGCCGAGCAGGGCGAGGGAGACGAAGTCCGCGATCGGATCGCCCCAGAACATGCGCTCGCCGTCGATCAGACCGCCGATGCGCGGGGAGTCGTCGAGTTCGACCAGGATGTTCCCCGGCCACAGGTCGAAGTGGACCAGGCGCGGCTCGGTCACCTCGTCGAGGATGTCGTAGGCCGCCTTGGCGGTGCGGGCCACCTCGTCCACGGGGCGGGGCAGCCAGGCGTCGAAGCGGCGGGCGTCGTCGAGGACGGCGTCGTACAGGGTGGTGAAGGCGGTGCGCCAGTCGGGGGCGAGCGGGCCGAGGGCGCCGGACGGATAGCCGTAGGCGGGGCCGGTCACCCGGTGGAGCCGGGCCACGAGGCCGCCCAGCTCCCGGCGCAGTACGGCCTCCTGGGCCGGTGGCAGGGCTTCCCAGGCCGTGCCGGGGCAGTGGGTGAGCAGCAGATGGCGGCCCGTCGGCGCGTTGTCGTCGATGGCGACGCCCACGACCTGGGGTGCGGGGACGCCCACGGTCTGGGCCGCCCGGCAGAACTCGGCCTCGGCGCCGAGGAGTTCACGCTCGTGGGCGAGGCCGGGGGTGGTCACCGGCGGGGGGATCTTGAGGACGAGGCGGGTGCCGTCGGTGAGGTGCAGCGCCTCGACGGTGTTGTACGTGCCACCGCCGAGCGGCCGCCGCTCGGCGAGGGCGTCGGGCTTCAGACCCGCCGCCGCGAGGACCAGCCGTGCGCGCTCCCACTCGTCCACCGAACTCCCCCTCACTCACGCTGATCATGCCCGGGCCCACTCTGCCAGGCGGACCCCGCCCGCCGCACCCCCCGTGAGGCGCCCTTCGGGCGGCTGTCGGCCGAAGGCGAACAGGAGCAGGTTTCTGGGCGGAGCCGGTTCCGGGCGGATCAGGTCCTGGCTGGAGCCGGCTCCGAGCCGAGCCAGCTCCGAGCCGAGCCGGTTCCGGTTGCGCCGGGGCCGAGCGAAATCCATTGGCTCTCGCCGCCGAGGCCGCGTACTTTAGGCATAAACCTAGGAGCCCTAGGTTTAGTTCATCCCCTCACCGAAGGACCCACCATGAAGGCGCTCACCGAGCCGGAGATCCGCGACTCGTTCATGAACTGCTCCAAGGGGGAGGCCAAGCGGATCTCCCTGCCCCGCGATCTGGACCAGCGCCCCTGGGACGATCTGGACTTCCTCGGCTGGCGGGACGCGGGGGCGCCCGATCGCAGCTATCTCGTCACCGAGCACGCCGGGCGGCTCGTCGGGGTCACCCTGAGGTTTCCTTCCGCCCAGCGCGGCTTTCTGCATCGCAGCATGTGTTCGCTGTGCCTGACGACCCACCGGGGCAACGGGGTCTCGCTGATGACGGCCCGCAAGGCGGGCGCGGCCGGGCGCGAGGGGAACTCGGTGGGGGTGTACATGTGCGCCGATCTGGCGTGTTCGCTGTATGTGCGCGGCAAGAAGGCCCTCGACTCCGGGAGCCGGTTCGAGGAGAGCCTCACCCTGGAGGAGCAGATCGCCCGGATGACGGGCAATCTCTCAGCGTTCCTGGAGAAGTTGTACGTGTGAGCCGCGCGGCCGGATGGGGGCGGCCCGTGGACCGGAGCCGCCGGAGGTGGTCCCGCCTCCCGTGAGGCTTCCTGCGCGTCCTGGCACCCCCTCTCCCACCAGGCACGTTCCTACGGTTAAGGTCCTCGCGCAGGCGTTCGGTCTGCCGGCGGAAGGGGAACGGATCGGGGATGCGAGACGTACGTGGGGTGTGGGCCGCGGTCAGGGGCCGGGTCGCCAAGTGGCGGCAGGACCCGGTGATCGTGCAGTCGGTGCGGTCGGCGGCCGCCGCGACGGTGGCGTATGTGGTGGCGCTGCATGTCAGTTCGGAGGCGGCGCCCCTGACGGCCCCGCTGACCGCGCTCCTCGTCGTGCAGGTCACCCTCTACGCCACGCTCACCAATGGCATCCGCCGGGTGAACTCGGTGGTGGCCGGCGTGGTGATCGCCATCGGGTTCAGTGTCCTGGTCGGTCTGACCTGGTGGAGTCTCGCCCTGCTGATCCTCGCCTCACTGGCGGTCGGGCATCTGGTGCGGGTCAGCGAGTACGTGCCCGAGGTGGCGATCAGCGCGATGCTGGTGCTCGGAGTGACCAGGGTCGGGGACACGGCCTGGTCACGGGTGCTGGAGACACTGATCGGCGCGGTCGTCGGGCTCGCCTTCAACTTCCTGCTCGCTCCCCCGGTGTGGGTGGAGGCGGCCGGTGAGTCGCTGGAGGATCTGGCCCGGCGGATGCGGCGGCTGATGATCCGGGTCGGCGAGGAGGCCTCGGGCCGTACCGCCGTGGAGACCGCGGCGGCCCGGCTGGACGAGGCCCGGCAGCTCGACTTCGACATCGTCGAGGTGGACGCGGACCTCAGACAGGCCGAGGAGAGCATCAGGCTCAACCCCCGTGTACGGGAGGGTCTGCTGCACCGGATCGTGCTGCGCACCGGTCTCGACACGCTGGAGATCTGCACGGTGGTCCTGCGGGTGCTGGCCCGCACCCTCACCGACCTCGCCCGCGAGAGGGAACCCGAACCGCTGTTCTCACCCCCGGTCGGGGCGGCCCTCGAAAGGCTGCTGGCCGAGATCGGGGACGCGGTGGTGAGCTTCGCGGTGCTGGTGACCACCGATGTCAGCCAGAGTGCCGAGTCCGCCGAGGAACGGCTCACCGCCGAGCTGGCCACGGCGGTCGCGACCCGGGACCGGCTGGCCAAGCTGCTGCTGGAGGACATCCAGCGCGATCCCCGGCACTGGCAGTTGCACGGTGCCGTGCTCACGGAGGTCAACCGCGTCCTCGACGAACTGGACACCGAGAAGCGTTCCCGGCGACTGCTGGAGGAACTCGACCGCTGCACCCGCGAACAGCGCGAGCGCTCCCCGCATCTGACCCGCCTCCTCGACCGCGTACGCGTTCTGACCCCCCGCAGGTCCGCCCGCAGATCCCCCCGCAGGTCCTGATCCCTTCCTGATCCCTTCCTGATCCCTTCCTGATCCCTTTCGGGCGGAACCGGCCCTCCCCCGCCGGACGTACTAGGTGGCAAGGCACGAGGCGACAGCGAGGGGAGCGTACGGAATGGCCGAGGGCGCCGTACGGATCGACGGGACCACACTCCATCTGCCGGGCGGGGTGCAGGTGCGTTTCATGCGCACCCTGCGGCTGCCCGAGACCGGCACGCACCAACTCCCGCCGGGGCTGGGCGAGTTCCCGATCCGCCGGGTGGAGGACTATCCGCACACCGCCCCCGAGCAGATGCGGGCGCGGGGCGGGGTGATGCTCCCGGTGTATCTGCGCGAGGCCATGTGGCTGGCCTTCGGCGGTACGACGGAACCGGCCGCGCTCCAGGTCGGCGTCGGCAAGGTGTGCGCGGTGTCGGGCAAGCCGTGGAGCGACGAGCTGAGCCGGAGTCCGCAGAACTATGTGGTGCTGCCGCGTCAGCCGTGGCTCGACGGCATCAACTCCGGCAAGGGCACGGTCCGCCAGTTCGTGGCCGTCCCGCTGGGGCTCGGCGCCACGGTCGAGGGCCAGGTAACCGGCGAGGAGGTGTTCGGCGGGGTGCAGTTGCAGTCCTTCCCGCTGAACGACGGGCAGCTGGCCCTGTGGCGGGAGGAGGAGCGTCAGCGGGAGCGGCGGGAGCGGAGCGCGCCCTGGGCCGGTGGTTACGGCGGCCCGCCGATGCCCGCTCCGCCGGGTGCCGTGCCGATGCCGCCGCCGTCGCCGGGTGCGATGCCTCCGCCGCCCGGTGGGGCTCCGCTGCCGCCGCCGGGTGTCGCGTTCCCGATGGCGGCGGCGCCCGGGGGTCCGGCCGCTCCGGGTGCGGCGCCCAGGGCCGCGGCTCCCGCCGGTCCGCCCCGGACGCCCGCCGCGATGGGCCTCGGGGTCGGCGGCTCGATGCGGCAGGAGGTCTACCAGGACCACTGGCCGCGCGGCAGCTGGGCCGGGCGCCCGGCCGGGCGGGTCTTCGTCCACCTCGTCACCCCGCCCGAGTGGCGCCGTATCACCGGCGAGGCCCCGCCGCCGTCGCCGGTGGACCGCGCGGCGTACACCAAGGCCGGGCTCCCCTGGTTCGACTACTACGACCAGGACGCCCAGGACATCGCCCCCACCGACACCCTCACCGAGGTGAAGCCGGTCGGCGACTGGCTCGGCACCGACCTCGACCCCTGGCAGCCCCCGGCCCCCGGCCAGGTCAAGCCGCTGGGTGACGCGCCGGGGAAACCGATCCAGGACGGGGACTGGTAGGCCCGGCCCCGGCCCGTTGACCTCGACGGTGGGCGTTGCATGGCGCGCAACGCCCACCGTCGTCCTTTGCGCCGGGGCGCTCACAACCGTCAAGGTGGGGGGACGGACGGGACGAGCGATCATCCGAGGTGCGCGTATGACGAGTGGGGCCGCAGGGGACACGAGCGGCTGGAGCAGGCGGCGGGTGCTGGGGCTGCTGGCGGCCACGGCCGTACCGACGGCTCTGGCCGGATGCTCCGGGTCCGGTCCGGACGGCAGAGCAGGACCGGCGTCGTCCTCGCCCGCGCGGAACGCCTCGACCCCGACATCACCGCAGGTGGAGGCCGCGACCGGAAGTGTCTCCCCCACCCCCACGGGACCTCGGCCGCTCTACCTCGGCACCTACACCTCCGCCGAGGGCGGCGGCACCGGGATCGGCGTGGCGACGTACGACGCCCGGAGCGGCGCGATCACGGGCGAGGGGACGATCTCGGGGATCGGCGACCCGTCGTATCTCGCGGTCCATCCGAACGGGCGCACGCTGTACGCCGTCAATGAGCGCACGGACGGCGGAGTGACCGCCGTACGGATCTCCGACCGGCGGGTGCTCGGCACCCGGAGCACCGGGGGTGAGGCGCCCTGCCATCTGTCGGTGCATCCGAGCGGGCGCTGGCTGCTGAGCGCGAACTACGGCACGGGCAGTGTGGCGGTGCACCCCGTCGAGGAGTCGGGCGCGCTCGGGGAGCGCACGGATCTGGTGGTGCACCGCACGCCGAAGCCCGGCCCGGGGCAGGAGGGCCCGCATGCGCACCAGATCGTCACCAGCCCCGACGGCGGCCATGTCCTCGCCGTCGACCTGGGCAGCGACACCGTCTACAACTATCGCCTGGACGACTCCCAAGGCACGCTCACCGAGGTTTCGCGTGCGCGGACCAAGGCCGGTGCGGGGCCGCGCCAGCTGACGTTCCATCCCGAGGGGCGGTACGCCTATCTCGCGTGCGAGGTCGACAACACGGTCGCCGTCTGCGCGTACGACCCGGACAACGGCCGGCTCACCCTCGGCGAGCCGCGGTCCACGGGGACGGGTTCCGGCACGAACTACCCGGCGCAGCTGGTGGTGACGCCCAACGGCGCGTACGCGTATCTCGCCAACCGGGGGCACGACAGTCTGACGCGGTACGCGGTCGAGGCCGGTGGCTCACGGTTGAGGCTGCTCGACACGGTGCCGGTCGGCGGGGAGTTCCCTCGGCAGATCGCTCTCTCGCCGGACGGCTCCCTGCTGTTCGCGGCGCTGCAGCGGTCCAGCGCGGTCACGGTCTTCCGGGTCGACCCCGAGAGCGGTGAACTGCGGCGCGCGGGCGAGCCGTTCGCGTCACCCGTCGCCGTCTGTGCGCTGCCGCTGTAGGGCGCGGGGGCAGGACGCGGCGGCGGCCTGGGAGAGCAGGATGTGCATGCGCTCGGTGAGCTGCGCCATGTCGTCGGCGGGCTTGTGGAACGTCAGCCGTACATCGCCGTGGCCGCGGGCCCGCTCGATGCGCAGGGTGAGGCCGTGCCGGTCGACGGCGAGGGGCTGGACGCGTACGGCGCCGTGCAGGCTGTCGTGCGGGACGAGCCGGGTGAGGCGTTCGACGGCGTCGGGGTGGGCCTCGGCGAGGTGGGTCAGCAGCCGGGGCTCGGCGGTGACCAGCGGGTCGGGTCGGGCGGCGGCGAACTCGTCGAGGTCGATCACGACGGCGCCGGACGGCTCGCGCAGCACGATCCGGGTGGGCCGGAACTCCAGGTCGCCGTCCTTGGGCGCGAACCAGCCGGCCAGCCAGAGCCGGGCCCGGATGCGGCCCCGCACGGGAACGGGCGCGACGTCGGCGAACTCCAGCACGGCGGACGGCTCGCCGCGCGGTGCGCAGATCGCGGCGGCGACGAGCGCGCTGTCCTCGGGGACGCACAGGATCACCCGGCCGTCCTCGGTGACGCGGTGCGCGCCGACGAACTCCTCGCGCCCGCCCTCGGCGGTCACCGCGCAGGACCACGCCGCCGTGAGCACCGAGCGGGCACGCTCCGCCGCGGCGGGCGCGGCCGTCCAGGTGTGACGGTCACCCATTCCCAACCTCCCTTAGGTAAGCCTTGCCTAAGCTATCGGAGATCAGGGCGTTCGCCAACCAGAACACGGGAGTCTGTGGACTTCCTGTTCGGCGGGGTGGGGCGAGCCGGGGGCGCGCTCAGGGCGTGAGCACCCCGAACAGCGCCCGGACACAGAGATCCCGCACCTGTTCGCGGGACAGCTCGGAGCCCCTCAGCCACTCCAGGCAGACGGCCGTGGTGAACGACAGCCACCCGCGAACGGCGAGCCGGGTCTCGGGCCGTCGCGCGTCCAGCGCCGCGCCGAACTCGGCGTCCGTGGCGAGCGCTTCCAGAATCCGCGCCTCCTGCACCGCCAGCGCCCGCAGATAGACCTTGCGCACGGCCTGGTCACCGGAGGCCTCGGAGCGGTGGAAGGCCCGGTAGCCATGGGCGTGTTCCTCGACATGGCCGATGAAGACGTCGAGTGCGTTGGCGAGCCGTTCGCGCGCGGAGTCCCCGGGCGCGGGCTCCATCATCCGCAGCATCCGCTCGCTCTCGCGCTCCACGACGGCGGCGAAGAAGTCCCGCTTGTTCGGGAAGTAGTGGTAGAGCAGACCGCGCGAGACACCGGCGATCTCCGCCACCTGCTCGATCCAGACCTCGTCGTAAGGGCTCTGGGAGAACAGGCGCGTCCCTACGTCGAGAAGCTGCTCCCGCCGCTCCGCCGTGCCGAGCCGGCGACGCGGACGCTCCTCGCCCCTGGCTGCCATACGAGCACTTTACTTGACGTCGATTCAACAACGGGACGAGACTGGGAACGCTATTGAACCCGCGTACAACAGCGTCGAACACGGCGTGCGCACAAGGGAGATGTGGTCATGACGGAGACGGCAGGGGCCACGGCTGTCCGGGGTTTCCGCAGTGCGGAGCTGGGCTGGCCGGAGCTGTATCGCATCCCGCACCCGCCGTACCGGCTCCCGGTCGTCGGTGACGCGCTGCGCACCAACCTCCGTACCCCGGTACAGGCTTCCCTGCGTACGGGCCGACAGCTGGGGCCGATCTTCCGGCGCAAGGCGTTCGGCAAGGAGATCGTGTTCGTCGGCGGTGCCCGGCTCGCGGCGGACATGGCGGACGAGTCCCGGTTCGCCAAGCATGTGGGGCTGGGCGTCGCCAATCTGCGGCCGATGGCCGGCGACGGGCTGTTCACGGCGTACAACCACGAGCCGAACTGGCAGTTGGCGCATGACGTCCTGGCCCCGGGTTTCAGCCGGGACGCCATGGCGGGCTACCACCCGATGATGCTCGATGTCGCCGAGCGGCTGATGGACCACTGGGACCGGGCGCGCGCGGCGGGGCGGACCGTGGACGTGCCCGGTGACATGACCAAGCTGACCCTGGAGACGATCGCCCGCACCGGCTTCGGCCATGACTTCGGCTCCTTCGAACGCGCCCGGCCGCATCCCTTCGTCTCCGCCATGGTGGGCACCCTGTCGTTCGCCCAGCACCGCAATCTGGTCCCGGACGCCCTCGCTCCCCTGCTGCTGAGGGGCGCGACCCGGCGCAACGCGGCGGACATCGCGTTGCTGAACGACACGGTCGACGGGGTGATCCGGGCCCGGCGGTCCTCCGGCGGCGGGAGGGAGCCTGGCGCCGGGGGCGGTGGTGGCGATCTGCTCGACCGGATGCTGGAGACGGCCCATCCGGAGACCGGGGAGCGGCTCTCCGCCGAGAACGTCCGCCGACAGGTGATCACGTTCCTGGTCGCCGGGCACGAGACCACTTCGGGCGCGCTGTCCTTCGCCCTGCACTACCTCGCCCGGCACCCGGAGCTGGCCGCCCGGGCCCGCGCCGAGGTGGACCGGGTGTGGGGCGACGTGGCCCGGCCCGGCTACGACCAGGTGGCCAGGCTGCGCTATGTCCGCCGGGTGCTGGACGAGTCGCTGCGGCTGTGGCCGACGGCGCCCGCGTTCTCGCGGGAGGCCCGCGTCGACACCGTGCTCGGCGGTGAGCACCCGATGCGGCAGGGGGCCTGGGCACTGGTGCTGACCGCGATGCTCCACCGGGACCCCGAGGTGTGGGGCGCCGACGCCGAGGCCTTCGACCCGGACCGCTTCGACGCCGCGGCCGTACGCGCCCGGCCCCCGCACACCTTCAAGCCGTTCGGCACCGGCGCGCGGGCCTGCATCGGCCGCCAGTTCGCCCTCCACGAGGCCACGCTCGTACTGGGGTTGCTGCTGCGCCGCTACGAGCTGCGCCCGGAACCGGCGTACGAGCTGCGGGTGGCCGAGCGGCTGACGCTGATGCCGGAGGGGCTGCGGCTGCGGCTCGGCCAGAGGCGGGCGCAGGGCACGCCTACGGGCGCTGCCGGGTCCCCGGAAGCGGGGTCGCCGCCGTCACGCTGCCCAGTGACCGGGGCGGGTGACTGACGCCGGGAGGCGGGTGGCGGCGCTGCCACGGGCCGCGTTGATCTGGGGCTGGGTCAGGAAGAAGGCGCCGGTCAGGTCGGCGTCGGTCAGGTCGGTGTCCCGGAGGTCGGCGCCTATGAGATCCGCGCCGCGCAGATCGGCCCCGGTCAGGTCGGCGGCTATGAGACAGGCGCCCCGCAGGTTGGCCCCGCTGAGGTCGGCTCCCTTGAGACGGGCGCCGATGAGGTCGGCGCCCCGGCGGTTCTTCTTCTTTCCCGCGCCCGCCCTCATCAGCTCACTGGTCCGCAGCAGCAGCTCATTGACCCGCTGCCGATGCGCGGCCACATCCAACTCGCCCAGCTCCTCGGCGCTTCCCCCGGCCAGCCGCTCGGTCTCGTCGAGTGCCCGGCGCAGCGCCGGGTGCACCGGCTGGGCGGCGGACAGGGTCAGCGCCTCCGTCAAGTACCGCAGCAGCTCATGGAGTTGGCGTACGACCGGGAACACGTCGAACATGCGTCGGGCGTGCTCCCCGCCGCCCGCCCGCCAGTCCCGTCCGCCGAACGTGCCCTGCGAGACGCGCTGTCCGGCGCCGAAGCAGTCGTAGACCGTGCACCCGGTGAATCCCTCGCCTCTGAGCCGGGTGTGAATGCCGCAGCGGAAGTCCTCGCGGAGGTTCCGGCACGGGCTGCCGGCCGCCTTGCCGACGGCGAAGTCGGCGGAGGCGGCGAAGGGCAGCGCCACACAGCACAGTCCGAAGCAACTGCCGCAGTCGCCGCGCAGATCACGCAGGTCGAGCAGTTCGAAGGGTTCAAGGGGTTCAGGGGATTCGAGGGATTCGAAAGGTTCGAAGGGTTCGAAGGTCATCGGCTGAACACCTCGAACGCCACCGCCGGTTTCCCGCCGAAGCGTTCGCCCGTCGTCCGGGCGTAGCCCATGAGGAAGTCGCGCACGTATGTCTCCGGGTCCTGTGTCGTCAACGCCTCGATATAGGTGCGGTGTTCGAGGAGGGAGGCGACGGCGCGGTCGAGGCCGGGGGTGGCGTCGACGGCATGGGTGGGGGTGGAGGAACCGGCGACGGCCACCCAGCGGACGCCGCTCCAGGGCGCCAGGCCCTGTTCCACCAGCTCCGGGAAGATCCAGCGGTTCCCGGCGTCGGCCGCCGCGTCCAGGGTGGCGCTGCCGACGGCCACATGATCGGGGGTGTTCCAGGCGACACCGCCCCAGGTGTCGCGGTGGTTGAGGGTGATGACCAGCTCGGGGCGGTGTCTGCGGATCGCGGCGGCGATGTCCCGGCGCAGGGCGAGGCCGTACTCGATGACGCCGTCCCGGTGGTCGAGGAACTCCACCTCGCTCACGCCCACCACGGCCGCGCTCGCCAGCTGTTCGCGCTCGCGCAGCGGACCGCACTCGGCGGGCGGCAGGGTGTCGATGCCCGCCTCACCACGCGTCGCCAGGACATAGGTGACCTCGCGGCCCGCGTCGGTCCAGGCGGCGATCGCCGCCGAGCAGCCGTATTCGAGGTCGTCCGGGTGGGCCACCACGGCGAGCGCCCGCTGCCAGTCGTCGGGCATGGGCTTCAGCTGGTCAGGCCGGTCCTGCTGCTGGTCATCGGTCATGCAGGCACATTAGCCCGCGCCACTGACAATCGAGCCGGGCCCACACGCGGCCCCTCCCCCGACCCGGCCCGAGCATCCGCGCTCACGCCTCGCCCGTGCCTGCCCTCACACCTCGCCCGTGCCTGCCCTGACACCTCGCCCGTGCCCGCCCTCACACCTCGTCCCGCGTCAGCGCCAGCAAACGGTCCAGCACACGCGGTCCCCCGACCCGCAGACCGTCGTGCTCGAACTCGTCCGTGACCCAGGTGCGCAGCCCCTGGATGGCCCGGGCGGTTTCGAGGGAGTGGGCGGGGTCGACGTACATGTCGTCGTGGTAGATCGCGGCGGCCACCGGCACCTCGTTGACGGCGAGCCGGGCGGGGTCGTACAGGGGCAGCCAGCCGCGCTCCTCCGCGAGGTCCCGTGCGGTCTCGTGGAGCGGGCGCAGGGCGGGGTCGTTCTCGAACATCCAGGGGTGGACGGACTCGCCCGTGAACAGCAGCGGGCCGTCGCCGGTCAGTGTCTTGGCGGCGTCGAACTGCGGGAACTCGGCTCGTACCCGGTCGGCGGCCCAGTCCGTGGGGCCCGGTTCCTGGCCGTAGATCGCCTCGTGGAGCAGCGCGTACAGCGGATGCCCGGCGTACGACAGCAGGCCCTGCGCCTCCTCCTGGAAGGCGTCGGAGAGTGCGGGACCCTGCGGGGTGCGGACGAAGGCGTCCTCCAGCAGGAAGTGCAGTCGGTGGCTGCCGTCTGCGCGGCCGAGGAGGATGCCCAGGGACTGGAAGGCCTCGACGGTGAACCGGTAGCCGTTCGGCAGGACGACGTCGTGCTGGAGGAGGTGTTCGGCGATCTGCCGGGCCCGCTCCACGTCCCGCGGGTAGCGCGTGTAGTGCGCGGTGACCTTGCGTTCGATGCGCGGGTAGGCGGCGCGGTAGACGTCGTCGGCGCCCGCGTCGAGGGAGGGCAGGCCGCCCGTGATGACGGCGCGGCTCAGGCCCTCGGGCGCCTCGGACAGATAGGTGACCGCGCAGAAGCCCCCGAAGCTCTGGCCGAGGACCGTCCAGGGGGCGCCGCCGGTGACCTGGCGGCGGATGGCCTCGCAGTCGCGGACGATGGAGTCGGCGCGGAAGTGGGCGAGGTAGTCGGCCTGTTCGCGGGGACCTCCGCGCAGCGGGAGGGTCTGGCGGTTGGCCGGGGTGGAGGCGCCGGTGCCGCGCTGGTCGAGCAGCAGTACCCGGTACTCCTCCAGGGCTCGTTCCAGCCAGGCCTCACGCCCGACGAATCGGTTCGCTCCGAAGCCGGGGCCGCCCTGGAGATAGACCAGCCAGGGCAGTTCGGCGTCCGCCTTGTCGCCGGCGACGACCTCGCGCGCGTACAGCTCGATCCGCTCCCCCGCCGGGTCGTCGTGGTCGAGGGGGACGGCGAAGCGACGGTCGGTGAGGACGACACCGGGCTGCCGGTAGCTGACGGACAACGGGGCTCCTTGACGAACGGATTCCAGGCCGTGGTCCAGTCCAACACAGATTCTTCGCCCGGCCGACCCCGAGGATCAAGAAAATCCCGTCCACTCGCCACATCGACGCATCGCGGCTCAGCCTCGCCGCTCGGCCGTCGGGGCGCAGCCGCCGCCGTTCAGCCGCCGTTCAGCGGGCCGACAGGCTGGAGCGGCGGACCACCAGCTCGGGTTGGAGGACGACCCGGCGGTGTTCGTGCGCGGTGGGCGCGGTCTCGTTCTCGGCCTCGGTCTCCTCCAGGAGGAGTTCGGCGGCGAGGGCGCCCATGGTGACGGCGGGCTGCCGTACGGAGGTGAGGGGGACGGCGGCCGCGGCGGCGAACTCGATGTCGTCGTAGCCGACGATGGCGAGGTCGTCGGGGACGCTGACACCGGCCGCGTACATGGCCTGCAGGACGCCGAGGGCGAGCAGGTCGTTGGCGCAGAAGACGGCGGTCGGGCGGTCGGCGAGGCCGAGCAGGCGGGCGCCCGCGTCACGGCCGGCGGCCACATCGAGGCGCTCGGTGGGCAGTTCCCGCAGGGCCTGAGGGCCGAGCCCCGCCTCCTCAAGGGCGTTCAGGGCGCCCGTACGGCGGTCGCGGACCTGGTTGAGTCCGGCGGGACCGCTGACGTAGGCGATGGAACGGTGGCCGGCGTCGACCAAGTGCCGTACGGCGAGGGCGCCCCCGGCGATGTCGTCGACGGACACCGAGCATCCGGCGGCGTCCTCGGCGACCCGGTCGACGAGGACGAAGGGGATGCCGTGACGGCGGAACGCCTCGATGTTGCGGCCGTTCTCGTCGGCCGGGGTCAGCAGGACGCCCCGCACGCGCTGCTCGGCGAAGAGGGACAGATACTCGGACTCCTCGCTCGCGCTCTGCGCGCTGTTGCAGACCATCACGCCGAGCCCGGCGTCGCGCGCGGCGCGCTCGGCACCGCGTGCGACGTCGACGAAGAACGGGTTGCCCATGTCGAGCACGAGCAGCCCCATGATCCGGCTGCGCCCGGCCCGGAGCTGGCGTGCCGACTCGCTGCGGACATAGCCGAGGCGGTCGATCGCGGCCAGCACCCGGGCCCGGGTCCCGGAGGCCACCGAGTCCGGCCGGTTGATGACGTTGGACACCGTGCCGACGGAGACTCCGGCGGCAGCGGCGACGTCCTTGATACCCACCGACTGCGACATCGGACGGGGACCTCCAGGAAGGTGCGGATCGGCGGGCATACGTTCACATTACCGTCGGGGTGTCCGGGTCACGGACCCTTCGGGGGTGGGAACGCAGCCGCTGTGGGGGGCGGTGGAACGTGGATCAGGCGGGCAGGGCGAAGTCGATGACGCGGAGCGCCGACGGCGTGGTGCCGCTGGACTTCTCCTGGTACATCACCGACAGGACGTTGTCCTGGGCGATGCGCGTCTCGTCGAGGACGACCTCACCGAAGGCGTTGAGGCCGGACCCGTCGAACAGGATCTGCCAGTCCGTGTGTCCGGAGGCCACCGAGGCACCGGCGATCCGGCCGAACGGGAAGATCGCGTAGGCGTTGTTGTACTTGTCCATGACCAGCTTGGTGCGCTGGCTGGAGTTCAACGGCACCGGTATCTCGGTCTTCGCCCAGGCGCCGGAGGAGCTCTTGCGGACGAGGAAGGCGCGGCCGTTGGCCGTGCGGTCGGAGACGTAGTTCGTCGTGCACTGGCCGAAGCGGCCGGGGACGTAGCTGATGATGGCGTGCGGTCGGCCGGCGGAGTCGGTCCACTGGCTCTCCTGGTTCATCAGCGAGTGGTCCGGGTTGAGCGCGTCCACGACGAGGCCGGAGTCGGTGACGGAGACCTTGTCGGAGCCGCCGGTGGTGCCGACGACGGTGCCCGCGTTGTTGCGCCAGGTTCGGCCGAGGTCGTCGGAGTAGACGTAGCCGGTGTCGTGGTTGGTGATGCCGCCGCCGTTGCACATCACGGCGCCGTTCTGCTCACGCCAGGTGAACATGGCGTGCAGGCGCCCGTTCTTGTCGTAGTCGATGCCGTGCAGGTACATGTTGCGGGCCGTCGAGGAGCCGTGCTCGCTGGTGTACGTGCCGGTGGAGGACGTCCACTCGCCGAGGTTGGTCCAGGAGGTGCCGTTGTACTCGGCGAGCGCGTTGCGGCCGTTGCCGGAGATGCCGGCGCGGTAGCTCAGTTGGAGCTTTCCGTCGGGCATCGAGATGAACTGCGGGTAGGTGAACTGCGAGGTGAGGGCGAGTCCGTCGAGGGTGGACTGCGGGGCGCCGAAGCGGCTCGTGGTCCAGCTCAGCCCGGCCGGGTTGTCCATCAGCCCGGCCACCGACTTGACGTAGGTGAAGCCGTCGCTGTGGGAGTCCATGTTCAGGTGGAGCCGGCCGTCGACCTTGGAGACGCCCATGGAGATGACGTTGTGGGAGTCGTTGTAGCGCAGGGTGTGGCCGACGTTGACGGTGGACCAGGTGCTGGAGCCGAGGACACGGCGGCCGACGACGGCGTTGCGGTCGGCGGTGTACCAGACGGCGTACTGGTAGCCCTTGTAGGTCAACAGGGCGTTCTTCTGGAACGAGTTGTTGTTGACCAGTCCGTCGTAGGACACGAAGAAGATGGCCTGGCTGTCCAGCAGGGTGCTGCCGGTCTGGGTGACGGAGGGGCCGGGGTCGGCGGCGCTGGCGGTGACGGAGCCGAGGGCGGGGGTCACCACGGCGCCGGCGAGGGCGGCGCCGAGCAGCGTACGTCTCTTCATCTCGGGGGACTCCATTGTCGAGCGAGGTGGGGAGGGGAAGGGGCCGAACAGGGGGTTCAGTCCAGGTGGAACACTTCGGTGAGCGGTTTCATGGCCTCGTCGGGGCGGGCGCCGTCCAACGACTCGAAGAACGGCGCCATCTCCGTCTGCCAGCGGGCATTGACGTCCGTGGCTTCCATGCCGGCCACCGCGGCCTCGAAGTCCGCCGTCTCCAGGTAGCCGACGAGCAGGCCGTCCTCGCGCAGGAACAGCGAGTAGTTGTGCCAGCCGGTGGCCGAGAGCGCTTCGAGCATCTCGGGCCACACGGCGGCGTGCCGCTCACGGTACTCGTCGAGGCGATCCGCCCTGACCTTCAGCAGGAAGCACACGCGCTTCATCAACATCCCTCCAGGAATCAGAAGTCGAAGTCGTCGATGTTGTCCTTGGTGAAGACGGTCGGCTTGCCGAGGTTGATGACGCCGTCCTTGCCGATGGTGTACTCGCCCATGTCGCCGGCGGTGAAGGTCTCGCCCTCCTTGCCGGTGATCTGGCCGGAGACCAGGGCGACGGAGGTACGGGCGGCCAGCTCACCGAGCTTCGACGGGTCCCACAGCTCGAACCCCTCGACGGTGCCGTTCTTGACGTACTTGCGCATGTCGTTGGGGGTGCCGAGGCCGGTCAGCATGACCTTGCCCTTGTACTTGGAGCCGGACAGGTACTGGGCGGCGGCCTTGATGCCGACCGTGGTCGGGGAGATGATCCCCTTCAGGTTCGGGTACTCCTGGAGCAGGCCCTGGGTCTGCTGGAAGGACTTCTGGGCGTCGTCGTCACCGTAGGCGACCTTGACGAGCTTGATGTCCTTGTACTTGTCCTGCTTGAGTTCGTCCTTCATGAACTCGATCCAGGTGTTCTGGTTGGTCGCGGTCTGCGCGGCCGACAGGATCGCGATCTCGCCCTTGTAGTCGATCTGCTCGGCGAGCAGCTGGACCTCGGTGCGGCCCAGGTCCTCGGCGCTGGCCTGCGAGACGAAGGCGTTGCGGCACTCGGGCTTGGTGTCCGAGTCGTAGGTGACGACCTTGATGTCGTTGCTCATGGCCTGCTTCAGCGCGGTGCACAGCGCGCCCGGGTCCTGCGCGGACACGGCCATCGCGTCGACCTGCTGCTGGGTGAGCGTGTTGACGTACGAGACCTGCCCGGCGGTGTCGGTCGCGCTGGACGGCCCGACCTCCTTGTAGCTGGAGCCCAGCTCCTTGAGGGCCGCCTCGCCGCCCTTGTCGGCGGAGGTGAAGTACGGGTTGTTGACCTGCTTCGGCAGGAACCCGACGGTGAGCCCCTTCTTCAGCTCGGCGTTCGGGTCGGCCTTGCCGGTGGCGGCGGCGGAGGCGCCTTCGCTCTTGACATCCTCCTTGGTGGTGCCGCCGCAGGCGGTGGCGGCCAGGGCGAAGGAGGTGACGGCGGCGAGAGCCGCACAGGAACGGCGGAGGGTGTTTCTACGCATGGGATGGGGTCCTTCTCTGAGTACGGGGAACGGGAGCGCCGCTATCTTTAGGGGCGCGGGGAACTGCGCGACCAGCCACGAACCGGCCCGCAGCGTTCAAACGACCTTTCCGACGTCGGCTGGGCCAACAGCCGCTTTTCGACCGGCTCTTGCAACCGCGATCTGCCGAGCCACCCGCGGCCCCAGCACCGACACAACGAGCAGCACACCCGTCACGACGATCTGCGACTGCGCGGACACATTGACGAGGCTCATCACGTTCTGCAGAGCCCCCAGCAGGAACACACCGGCGATCGCACCGCCGAGAGTGCCTTTACCACCGTCGAAGTCGATACCACCGAGCAACACGGCGGCGATGACGGACAGTTCGAGCCCGGTCGCGTTGTCGTAGCGGGCGCTGGCGTAATGCAGGGCCCAGAAGATCCCGGTGAGGGAGGCCATCAGACCGGTCACCGTGAAGAGGATCAGCTTCTGGCGCTTGACGCGGATACCGGTGAAGCGCGCGGCCTCCTCGCTGGCGCCGATCGCGTACAGGGAGCGCCCGAACGGGGTGGCGTGCAGGGCGATCACCGCGATGACGAGCAGGACCAGGAAGGGGATGAAGGCCTGCGGGACGAAGGAGTCCCCGATGCGTCCGGCGGCGAAGTCCAGGTACTGGGTGGGGAAGTCGGTCACCGCGTCCGAGCCGAGCACGATCTGTGCGATGCCCCGGTAGGCGGCGAGGGTGCCGATGGTGACGGCGAGGGAGGGCAGTCCGAGCCGGGTGACCAGCAGGCCGTTGATCAGTCCGCAGACCACGCCGAGCAGCAGACAGATCGGGATGATCGCCTCGATGGTCAGGCCCTGGTTCCACAGGGCACCCATCACGGCGCCTGAGAGTCCGGCGGTGGAGGCGACGGAGAGATCGATCTCGCCGGCCACCACGAGCAGGGTCATCGGCAGGGCGATGAGCGCGATCGGCAGGGTGTTGCCGATGAGGAAGGACAGGTTGAGCGCGTTGCCGAAGCCGTCGACGGTGCCGAAGGACAGCAGCAGGACGACGATGAGAAGGGCGCCGACCGCAGAATCCCACCTTTTCAAGGAGGACCAGCGGCCCGCACGCGAGAACGTGGAGTCAGCCATTGCGGGCGTTCCTCTTCTTCAGGGCGGTCGCCACCCGCAGCGCGACCACGCGGTCCACGGCGATGGCGAGGATGAGCAGGATGCCGTTGATGGCGAGCACCCAGACCGAGCTGACGCCGAGGGCGGGCAGCACGCTGTTGATGGAGGTCAGCAGCAGCGCGCCGAGGGCCGCGCCGTAGACGCTGCCGGAACCGCCGGTGAAGACCACGCCGCCGACCACGACCGCGCTGACGACGGTGAGTTCATAGCCGTTGCCGGTGCTGGAGTCGACGTTGCCGAACCGGGCCAGGTACATCGCGCCGGCGAGTCCGGCGAGGGCGCCGCAGAAGGTGTAGGCGGCGAGGATGCGCTTGCGGACCGGGATACCGGCGAGCCGCGCGGCCTCGGGGTTGGAGCCGAGCGCGTACAGCTCGCGTCCGCTGCCGAAGTGCTTCAGGTAGTACGCCGTGGCCACCAGCACCGCGATCGCGATGAGCGCCAGATACGGCACGGCGGAGATGCCGCCGGAGCCGAAGTCGACGAAGCCGTCCGGGAGGGCGGAGGCGACGATCTGGCGGGAGCCGACCCAGATGGAGTCGATGCCCCGGATGATGTACATGCTGCCGAGGGTGACGACGAGCGCGGGCACCTGGCCGAGGCTCACGAGGAGCCCGTTGAGCAGTCCGAAGCCAATGCCCATCAGCACCGCCAACAGCACGGCGACCACCGGGTTTCCGCCGTCCTGGAGATAGGTTCCGGCGGCGAAGGCGCTGATGCCGAGGGTGGAGCCGACCGACAGGTCGACGTTCCGGGTGATGACGACCAGCGACTGACCGATGGCGACCAGCACCAGGATCGTCGCGTTGAGCAGGAGGTCCTTGATGCCCTGCTCGGTGAGGAACTCGCTGTTGCCCAGCTGGGTGAGGACGATCATCGCCACGAAGACGACGAGGATGGCGAGTTCACGCATCTTGAAGACGCGGTCCACCAGCCGGGTGCCGCTGGACTTGGGCACCTCGGCGACGGGGGTCTTTTCGGGGGTGGTCACCGTCATGCGGCGGCCCTCCCGGTGGCTGCGGCCATCACGGTTTCCTCGGTGGCTTCGGAGCGTGGGATCTCGGCGGTGAGGCGTCCCTCGTGCATCACGAGCACGCGGTCGGCCATGCCGAGGATCTCGGGCAGGTCGGAGGAGATCATCAGTACGGCGACGCCGTCGGCGGCCAGCTGGCTGAGCAGGCGGTGCACCTCGGCCTTCGTACCGACGTCGATGCCTCGGGTCGGTTCGTCGACGATCAGCACCTTCGGCCCGGTGGCGAGCCACTTGGCGAGGACGACCTTCTGCTGGTTGCCGCCGGACAGTGTGTTGACGGTGTCGGCGATCCGGGCGTACTTCACCTGGAGCTTGACCGCCCAGTCGAGGGAGCGGCTGCGTTCGGCGCCCCGGTCGACGAGGCCGGCCTTGACGGTCGTACGGAGTCCGGTGAGGCCGATGTTCCGCTCGATGGACATGTCCATCACCAGGCCCTGGGCGCGGCGGTCCTCGGGGACCAGGGCGAGCCCGGCGGCCATGGCGGTGGAGGGGGCGCCGTTGGTGAGCGCCTTGCCTGCGACGTCGACCTCGCCCGCGTCCCAGCGGTCGATCCCGAAGACGGCTCGCGCCACCTCCGTACGGCCGGCGCCGACGAGTCCGGCGAGGCCGACGATCTCGCCCTGGCGGACATCGAAGGAGACATCGGTGAAGACGCCCTCGCGGGTCAGCCGACGGACGCTGAGCGCCACTTCGCCGGCCTCGACCTCCTGCTTGGGGTACAGCTCGTCCAGGTCGCGGCCGACCATACGGCGGACCAGGTCGTCCTCGGTCATGCCGTCGAGGAGTTCGCTGGAGATCCAGGCGCCGTCGCGGAGCGTCGTCACCCGCTGGCAGATCTGGAAGATCTCCTCCAGGCGGTGGGAGATGAAGAGGACGGCCGAGCCCTGTTCGCGCAGAGTGCGGACGACGCCGAAGAGCCGGGCCACCTCACTGCCGGTGAGGGCCGCCGTCGGCTCGTCCATGATGAGGACGCGGGCGTCGAAGGAGAGCGCCTTGGCGATCTCGACGATCTGCTGGTCCGCGATGGACAGGCCGCGCGCCGGGCGGTCGGGGTCGAGTTCGACACCGAGGCGCTGCATCAGCGCGAGAGTGGCCGCGTGGGTCGCCTTGTGGTCGATCCGGCCGAGAGCGCGCCGGGGCTGGCGGCCCATGAAGATGTTCTCGGCGATCGACAGATCCGGGAAGAGCGTCGGCTCCTGGTAGATCACGGCGATACCCGCGTCACGGGCGTCGGCCGGACCGTGGAAGACGGTGGGCTCACCGTCGAGCAGCACCTGACCGGAGTCCGGTCGGTGCACCCCGGCGAGCGTCTTGATCAAGGTCGACTTGCCCGCGCCGTTCTCCCCGGCGAGGGCGTGCACCTCTCCGGGGAACAGTTCCAGGGACACGTTCCTCAGGGCGCGTACGGCGCCGAAGGACTTCGAGATGTCCCTCAGCGCGAGGACGGGGGCCGGACCCGTGTCGGACGGGTGGGTCATGGGGGCTCCTCGACGACGTCCGGTGGCCAGCGTTCCGCTGCCCCACTGCGTCGTGAAAGGTTTCAACTAGGTTGCCGGGACGTTAGGCACCACACGCTGGTCACGTCAATGGGTCTCGGCCGAAAAGTTTTCGACCAAACAGGTCACAACAGGGTCACGGCGGCCCTCTTCGGCCACAGGGGTTGACAGTACGGCGAGCCGCTCATAGTTTCCCGTGCTGAATCGTTTCAGACATCGAAGCCGGTAGGAGCCCTGACGTGACCGAGCTCGCCGCGGTGAAGGCCGCCCTCAAAACCCAGGCCGTCGAGACGCCGTCGTGGGCGTACGGGAACTCCGGGACCCGTTTCAAGGTGTTCGCCCAGCCGGGCGTCCCCCGCACTCCCTGGGAGAAGCTGGACGACGCCGGCAAGGTGCACGAGTTCACCGGCGTGGCCCCGACCGTCGCCCTGCACATCCCGTGGGACAAGGTCGACGACTATGCCGCCCTCGCCAAGCACGCCGAGCAGCGCGGGGTGAAGCTCGGGGCCATCAACTCCAACACCTTCCAGGACGACGACTACAAGCTGGGCAGCATCTGCCACCCGGACGCGGCGATCCGCCGCAAGGCCGTCGACCACCTCCTGGAGTGCGTCGACATCATGGACGCCACCGGGTCCCGCGATCTGAAGCTGTGGTTCGCCGACGGTACGAACTATCCCGGCCAGGACGACATACGCGGGCGCCAGGACCGGCTGGCCGAGGGGCTCGCCGAGGTGTACGAGCGGCTGGGCGACGAGCAGCGGATGCTGCTGGAGTACAAGTTCTTCGAGCCGGCCTTCTACACGACCGATGTGCCGGACTGGGGCACGGCGTACGCCCACTGCCTGAAGCTCGGCCCCAAGGCGCAGGTCGTCGTCGACACCGGGCACCACGCGCCCGGCACCAACATCGAGTTCATCGTGGCCACGCTGCTGCGCGAGGGGAAGCTCGGCGCGTTCGACTTCAACTCTCGCTTCTACGCCGATGACGACCTCATGGTCGGGGCCGCCGACCCGTTCCAGCTGTTCCGGATCATGTACGAGGTGGTGCGCGGGGGTGGGTTCACTCCCGAGGTCGCGTTCATGCTCGATCAGTGCCACAACATCGAGGCGAAGATCCCGGCGATCATTCGGTCGGTGATGAATGTGCAGGAGGCTACGGCGAAGGCGCTTCTTGTGGACCGGGGTGCCTTGGCTGCCGCCCAGGCTTCTGGTGATGTGCTCGAAGCGAATGCGGTCCTGATGGACGCGTACAACACCGATGTGCGGCCCTTGCTGCGTGAGGTGCGGGAGGAGATGGGGTTGGACCCCGAGCCCATGCAGGCGTACCGCCGGTCGGGGTGGGCGTCGAAGATCGTTGAGGAGCGGGTCGGTGGAGAGCAGGCGGGTTGGGGGGCGTGACCGCTGCGCTCGGCTGAAGCCGCTTGCTGAGTCTCGTCTGCCGGGTAACCGCCGGCTGCAGGCTGCGGACCGTTTGTGGCTGGTCGCGCAGTTCCCCGCGCCCCTAAAGACAAAAACTCACGCGCGGCCCCCGCTTTTAAGGGGCGCGGGGAACTGAGCGACCAGCCCCCACGCGCCCGCACCCGGCAACGCACCCCGAGCCCCGAGCTGAACCCCGTACCCCGTACCCCGTACCCCGTACCCATCCCACCGTAAGGATTGATCGCACATGGCAACCCATCCCGAAGCCGCCGCCCTTCTCGCTCGGTCCCATCGTCTCGGCGCCGACCCCCGTAACACCAACTACGCCGGAGGCAATGCCTCCGCCAAGGGGAGCGAGACCGATCCCGTCACCGGGGGTGATGTGGAGCTGATGTGGGTGAAGGGGTCCGGGGGTGACCTCGGGACGCTCACCGAGGCCGGGCTCGCCGTGTTGCGGCTGGATCGGATGCGGGCGCTCGTCGACGTGTACCCCGGCGTCGAGCGTGAGGACGAGATGGTCGCCGCGTTCGACTACTGCCTGCACGGGAAGGGTGGGGCGGCTCCCTCGATCGACACCGCCATGCACGGGCTCGTCGACGCCGCCCATGTCGATCATCTGCACCCCGACTCCGGGATCGCGCTGGCCTGTGCCGCCGACGGGGAGAAGCTGACCGCCGAGTGTTTCGGTGACCGGGTGGTGTGGGTGCCGTGGCGGCGGCCCGGGTTCCAGCTGGGGCTGGACATCGCGGCCGTCAAGCGGGAGAACCCACAGGCCGTCGGATGTGTTCTCGGCGGGCATGGGATCACGGCGTGGGGTGACACCGCCGAGGAGTGCGAGCAGAACTCGCTGTACATCATTCGTACCGCCGAGGAGTTCCTGGCCGAGAAGGGGAAGGACGAGCCGTTCGGGCCCGTCATCGAGGGGTACGCGGCGCTGGCCGCCTCCGAGCGGCGGGAGCGGGCCGCCGCTCTGGCTCCGCACATCCGGGCCATCGCCTCGCAGGACAGGCCGCAGGTCGGGCACTTCACCGACTCCGAGGTCGTCCTCGACTTCCTGGCCAGTGCCGAGCATCCACGGCTCGCCGCGCTCGGTACGTCGTGCCCCGACCACTTCCTCCGTACGAAGGTGCGGCCGCTCGTCCTCGACCTGCCGCCGACCGCCGACCTGGACACGGCGATCGCCCGGCTGACGGAGCTGCACGCGGAGTACCGCGAGGAGTACGCCGCCTACTACCAGCGGCACGCCGAGCCCGACTCCCCCGCCATGCGCGGTGCCGACCCGGCGATCGTGCTGATCCCGGGCGTGGGCATGTTCAGCTTCGGCAAGGACAAGCAGACGGCTCGGGTCGCCGGCGAGTTCTACGTCAACGCGATCAATGTGATGCGGGGCGCCGAGGCGGTCTCCGCGTACGCGCCCATCGAGGAGTCGGAGAAGTTCCGCATCGAGTACTGGGCGCTGGAGGAGGCCAAGCTTCAGCGGATGCCCAAGCCGAAGCCGCTCGCGACGCGGGTCGCGCTGGTGACGGGCGCGGGCAGCGGGATCGGCAAGGCCATCGCGCACCGGCTGGTCGCCGAGGGCGCGTGTGTCGTCGTCGCCGATCTCAACGCGGAGAACGCCGCCGCCGTCGCCGAGGAGCTGGGCGGGGCGGACAAGTCCGTCGCCGTGACCGTGGACGTGACCGACGAGGAGCAGATCGCCGAGGCCTTCAAGGCCGGTGTGCTGGCCTTCGGCGGCGTCGATCTCGTCGTCAACAACGCGGGCATCTCGATCTCCAAGCCGCTGCTGGAGACCTCGGCCAAGGACTGGGATCTGCAGCACGACATCATGGCGCGCGGGTCGTTCCTCGTGTCGCGTGAGGCGGCGCGGGTGATGATCGCGCAGAAGCTGGGCGGTGACATCGTCTACATCGCCTCGAAGAACGCCGTCTTCGCCGGGCCCAACAACATCGCCTACTCCGCTACCAAGGCCGACCAGGCCCACCAGGTGCGACTGCTCGCCGCCGAACTGGGCGAGCACGGGATTCGCGTCAACGGTGTCAACCCCGATGGTGTGGTGCGCGGCTCGGGCATCTTCGCCGCCGGCTGGGGTGCCCAGCGGGCCGCGACCTACGGGATCGAGGAGGAGAAGCTGGGCGAGTTCTACGCCCAGCGGACCATCCTCAAGCGCGAGGTGCTGCCCGACCACGTGGCGAACGCGGTGTTCGCGCTGACCGGCGGTGACCTGACGCACACCACCGGTCTGCACATCCCGGTCGACGCCGGCGTGGCCGCCGCGTTCCTGCGATGAGCACGACCATGGGTACGTCCACGAACACGGCCGTGAGGTCGTACGCGGCGGTCGACCTGGGCGCCTCCAGTGGGCGGGTCATGGTCGGCCGCGCGGGGCGGGACACGCTGGAGCTGGTCGAGGCGCACCGGTTCCCCAACCGGCCGGTGCGCACGCCCGAGGGGCTGCGCTGGGATGTTCTGGGGCTGTACGCGGGTGTCCTCGACGGCCTCAAGGCCGCCGGGGCGCTCAGCGGTGGGCAGCTGGACTCCGTCGGTATCGACAGCTGGGCCGTGGACTACGGGCTGCTGGACGCCGACGGGGCGCTGCTCGGCAACCCGGTGCACTACCGGGACAGCCGTACCGAGGGTGTCGCGGAGAAGGTGTGGGCCACCGTGCCGGCCGACGAGCTGTACGCGGCGACCGGGTTGCAGTACGCGCCGTTCAACACCCTGTACCAGCTCGTCGCCGCCCGCTCCTCCGCCCAACTGGGCTTCGCCGAGCGGTTGTTGCTCATCCCGGATCTGCTGTCGTACTGGCTGACCGGGGAGGTGGGCACCGAGCTGACCAATGCCTCCACCACTCAGCTGATCGATCCCCGGACCCGTGACTGGTCGCGTGATGTCGCGGACCGGCTGGGCATCGACCTCGGTCTGTTCGCTCCGCTGCGGCAGCCGGGTGATCCGGCCGGGTTGCTTCAGCGGCGGGTGCTGGACGAGACCGGCCTGAGCGGGCCGGTGCCGGTGACGGCCGTCGGGTCCCACGACACGGCGTCCGCTGTCGCGGCCGTACCGGCCACCGGGGAAAGGTTCGCCTATATCTGCACCGGCACCTGGTCCCTGGCGGGGCTGGAGCTGGAGGCCCCGGTGCTGACCGAGGCCAGCCGGGCCGCCAACTTCACCAATGAGCTGGGGCTCGACGGCACGGTCCGCTATCTGCGCAACATCATGGGGCTCTGGCTGCTCCAGGAGTGCGTACGGGAGTGGGGCGACCCGGATCTCGGGGAGCTGCTGCGGGCCGCTGCGACCGTGCCCGCGCTGCGGTCGGTGGTGGACGCCGGGGACTCGGTGTTCCTGGCGCCCGGACGGATGCCGCAGCGGATCGCCGAGGCGTGCCGGGAGTCGGGGCAGCCGGTTCCCGAGACGCCGGGTGAGATCACCCGCTGCATTCTGGACTCGCTGGCCCTCGCCCATCGGCGGGCCGTGACCGAGGCCCAGACGCTCGCCGATCACCCCGTGGACGTCGTCCACATCGTCGGCGGCGGCACCCGTAACGCGTTGCTGTGCCAACTCACCGCCGACGCCTGTGGGTTGCCGGTGGTGGCGGGCCCGGCGGAGGCGGCGGCCCTGGGCAATGTCCTGGTCCAGGCCCGCACCCACGGCCTGGTCGGCGACCGGGCCTCCATGCGGGACCTGCTCGCCCGTACCCAGCCGCTGGTGCGGTACGAGCCCCAGGGCGACCCGGCGGCCTGGCGGGCGGCCGAGGCCAGGCTCGCCGGGCGGTGAGCCCGGGACCCGCCGCCGCTGGTGAGCGGGCCCGCCTCTGATGGTGAGCGGGCCCCGCCTCCGATCGTGAGCGGGCTCCGTCGCCGCACCACCGGCGGCGGGGCCTCTCGCCCTGGGCGCGGTCGCGCCGTACTCTGCACTCATCCGATGATCGATCCCCTAGGAGCCGCGATGCGTGTCGCTCTGTTCCTGACCTGTGTCAACGACACGCTCTATCCGGACACCGGCCGCGCCGTGGTGAAACTGCTGACCAGACTGGGCGTCGAGGTCGACTTCCCGATGGGGCAGACCTGCTGCGGGCAGGCGCACTACAACACCGGTTATCGCCATGAGGCCGAGCCTCTGGCCCGGCAGTTCTCCGATGTATTCCGGGAGTACGAGGCGATCGTGACGCCCTCCGGCTCGTGCGGGGCGATGGTGCGGGAGCTGTATCCGCGCATGGGTGAGCGGGCGCGGGCGGAGGGGCGCGGGGACACCCTGGCGCGGACGCTGGCGCCGGTCGTGCCGAAGACGTACGAGCTGACCGAGTTCCTGGTGGATGTGCTGGGTGTGACGGATGTCGGGGCGTACTACCCGCACAGGGTGACGTACCACCCGACCTGTCACGGGCTGCGGGGTCTGGGACTCGGGGAACGGCCCCGGCGGCTGCTCGAAGCCGTGAAGGGGCTGGAGTTGGTGGAGCTGCCGGGGGCCGAGGAGTGCTGTGGCTTCGGTGGGACGTTCGCGGTGAAGAACTCCGATGTCTCGGCGGCGATGGGCGCGGACAAGGTGCGCAACGCCGAGTCGACGGGTGCCGAGGTGCTGTGCGCCGCCGACAACTCCTGTCTCATGCACATCGGCGGCACGATGACCCGGCTGCGCACGGGGATGCGGCCGGTGCACATCGCGGAGATCCTGGCGAGCACGGAGGAGGAACCGGCCGTATGAGCGGCACGTATCTCGGAATGCCGGCGTTTCCGAAGGCGGCCCACGAGGCCGTCAACAACGCCACCCTGCGCGGCAATCTGCGCCACGCCACCCACACCATCCGCGCCAAGCGGGCGGCGGCCGTCACGGAGGTGTCGGACTGGGCGGAGCTGCGCGAGGCCGGCAAGCGGATCAAGGACCATACGCTCCGTCGTCTCGACCGGTATCTGGTGCAGTTGGAGGAGTCGGTGACGGCGGCGGGCGGCACGGTCCACTGGGCCGCCGACGCCGACGAGGCCAACCGGATCGTCACCTATCTCGTCAAGGCGACCGGTGAGACCGAGGTCGTCAAGGTCAAGTCGATGGCCACGCAGGAGATCGGGCTGAACGAGGCGCTGGAGGCCGAGGGCATCCACGCCTACGAGACCGACCTCGCCGAGCTGATCGTGCAGTTGGGCAAGGACCGGCCCTCCCACATCCTCGTCCCGGCGATCCACCGCAACCGCGGTGAGATTCGGGACATCTTCGCGCGTGAGATGAGCGAGTGGGGCCGCCCGGCTCCCGAGGGGCTCACCGACACGCCCGCCGAGCTGGCGGAGGCGGCGCGGCTGCATCTGCGGGAGAAATTCCTGCGCGCCAAGGTCGGGATCTCCGGCGCCAACTTCATGGTCGCCGACACCGGCACCCTGGTGGTCGTGGAGTCCGAGGGCAACGGGCGGATGTGCCTCACCCTGCCGGAGACCCTGATCTCGGTCGTCGGCATCGAGAAGATCGTGCCGACCTGGCAGGACCTGGAGGTCTTCCTGCAGACCCTCCCCCGCTCCTCGACGGCCGAGCGGATGAACCCGTACACCTCCACCTGGACCGGCATCACCGACGAGGACGGGCCGAGCACCTTCCATCTCGTCCTCATCGACAACGGCCGCACCGACACCCTCGCCGACGAGGTCGGCCGCCAGGCCCTGCGCTGCATCCGCTGCTCGGCCTGTCTGAACGTCTGCCCGGTCTACGAGCGGGCCGGCGGCCACGCCTACGGGTCGGTCTACCCCGGGCCGATCGGCGCGATCCTCAGCCCTCAGCTGAGGGGCACGGCAAGCGAGATCGACGCCTCCCTGCCGTACGCCTCCTCGTTGTGCGGTGCCTGTTACGAGGTGTGCCCGGTCGCCATCGACATCCCCGAGGTGCTGGTGCATCTGCGGGAACGCGTCGTGCAGGGCGGTGCCGTGACGGAGAAGGGCGACAAGGTCGTCCTCAAACCCGCGAAGGGGCACGCGGCCGAGCGGGCGGCGATGCGTGCGGCCCGCTGGGCGCTCAGCCATCCCGGTGCCCTGCGCGCCGGACAGCGGGTCGCCTCACGCAGCCGTCGCTTCCATCCGCGCACCCTGCCGGGCCCTGGCAAGGCGTGGAGCGGGAGCCGCGATCTGCCGACGGTGCCGGCCGAGCCGTTCCGCGACTGGTGGCAGCGGACGAACGGCGGGAAGAGCGGGGCGAAGAGCAGCGGTGAGACGAAGGTCGCCGGGAAGGAGAGCGGCAAGTGAGCAGCAGGGAGCTGATCCTGGGGCGGGTACGACGCGCCCTCGCCGACGTACCACGGGACGACACTCCGTACGACCAGGCCGTTCCGCGCGAGTATCTGCGCGAGCACGGTGAGCGGAGCGTCGAGGAGACGGTGGATCTGCTGGCGGAGAACCTCGCGGACTATCGGGCGATCGTCCATCGCTGCGCGGACGAGGAGTTGTCGGAGCTGCTCATGCGGCTGCTGGCCGAGCGGGGCTCGGGGACCGTCCTGGTCCCGCCGGGTCTGCCGCCGTACTGGCTCAAGGCGGCCGATCCGGTGCGCATCCATGACCGGGCCGTGAGCACCCCGGCGGAGCTCGACCGGGTCGACAGCGTCGTCACCGGCTGCGCCGTCGCCATCGCCGAGACCGGCACGATCGTCCTCGACGGCTCCCCCGACCAGGGCCGCCGCCGGATCACCCTCGTCCCCGACCACCACATCTGCGTCGTACGGGTGCCGGACCAGGTCGTCTCCTCCGTCCCCCAGGGCCTCGAACGCCTCGACCCGACACGCCCGTTGACCTGGATCTCCGGCCCGTCCGCCACGAGCGACATCGAGTTGGACCGGGTGGAGGGGGTGCACGGGCCGCGCACGTTGGAGGTGGTGCTGCTGAGCGGAGGCACGGAGTAGCGCGGGCACGTGGCCTCTACGCGGCCGGATCTCGACGGTGAACGGCCGCCCCGACGGCCCCGCACGATCACGACTGCCGTGATCTTGCTAGCTTGGTTGACTGCTACACCTGTCAACACGGGGAGTTTCCATGCCACATGACCGTCCGGTGATCAACAGCGGGGTGCCGCACTCGGCCCGTATCTGGAACTACTGGCTCGGCGGCAAGGACTGCTACGAGATCGACCGACAGGTCGGTGACGAGATACGCCGGACGAACCCCCAGATCGTCGACATCGCCCGTGCGCAGCGCGCGTTTCTGCGCAGGGCTGTGGAACGGCTGGCCGGGGAGGTGGGCATCCGTCAGTTCCTCGACATCGGCACCGGGCTGCCCACCGTCGACAACACCCATGAGATCGCCCAGCGGATCGCCGGTGACGCGCGCATCGTCTACGTCGACCACGACCCGACCGTCCTCGTCCACGCCACGGCCCTGCTGACCAGCACCCCCGAGGGCGCCACCGCGTACATCGACGCCGATCTGCGCGACCCCGGCACCATCCTCGAACGCGCCGCCGAGACGCTGGATCTCAGCCGCCCGGTCGCCCTGATCCTGCTCGGTGTCGCCGCCCACGTACCCGACGACAGCGTGTACGGCGTCGTCACCCGGCTGCTCGACGCGCTGCCGTCCGGAAGCCATCTGGTGTTCGCCGACAGCACGGAGGTGTACCGGCCGGAGGCGATGCGGGCGATGGTCGAGCACTGGAACAAGACCAGCGACAACCCGCGCGTCAACCGCTCCCCCGAGCAGCTCGCCCGGTTCTTCGACGGGCTCGAACTGCTGGAGCCGGGACTGATGTCGGTGGCCCAGTGGCATGCCGAGAAGGGAGAGTCGGCCGAACCGTGGGAAGTGGACTGCTTCGGCGGAGTGGGCCGCAAGCCGTAGGCCCGGCCCGGTGCCGCTGCGGCTGCGGCTGCGGCTAGGTGCCTGTCTCGCCCAGTGCTCGGGCCGCCACCTTCAGGTCGGCCACCAGTCCCGCGTAGGCGCTGTCGCGGTCGTCGGCGCGGAGTACGGCCGAGGGGTGGAGGGTGGCGACGACGTGCGGTCGGTCGCCGTCCCGGTCGTCGTCCTGGGCCGTTTGGGGCGGCTCCATGGTGAGCAGGGCTCCCCTGTCCTTGGTGACCCGGAAGGAGCCGCCCATCAGGGCCTTGCCCGCGGTCGCGCCGAGGGCCACCACGATCTCGGGTCGGACCAGGCGCAGCTCGGCCTCCAACCATGGGCGGCAGGCGGACAGTTCACGCAGGTCGGGGGCCTTGTGGATACGGCGTTTGCCGCCGCCCGCGGTCCGCGTGAACTTGAAATGCTTGACCGCGTTGGTGAGATACGTCGAGTCCATGTCGATCCCGGCCTCCTCCACCGCCCGACGCAGCAGCCGCCCGGCCGGTCCGACGAACGGCTCCCCCTGTCGGTCCTCCTGGTCCCCGGGCTGTTCACCGACGAGCATGAGGCGCGCGTGGGCGGCGCCCTTGCCGAAGACGGTGCCGGTGGCGTTCTCGTACAGGGGGCAGCCCCGGCAGTCGGCCGCCGCCCTCCGGTGCGCGGCGAGACCGCCACGGCTCGGCAGATAGGGGCTCGCGTCGTAGACGCGCTGTTGGGTGGGGCTCATGCGAGGCCACCTCCTCCGGAGTGTGGTGCGAGGCCCGTGGTCAGCAGTTCCGCCAGGTGGACGGCCTCGTGGCCGCCGCTGTCGAGTTCATGGATCTGGGTGCGGCAGCTGAAGCCGTCGGCGAGGACGACGGTCTCCTCGTCCGCCTCGCGCAGCCGGGGCAGCAGCACGCTCCCCCACGCTCGAATACGCTCGCGCGGGGGCACCCCCATCGCGCAGGCCCGGCTGACGTCGAGGTGGCCGCGTTCGAAGCCGAAGTTGCCCGCGAGGCCGCAGCAGCCGGACTCCAGGTGCTCGGCCTCCACACCGGCACGGCCCAGCAGCTCCTGGTCGGCGCCCCAGCCCAGGATCGCGTGCTGATGGCAGTGCACCTGGGCGAGCGCCCGCGACGCGTGCGCCGGTCCCCTCGGCGGCTCGTACCCGGGGCTGTGCTCGGTCAGCAGCTCGGCGAGCGTCACCGTCTGCCGCCCCAGCCGCCGTACGTCGTGGTCACCGGGGAACAGCTCCCCGGCGTCGGAGCGGAAGACGGCCGTGCAGCTGGGCTCCAGCCCGACCACCAGTCCACCGGCGCGCACATGCCGGGCCAGCGCCCGGACCGTACGCCTCAACACGCGTTCGGCGATGCCGAGTTGACCGGTGGAGATCCAGGTCAGACCACAGCACAGCGCACCGCCGGGCAACTCGACCCGCCAGCCCGCGTCCTCCATCAACCGCACCGCCGCCCGCCCTACCTGCGGATGGAAGTGATCGGTGAAGGTGTCCGGCCACAACAGGACCGTGCCGCGCGAGCTGTCGTCGTCCGGTACGGCCCTCCTCGCGAACCACCGTCTCAGCGTCTCCCCCGCGAACGGCGGCACCTCCCGGTTCTCCACGCCCGCCGCGGCCGCCGCGGCGCGGGCGAGCGGCGCGATACCGGTGAGGGCGTTGACCAGTGGCCCCAGCCGGGCGCGGGACACGGCTTCGGCCGCGAGCGGAGCCAGCCCAGGGTGAGGTCGGAGCGGGGGCGGTGCCAGGGGCGGCCCGCGTAGTGGTGGGCCAGGAACTCCGCCTTGTAGGTGGCCATGTCCACGTCGGCCGGGCAGTCGCTCTTGCAGCCCTTGCAGGCCAGACAGAGGTCGAGCGCGTCGCGGACCGCCTCGGAGCGCCAGCCGTCCCGGATCGCGCTGTCGCCGTGGCCGTCGAGCATCTCGAACAGCAGCCGGGCCCGTCCGCGTGTGGAGTGCTCCTCCTCCCGCGTGACCTGGAAGGACGGACACATCACCGCCCCGCCCTTGTTGGTGAGCTGCCGGCACTTGCCGACGCCGACGCAGCGGTTGGCGGCCTCGGCGAAGGAGCCGCCGTCGTCCGGGAAGCGGAAGTGGAGGTCCTTCGGGTCGTAGGGGGCCCAGTCGGCGCCGAGCCGCAGGTTGTCGTCGAGGGGGTAGGGGGCGACGACCTTGCCGGGGTTCATCCGGTTCAGCGGGTCGAAGATCGCCTTGAGGCGCCCGAACGCCTCGGACAGTTCCGGGCCGAACATACGGGGCAGCAGTTCGCCTCGGCTCTGTCCGTCGCCGTGCTCCCCGGAGAAGGAACCGCCGAACTCCACCACCAGGTCGGCGGCGCGTTCCATGAACCGCCGGTAGGCCGCCACACCGTCGGCGGTGTACAGGTCGAAGGGGATACGGGTGTGGACGCAGCCCTGGCCGAAGTGACCGTAGAGGCTGGGGCCGGTGTCGCTCTGGTAGCCGAACTCCTCGTACAGGCCGCGCAGTCGGCGCAGATAGTCGCCGAGCCGTTCGGGCGGTACCGCCGAGTCCTCCCAGCCCTCGTACGGCAGGATCGCGGGGACGGCGTCGGCGGCCCGGTCGACGGCGGGGAAGCCGAGCACGACCAGGGTGCGCTCCTTGACGACGGGGACCAGTTCCAGTTCGGCCCGCAGGACGGTGACCAGGGTGGATTCGCTGCCGACGAGGAGGCCCGCGATGTCGAAGCCGTGTTCGGGCAGGAGGGAGTCGAGGTTGTAGCCGGAGACCCCGCGCGGGATGTCCGGGTAGCGGCGGCGGATCTCGTCGGCGTAGGTGTCGCGCAGGGCGCGCAGCCGTCGGTAGAGGGTGGCGCGCGGATCGCCGTGGCGTTCGATCTCGGCGTACTCCTCGTCGTCGGTCTCGCCGCACCAGAAGCGGGTGCCGTCGTGGAGGAGGACCTCCAGGCGGGCGATGTTGTCGACGACCTTGCCGGTGCGCTGGGCGGTGGCGCCGCAGGAGTTGTTGCCGATCATGCCGCCGAGCGTGCAGTTCATATGCGTGGCGGGTTCGGGCCCGAAGCGCAGACCGGTCGGCGCGAGCAGGCGGTTCAGTTCGTCGGGGACGATGCCGGGCTGGACGACACAGGTGCGGGCCGCCTCGTCCACGGACTCCAGGCGGGTGCAGTACTTGGACCAGTCGATCACCACGGCCGTGTTGGCGCACTGCCCGGCGAGGCTGGTCCCGCCGCCCCGCGAGAGCACGGGCGCGCTGTGCTCCCGGGCGACCGCCACGGTCTCCACGGCCGCCTCGGGGGTGCGGGGGACGACCACGCCGATCGGGGTCTGCCGGAAGTTCGAGGCGTCGGTCGAGTACGCGGCCCGGCTCCCCGCGTCGAACCGCACCTCCCCGTCCACCCGCGCGCGCAGCGCCCTCTCCAGCGCGGCCGGGTCCAGCACCGGCGCATCCACCCCTGCGAGCCCCATGAACACCTCCTCGCACCACCGCCGCACGACTCGCATCACCACCGGTGACCCGCGGTCGCCCCGGGCGGTGACCGGCCGGCGGCCCGGTCGTTGGTCGGGCGACCGGGTACCCGCGAGGCCCCCCGGACAAGCGCCGTACGGGGCCCGCGCCGCTTGCGGGCCGCCGCCGGGACCGGGCGGGCGCGGCTCGGTCGGCGCAGGCGGGACGGCACAGGCGGGACGGCACATGACCGCCACGGGCGGGCGCCGGCGAAGCGCCATACGGACTTCCAAACTTGGATCGCTCGTTTTCTTGAACTGTTCGTGTTTCTGGCTGTAGGTTGTTCGCCATGACCGCATCCCCGACTCCGACCACCGCCGAGGAGCTGCGCGGTGCCGGCCTGCGGGTGACCGCGGCGCGTGTCGCGCTGCTGGATACCGTGCGGGACGGCGACCACCTCGGCGTCGAAGCGATCGCCTCCGGGGTTCGCGATCGTGTGGGCCACATATCGCTGCAAGCCGTGTACGAGGCACTGAACGCGCTGACCGAGGCGGGCCTCGTCCGCCGTATCGAGCCACCCGGCAGTCCGGCCCTGTACGAGGGCCGCGTCGGGGACAACCACCATCACCTCGTGTGCCGGTCGTGCGGGGTCGTGGTCGACGTCGACTGCGCGGTCGGCCACGCCCCCTGCCTGACCGCGTCCGACGACCGCGGCTTCGCCATCGACGAGGCCGAGGTCATCTACTGGGGCCTGTGCCCCTCCTGTTCCACCGCAAGCAGTTAGCACCGAGATCCCCCGTTTTGGAAGGATTCCCCCAATGTCCGAGAGCAACGTCCCTGCCGAGGCGAAGTGCCCGGTCGCGCACGACCGTGCGGCGCATCCGACCCAGGGTGGCGGGAACCGCCAGTGGTGGCCGGAGCGGCTCAACCTGAAGATCCTCGCCAAGAACCCCGCCGTGGCGAACCCGCTCGGGGAGGAGTTCGACTATGCCGAGGCGTTCAAGAACCTCGACCTCGCCGCCGTCAAACAGGACATCGCCGAGGTGCTCACCACCTCGCAGGACTGGTGGCCGGCCGACTTCGGCAACTACGGCCCGCTGATGATCCGTATGGCCTGGCACAGCGCGGGCACCTACCGCATCAGCGACGGCCGCGGTGGCGCCGGTGCCGGTCAGCAGCGTTTCGCCCCGCTGAACAGCTGGCCGGACAACGCCAACCTGGACAAGGCCCGCCGTCTGCTGTGGCCGGTCAAGAAGAAGTACGGCCAGTCCATCTCCTGGGCCGACCTCATGATCCTCACCGGTAACGTCGCGCTGGAGCAGATGGGCTTCACCACCTTCGGCTTCGGCGGCGGCCGCGAGGACGTCTGGGAGGCCGAGGAGGACGTCTACTGGGGTCCCGAGAAGATCTGGCTCGACGACCAGCGCTACAGCGGCGACCGTGAGCTGGAGAACCCGCTCGGCGCCGTCCAGATGGGCCTGATCTACGTCAACCCGGAGGGCCCGAACGGCAACCCGGACCCGATCGCCGCGGCCCGCGACATCCGTGAGACGTTCCGCCGTATGGCGATGAACGACGAGGAGACCGTCGCCCTCATCGCCGGTGGTCACACCTTCGGCAAGACCCACGGCGCGGCCCCCGACAGCCACGTCGGCGCCGACCCCGAGGGCGCCACCATGGAGGACCAGGGCCTCGGCTGGAAGAACAGCTACGGCACGGGCAAGGGCGGCGACACCATCACGTCCGGCCTGGAGGTCACCTGGACCGCCACGCCCACGCAGTGGAGCAACGGCTTCTTCAAGAACCTCTTCGAGTACGAGTACGAGCTGAGCGAGTCCCCGGCCGGCGCCAAGCAGTGGGTCGCCAAGGACGCCGAGGCGATCGTCCCGGACGCCCACGACCCGTCGAAGAAGCACCTGCCGACGATGCTCACGACCGACCTGTCGCTGCGCTTCGACCCGATCTACGAGCAGATCTCGCGTCGCTTCTACGAGAACCCCGACCAGTTCGCGGACGCCTTCGCCCGCGCCTGGTACAAGCTCACCCACCGTGACATGGGCCCGAAGTCGCTGTACCTCGGCCCGGAGGTCCCGGAGGAGACCCTGCTCTGGCAGGACCCGCTGCCCCAGGCCGAGGGCGAGGTCATCGACGCCGCCGACATCACGGCGCTCAAGGCCAAGCTGCTCGCCTCCGGCCTCGGCGTCTCCGACCTGGTCTTCACCGCGTGGGCGTCGGCCTCGACGTTCCGCGGCAGCGACAAGCGCGGCGGTGCCAACGGCGCCCGTATCCGCCTGGAGCCGCAGCGCGGCTGGGAGGCCAACGACCCCGACCGGCTGCGTCACGTCCTGAGCGTCCTGGAGGGCGTGCGGTCGGAGTTCAACTCCGGTGCCAAGAAGGTCTCCCTGGCCGACCTGATCGTCCTCGGCGGTGCCGCCGCCGTGGAGAAGGCCGCCAAGGACGCCGGCTTCGACGTGGAGGTCCCCTTCACGCCGGGCCGCGTGGACGCCACCGAGGAGCACACCGACGCCGAGTCCTTCGCGGCGCTGGAGCCCACCTCCGACGGCTTCCGCAACTACCTGGGCAAGGGCAACCGCCTCCCCGCCGAGTACCTGCTGCTCGACCGGGCCAACCTGCTCAACCTGAGCGCCCCCGAGCTGACCGTCCTCGTCGGTGGTCTGCGTGTCCTCGGCGCCAACACCGGCCAGTCCACGCACGGTGTCCTCACCAAGACCCCGGGCAAGCTCACCAACGACTTCTTCGCCAACCTGCTCGACCTGGGCACGACGTGGAAGTCGACCTCCGAGGACCAGACCCTCTTCGAGGGCCGTGACGCGGCCACCGGCGAGGTCAAGTGGACCGGCACCCGTGCCGACCTCGTCTTCGGTTCCAACTCCGAGCTGCGTGCCCTCGCCGAGGTCTACGCGAGCGACGACGCCAAGGAGAAGTTCGTCAAGGACTTCGTCGCGGCGTGGGTCAAGGTTTCCAACCTGGACCGGTTCGACCTCGTCTGATCCTCCTCGGTGATCGCTGATCGCTGACCGCTGATCACCGGACACGGCGTCCGGGCCGGCCCCTACGGGTCGGCCCGGACGTTTTCGTGTGCCGCGTGGGCGAGGGCCGACGAGTCGCCTCGGCCGTGGCCGGTCGCCGCCTCGGCGGTCGCTCGTCGCATCGACGGCGCCTCCGCTCCTCAGCGATAGAGGACCGGCCGTTCGACGATGTCCACCTCCACCCGGCGGCCCTCGGTCTGGGACCTGACACCCGCCTCGCAGATCGCGGCGACGGTGTAGCCGTCCCAGGTGCTGGGGCCGGTGACCTCGCCCCGGCGGGTGGCGTCCACCCATGCCTGGACCTGACGGTCGTAGGCGTCCTCGAAGCGCTCGACATAGCCGGGGGTGACCGTGCCGCCCCAGCGTCCGGCGGCGTTGACGAGCAGGTCGTGGCCGTCGCCGATCCGGGCCGTACCCCGCTCGCAGACCGCCTCGGCCTGGACCTGGTAGCCGTAGCGGGCGCTGAGGAAGATCTCGACGTCGACCAGGGCGCCCCCATCGGTCTCGAAGATCACGAACTGGGGGTCCAGCAGACCTTCGGGAGCGTGGTCGGAGGGCCGGGGCCGCATCACGGTGACGGCGGTGATCTCCTGACCGAGGAGCCAGCGGGTGGCGTCCATCTCGTGTGCCACCGAGTCGTTGATGATCATGGCGTTGGTGAAGCCGGGCGGGGCGGCTGCGTTGCGGTGCCGGTTGTGCAGCATCAGCGGGCGGCCGAGTTCCCCGCCGTCCAGGAGCGCCTTGAGCTTGACGTACTCCTGGTCGTAGCGCCGCATGAAGCCCACCTGCACCCGGCGGTGGCCCAGCCGTCGCTCGGCCTCCAGGACGCGTAGCGCGGAGGCGGGGTCGGGGGTGAGGGGCTTTTCGCAGAGTACGGGCAGGTCGTGCTCGAAGGCGGTGAGCAGGGCCGCCTCGTGGGCGGGGCCCGGGGAGGCGACGAGTACGGCGTCGACGCCCGGCGAGGCCAGGGCCTCGCCGGTGGCGGCGAAGGCGGCGCAGCCCACGCGCGCCGCGACCGCCCCGGCCCGGTCGATGTCCACGTCGACGACGGCGGCCACATGGGCGCCGCTGATCACCTCGCTGATCCGGCGTGCATGGTCGGCGCCCATCCGGCCGGTGCCGATGACCGCGACACCGAGTGAGCTCTGCTGAGACATGCCGTCCTTTCACGTCGTGGACACCTCGTGGCAAGCCGTGGCGGGCCGGGGGATGTCGTGGGGAGTCCTGAGGTCCCCGCTAGCGGGTGCCCTTGGTCGCGAACTCGGCGATCGTGTCGACGTTGGACTTGTCGACGAAGGCCGGGCCGGTGAGGACCGGCTGCTCGCCGCCGCCCATGTAGTTGCCGTTGGTCTTGTACAGCCACAGCGAGTCGACGGCCAAGTAGCCCTGGAGGTAGGGCTGTTGGTCGACGGCGAACTCGATGTCGCCCTTCTCGATGGCTCCGGTCAGCTCCTTGTTGAGGTCGAAGGTGGCGACCTTGGCGTCACTGCCCGCGTCGTCGACGGACTGGACGGCGGTCAGCGCGAACGGGGCGCCGAGGGTGACGACCTCGTCGATGGAGCTGTCCTGCTTCAGCTTGGCGGTGATGGTCGACTTCACCGAGGGCATGTCGGAGCCGTTGACATAGAGGTTCTCGGTCTCACCGGAGAAGCCCTTCTTCACACCGGCGCAGCGGGCCTCCAGGGCGACATGGCCCTGCTCCTGGATGACGCAGACGGCGTGCTTGGCGCCGCTCTCGCCGAGCCGCTTGCCGAGGGCCTCACCGGCGATCTGCTCGTCCTGGCCGAAGTACTCCAGCAGGCCCTGTTCCTTCCAGTCGTCCACGCCGCTGTTGAAGCCGACGACGGGGATGCCGGCCTTCTCCGCCTTGGCGATGACGTCCTTCATGGCCTCCGGCTTGGCGAGGGTGACCGCGATGCCGTCGACCTTCTGGTCGATCGCGTTCTGGACGAGGTTGGCCTGGTTGGCGGCGTTGGCGTCGTTGGAGTAGACGAGCTTGACGTTGTCCTTGGCGGCCGCCGCCTCGGCGCCCTTGCGGATGATGTCCCAGAAGGTGTCGCCGGGGACAGCATGCGTGATCATCGCGACCGTCATCCGGGGGGTGTCGGCCTTGCCCGCCGAGGCACCCGACCCGCTCTCCTCCGCCTCCTTGCCACCGGAGCCGCTGGAGCATCCGGCGAGCACGAGGGCCGCCGCGGCGGCGACGGCCGCGATGGGGGCGAGTCCGCGGGAGCGGGAGGAGAGTGAACGGTTCATGTCTGGGCACCTCGCTGTGCTGACTGGAGACCTGTGGGGGCCGGGGATGGTCGCGGGTGACGGGGAGTGGTCCGCGGGTGACCGGGGCGCGCGGAGCGGAAGCGCTCCGGGGCGGCGTCGTCGATGAGGTTTCCCTCGCCGGTCTGTGCATCGTACGGCAGCCGCCGCGAGCGGGACCGTGGCCTGCGACGCGCACCGCGCCGAACCGCGTGCTCGGGCGCTCCTCGCCGCCGGCAGTGAGGCCGAGGGCGACCGGCCGGCGTTCAGACCGCTCGCTCGGCGCGCAGCCGGGCCCGGCCCTCCGGGTCGTAGCCGAGTTCGGCCAGGATGCCGTCGGTGTGCTCGCCCGGTGCCGGTACGGGGTCCATGCGGGGTGGTACGCCCGCCAGGTCGGCCGGCGGGACGAGCGCGGGGACCTGGTTGCCGCCGGGGATCGGGACCTCTCGCCATCGGTCCCGGGCACCGAGTACGGGGTGGGCCAGGAACTCCTCGATGTCGTTGACACCGGCGTTGGCGATGCCCGCCTCGTCCAGGAGCCCCGTCACCTCGGCGCTCGGGGACCGGGCGAACCGCTCGGCCACCACGACGTTCAGTTCGGCGCGGTGGGCGACCCGGGCGGAGGCGGTCGCGAAGCGCGGATCGTCGGCGAGGCCGGGGTCCCCCAGGAACCGTTCGCAGAGGGCGACCCATTCGCGTTCGTTCTGGATGGAGAACAGGACGTCCTTGCCGTCGGCGCAGGTGTAGGCGCCGTACGGGGCGATGGTTGCGTGCTGGGTGCCGATCCTCGGGGGCTGGGTGCCGCCGAAGCGGGTGTAGTACGCGGGCTGGTGCATCCACTCCGCGAGCGCCTCGAACAGCGACACCTCGACAGCCCTCGCGACGCCGGTGGTGGCGCGGGCGAACAGGGCGGTGAGGATACCGGAGTAGGCGTACATCCCGGCGGCGATGTCGGCGACGGAGATACCGACGCGGGCGGGTTCCTCGGGGCCGCCGGTGAGCGAGACCAGGCCGGTCTGGCACTGGATCAGCAGGTCGTACGCCTTGCGGTCGGACCAGGGGCCGGTGGAGCCGTAGCCGGTGATCGCGCAGGGGATCAGCGACGGGAAGCGCTCGCGCAGCGCGTCCGCGCCGAGGCCCAGACGAGCGGCGGCTCCGGGCGCCAGATTCTGTACGAACACATCGGCGCGCCCGAGGAGTTGCTCCAGGACCCGGCGTCCGGCCGCAGACTTCAGGTCGAGGGTCAGGGACTCCTTGGAACGGTTGAGCCACACGAAATAGCTGGACTCGCCGTGCACGGTGGTGTCGTACCGCCGGGCGAAGTCACCGCCGCCGGGGCGCTCCACCTTGATGACCCGGGCGCCGAGATCGGCCAGTTGACGGGTCGCGTACGGTGCGGCGACCGCCTGCTCGACGCTGACCACGGTGATACCGGCGAGCGGCAGCGCGGGGGACGGCGAGGACGGGGACGGGGTGACCGCGGACGCGTCGGTCCCGCTCCGAGTCCCGCTCTCGGTCCCGCTCAAGGGTGCGCGCTCGTTGCTGCGCTCGGTCATGCGATGGCCTCCGGGACGGGCTTCTCGGGTCGGCGCCCCGCCGACGTGGAGTGCGGCGGAGCCGGGTGCGGCGGTGCTCGGTGATTCCTCGGGACATCATGAACGCTCGCTCCCGATCCGTCCCGACCCCTTGACGCCGCCCATATGACTGCGTAGACATGACAGCGCAGACATGACTACGCAGTCAGCCAGACGGTGCAAGGCATCCGTCCGGTATCCGTCTGACATCATTGGCGCGATCGTTCGGCCGACCGGGAGACACCATGACGCGAGGAACAGGGCGGGACGGGACTTCCGCGGCGCCCCGCAGCGTGGATGTGGCCCGGCTGGCCGGGGTCTCGCAGAAGACGGTGTCGCGGGTCTTCAACGACGAGCCGTATGTCTCGGCCGAGGTACGCGGACGTGTGCTGGAGGCCGCCGAGCGGCTCGGGTACCGGCGCAACAACGCCGCCCGGGCGCTGGCCTCGGGGCGGACGCGTTCGATCGGCGTCGTGACGCTGGGCACGGCGCTGTACGGGCCCGCGTCGCTGCTGATGGGCGTGGAGCGGGTCGTCCGGGACACCGGTTACGCGCTCCGCGTGGTCAACACGATGGAGGGCGACCCGGCGGGTGTCGCCGGCGCCGTGGACTCGCTCCTCGATCAGGGCGTGGACGGCATCGTCATCTCCGAGCCGATCGACGAGCGGACGGACGGAGAGGACGGACAGGGCGGACACTCCGGAGTGGCCGGAGTGGCCGGAGTGGCCGGAGTGGGTGGAGCGGCCGGAGAGGGCGGAGCGCGGGCCGGCGGTCCGGTCTCGTCCCTCCGGGTCGACGTCCCCGTCCTCGTCATCGGCGCCCCCTCCCCCGTCACCGCGCCCACGGTGCTGACGGCCGGGGACGGCGCCGATCTGATGGCCCGTACCGCCACCGAGCATCTGCTGGCGCTCGGGCATACGACGGTCCATCATCTGGCCGGACCTCAGCGGTGGTTCGCCGCCCGGGACCGGCTGGAGGGCTGGCGCACCACGCTCGTCGAGCACGGCAGGGACACACCCGCGGCCGTCGAGGGCGACTGGTCGGCCGCCTCCGGGTACGCGGCGGGACGTGAACTCGCCGCGAACGGTGAGGTCACCGCGGTGTTCGCCGCGAACGACGACATGGCGATCGGCCTCATCCGCGCGCTGACCGAAGCGGGGCGGCGCGTCCCGGACGACGTGAGTGTGGTCGGCTTCGACGACATCCCCGTCGCCGCCTTCGTCACTCCTCCGCTGACCACGGTGCGGCAACCGTTCGACGCCGTGGCCCAGGAGGGGCTGAAGCGTCTGGTGCACACCATCGAGAACCCGGACGCCGATCCCCTGCCGGCGAGCGACCCACCGGTCGACCTCGTGGTCCGTACGTCGACCGCACCGCCGCCCGGCGGGAGCCGTCACCTGAGCTGAGCCACCGGCTCCGCCCGCCCCCCCTTTTTGCCTCTCCTCTCCCCTTTCCCTCTGGTCGGCCGCGCCCTCTTTCCTGTCGTGCGCTGCCCGCCTCCTCCGACATGCCTCCGCACGGCCTCGCCAGGCGTGCCCTCACCCTCATCACCGGCGGGAGTTCACCATGCCCCGATCCATGCACCGACCCATGTCCATGTCCGCGTCCGGCCGTTCCACCATGAGCCGCCGGCTGTTCCTCACCGCCACGGGCGCCCTGTCGCTGGGCGCCGCGCTGACGGCGTGCGGCGGCGGTGACTCCGGCGGTTCGTCGGCGTCCGCGAAGCCGGTCAGCCAGGCCGACATCGACAAGGCGATGAAGACACCGACCGAGCTGACGTTCTGGACCTGGGTCCCGAACATCGCCAAGGAGGTCGCGCTCTTCGAGAAGAAGTACCCGGCCATCAAGATCAAGATCGTCAACGCCGGCCAGGGCACCCCGCAGTACACCAAGCTGCGTACGGCGCTGAAGGCGGGTGACGGGGCGCCGGACATGGTGCAGATGGAGTACCAGGCCATCCCCACCTTCACGATCACCGACAGTCTGCTGGACCTGCGCCCCTACGGGGCCTCCGCGCTCAAGTCGCAGTTTGTGGACTGGACTTGGGGCCAGGTCAGCGGCACCGACGGTGAGGTGTGGGCGATCCCGCAGGACACGGGCCCCATGGGCATGCTGTACCGGAAGGACATCTTCGACAAGCACGGCATCGAAGTGCCGGGCACCTGGGAGGAGTTCGCGGAGGCGGCCCGCAAACTGCACAAGGCCGATCCGGACGTCTATCTCACCAACCTCGCCGCCAACCAGCCCGCCGCGTGGCACGGTCTGCTGTGGCAGGCGGGCGCCAGGCCGTATGTCACCTCCGGCAAGAGCGACATCACGATCAGCGTGGACGACGCGGTGTCGAAGAAGCTCGGCGAGTACTGGGGCGCCCTCGCCAAGGAGGGCGTCATCGGGGTCGAGCCGGACTTCACCGACGGCTGGTACGCGGCCCTGAACAAGGGCAAGTACGCCACCTGGCTCACCGCCGCCTGGGGCCCGGCGTTCCTGTCCGGCTCGGCCAAGGCCACGGCGGGCAAGTGGCGGGCGGCGCCGCTGCCGCAGTGGGACGCGGCGAAGCCCGGCTCGGGCAACTGGGGCGGCTCGACCACGGCCGTCATCCGCTCGACGAGGAACCCCATAGCGGCGGCCCAGTTCGCCCAGTTCCTCAACAGCGACCCGGCGAGCGCGAAGATGTTCGCCACCGAGCAGTTCTTCTTCCCGGCGACCAAGGCCCTCCTCGCGGACCAGGAGTTCCTCGCGGACGCGCCCTCCTTCTACGGCGGCCAGAAGGTCAACGAGCTGTTCGCGGACATCTCCTCCACCGTCGACTCCTCCTTCCAGTGGCCGCCGTTCCTCGACCAGGCGGCCACCGACTGGACCGAGACCGTCGGCAAGTCGCTGGCCGACAAGGACGACACGGTCGCCGCGCTCGGCACCTGGCAGTCGCGGCTGACGACGTACGCGAAGAACCAGGGCTTCACGGTCAAGGGGAGCTGAGATGGCCGCCACGACCGTGACGTCCACCAAGGACCGGCGCCGGGCGGAACCCGGCCCTCGCCGCACCGGCGGGCGCCGTCACCACTCCAAGGGCCCCCTGTTCATCGCCCCCTTCATGGTCCTCTTCCTCCTCCTCTTCCTCGCCCCGCTCGGCTACGCCGCCTACCTCAGCCTCTTCCAGGAGCGGCTGATCGGCGGCACGGTCTTCGTCGGCCTCGACAACTACGTCCAGGCGTTCGGGGACTCCCAGTTCCTCAGCGGCGTCGGGCGGGTGGCGCTGTTCTTCCTGATCCAGGTGCCGGTGATGCTGGTGCTGGCGCTGCTGTTCGCCCTGGCACTCGACAGCGGTCTGCTGCGCCTGGCCAAGGTGATCCGGCTCGGCATCTTCGTCCCGTACGCCGTGCCGAGCGTGGTCGCGACGCTGATGTGGGGCTATCTGTACGGCCCCGACTTCGGCCCGTTCGCCCAGCTCGGCCGGAACCTGGACCTGCCCGTCCCGGACTTCCTCAGCGAGGGCTGGATGCTCGGCAGTCTGGCGAACATCGTGACCTGGGAGTTCGTCGGCTACAACATGATCATCCTCTACGCCGCCCTGCGCACGATCCCCCAGGAGCTGTACGAGGCCGCCGCGATGGACGGCGCCGGCGCCTGGCGGATCGCCTGGTCCATCAAACTCCCGGCGCTCAGGCCCGCGTTGCTGCTCACCCTCCTGTTCTCCGTGATCGGCAGCTTCCAGCTGTTCAACGAGCCGAGCCTGCTGATGAAGATCGCCCCGGACGTGCTCACCAGCTCGTACACCGCCAACCTCTACGCCTACTCCCTCGCCTTCACCGGCCAGCAGGTCAACTACGCGGCCACGGTCTCCTTCCTCCTCGGCCTCGTCATCGTCGTCGCCTCCTACGCCGTCCTGCTGACCGCGAACCGCAGGAGGACGACCTCATGACGACGACCACCCCGACGGCACGGGTCACGAAGGTGACCGAGCCTGTCGTCTCCACGAAGCGGCGGTCTCCGGCCGCCCGCCGCAGCACTCCGCTCACCATCGCCATGCTGGCCGCCCTGGCGTACTTCCTCCTCCCCCTGTTCTGGCTGCTCATCGCCTCCACGAAGGACACCCAGGACCTGATCAACACCTTCGGCCTGTGGTTCTCGGACACCCCGCAGCTACTGGCCAACATCAAGGAGACCTTCACCCAGGACGACGGGGTCTTCCTGCGATGGCTGCTGAACACGGTGCTGTACGCCGGTGTCAGCGCGGTCGGCGCGGCGCTGCTGGCGGCGGCCGGCGGATACGGCTTCGCCAAGTTCCGCTTCCGTGGCGACCGGGCGGCCTTCAATCTGGTCCTCGGCGCGGTCATGGTCCCGACGACCGCGCTGGCGATCCCGACGTATCTGCTGTTCGCGAAGGCGGAGTTGGTCAACACTCCGTGGGCGGTGATCCTGCCGTCCCTGGTCAATCCCTTCGGGCTGTATCTGATGCGGATCTACGCCGAGGACGCCGTCCCGGACAGCATCCTCGAAGCCGCCCGGATCGACGGTGCCGGGGAGGCGCGGATCTTCTTCGGGATCGTGCTGCGGCTGCTGGGTCCCGGTCTGGTGACCGTGCTGCTGTTCACGCTGGTGGCGACCTGGAACAACTACTTCCTGCCGCTGATCATGCTCAACGACCCGGAGCTGTATCCGATCACCGTCGGTCTCTCCTCCTGGGCCGCGCAGGCGCAGAACGGCGGGGCCGGCGCCAGCAGCGACATGCTCGCCCTGGTCGTGACCGGCTCGCTGATCTCGATCGTCCCCCTCGTCGGGGCATTCCTGATGCTCCAGCGCTACTGGCAGAGCGGCCTGGCCGCCGGCGGCGTCAAGCAGTAGCTCACCGATCCTCGACTCCCCCAGCTACCCAACTCCCCCACGTCCTCTCGCTCTTCGGAGGTTTCCTTCATGGCGGCTCTGCCTGCCCGCGTCCTGTTCGGTGCCGCGTACTACCACGAGTACCGGCCGACCCATGGCACCGCACGGCCCGACGAACGCCTCAAGACCGACCTCGATCTGATGGCGGACGCGCATGTCACCGTCATCCGGGTCGGTGAGTCGGTGTGGTCGACCTGGGAGCCTACGAGCGGGCGCTTCGACCTGGACTGGCTCCAGCCCGTGCTGGACGGCGCCCATGAGCGCGGTATCTCCGTGGTCCTCGGGACACCCACGTACGCCGTGCCGCCGTGGCTGGCCCGTCAGTACCCGGAGATCACCGCCGAGTACGCCACCGGCCGGCGCCACGGCTGGGGCGCCCGGCAGGAGGTCGACTTCACGCACCCGGCGTTCCGCTTCCACGCCGAGCGGGTCATCCGGAAGATCGTCGCCCGGTACGCCGACCACCCGGCCGTCATCGGCTTCCAGGTCGACAACGAACCCGGTCTGCACCTCTTCCACAACCACGGGGTCTTCCAGCGCTTCGTGGACCATCTGCGGGACAAGTACGGGGACATCGAGACCCTCAACCGCGAGTGGGGACTGGTCTATTGGTCCCACCGGCTGTCGACGTGGGCCGACCTGTGGACGCCCGACGGCAACGCGCAGCCGCAGTACGACGTCGCCTGGCGGGAGTTCCAGGCCCGGCAGGTCACCGAGTTCATCGGCTGGCAGGCCGACATCGTGCGTGAGTACGCGCGGCCCGAGCAGTTCGTCACCACCTGTATCTCCTACACCCGCCAGGGCGTCGAGGACGACGAGCTGAGCCTCCGTCTCGACATCGCCTCCGGCAACCCGTACTACGACATGCAGGACGGCCTCCTGCTGCCCGACCCGACACCGGACGACCACGAGCAGAAGTGGAAGACCACCGGTGTGTGGGCGCTGTACCAGACCGCCGACTGGATGTTCTCCTCCCGCCAGGAACCGTTCCTCGTCACCGAGACCAACGCCGGTTCGATCGGCTTTCCCTGGGACAACCGCCCGGCGTACGACGGCCAGTGGCGGCAGGCCGCGTGGGCGCTGGTCGGGCGCGGGGCCCGGATGATCGAGTACTGGCACTGGAACACGCTGCACTTCGGCGCGGAGACCTACTGGGGCGGTGTACTGCCGCACACCGGTCGCCCGGGGCGGGCGTACGCAGAACTGGCCCGGCTGGGCGGCGAGTTCGACACCGCTGGCCCGCTGGTGGCCGGGCTCGAACCGGACGCGGACATCACGATGGTGTACTCGACGCCGAGCAAGTGGCTGATGCAGAAGTACCCGCCGCTGGCGAAGCCCGACGGCGAGCCCGACCCGGCCGCCTACCACCGCGTCTTCGACCCGCTCTATCGCGGTGCCTTCGAGGCCGGCCGCCAGGTCCGTATCGTCCACGCCCGCCAGCTGCACGACCCGCGCGGGGAGCGTGAGGGCCTGACTCCGGTGGCGGCCGCCCGCCGCCATCCCGTGCTCGTCGTACCGGCGTTGTACCTGGCCGCCGACTCCTCGCTCGACTGGTTCGCCGCGTACGCCGAGGCGGGCGGCCATCTGGTGCTCGGCCCGCGTACCGGGTACGCCGACGAGGAGGCCAGGGCCCGGACCGAACCGGCTCCCGGGCGGCTGACCGAGGCCGCCGGGGTCCAGTACGACGAGTTCAGCAATCTGACGGGCGAGATCCCGGTGCGCCCGGCGCCGGACAGCCCGCTGCGACTGCCCGAGGGCGCCGGGGCGACCCGCTGGGCGGACGGACTGACCGTCGTCGACGCCGAGGTGCTGGCCTCGTACGAGCATCCCCACTTCGGCCGTTGGCCCGCGCTCACCACGCGCCGTCATGGGGCGGGGCGGGTCACATATGTGGGTACGGTGCCCGACCGCGATCTGGGCCGGGCGCTGGCCGAGTGGCTGACGCCGACCGCCCGCCACGGCTGGGGGGAGCTGCCGGCCTCTGTCACCGCCACGACGGGCAGGGCATCCGACGGCCGCCGGGTGCACATCGTCCACAACTGGAGCTGGGAGCCCGCGAGCGTGCCCGCCCCGGTGGACCTCACCGACGCGTTGAACGACACGCCCGTCGCGGCGGGTTCTGCCCTGGACCTCGGCCCCTGGGACGTACGCGTCCTGGTCTCCGGCGCCGACCACCACTCCTCCTGACCGACCCCGAGGAAGAACCATGCGCAGAAGAAGACTCGCCAGAGCACTGGGTACGTTCACCGCCACCTCCGCGATGCTGGCGCTCACCGCGGCCAGTGCGCACGCGTACAACCCGACCGGCGGCACCCTCTACCAGCTCGGCAGCGAGCCGTGTCTGAAGGGGCGCGGCAACTGTGCCATCTACCCGAAGTCGGCGCAGCTGCCGAGCGGACGGCTGGTCGCCTCGTTCGAGAAGTCGACGGTCGTGTCGTCGTCGGGCAGCGCCGCCGGGCAGACACTGCCGGTGTACAAGAGCGACGACCACGGCACGTCGTGGCAGCCGCTGTCGGAGGTGAAGGCGCCCGCGTACCTGTCCGGCGACGCCAAGTACGCCAAGTACACGAGCAATTGGACCAACCCCTATCTGTACGTGGTCCCGCAGGACGTCGGCGACCTGAAGCAGGGCACGCTGCTGCTGGCGAGCGTGGTGTCCGGTGACGACTACTACTACAAGGAGCACAAGGCCGCCGATCCCAACTGGACGCCGTCCAACGACGGCGACCGCAAGGACCTCGCGATCGCCCTGTACTCCAGCACCGACGACGGCGCGACCTGGAAGGTCGTCAACGTCGTGGCGACCGGCGGCTGGCAGGGCGGCAGCGCGGGCGCGGTCGGGCAGAACATCGCCGCCGCGAACACCGGCAAGCAGGTGGACCCCCTGTGGGAACCGTATCTGATGGTCCACAAGGGCCAACTCGTCTGTTACTACTCCGACGAGAACGACTACACCGGCTTCGACCCGAACACCGGTGTGCCGACCCTCGATCCGGCGAACGACACGGCCACGGACTCGCACGGGCAGATCCTTGTGCACAAGACGTGGGACGGACGCAGCGCCAACTGGAGCACCCCCGTCGTCGACATCGCGGGCCTCACCCAGGACATGGGCGGCGGCAAGAGCGAGATCGGCGGTGGGCGGCCGGGCATGACGAACGTCGTGCGGACGACGGACGGCAAGTGGCTGCTCACGTATGAGTACTGGGGCGGCGGGGCCAACACGCGGTACCGGCTCTCCGACGACCCGTTCAAGTTCTACACCGGCTCACCCACCGGTACGGGCGTCAACTCGCTGCCGCTGAACAGCGGTTCGCGCGCTCTCGCCGCGAACGGCAGCCCGGTCCTCATCCGGCTTCCCGGAGGGCGCCTGGTCTACAACGCCGCGGGCAGCGGCAACGTCTGGGTCAACGAGAGCGGACGCAGCGACGGCGCGTGGACGGAGTACCAGACGACCTCCCAGGCCGGCTACAGCCGCAACCTCCAGTACGTCGACGGCACCGGCCGCGTCGTGATCCTCAACAACCAGGGCAGCTCGACGCTGAAGTTCGCCGAGGTCGACCTCGGTCAATCGGACGGCGCCTACTACCAGTTGGTGAACCGCAGGACGGACCAGGTGATCGGCACCGGGGACAAGACCAACGACGCGAACATCGGCAACGGGGATGTACCCGATGTGCGGTTGGAAGCCCCTGGCTCGGCGGCGAACCCCGACACCCAGTTCTGGCACGTGGTGACCGAGCCGAACGGCGGGATGACCCTGCTGAACAAGTCGGGTGGCCGGGCGGCGGCCATCTGGACCGGGAACGCGACGGTCGGCCAGCGGATCGGCCAGTGGGTCGACAACAGCGCCACCGGCAGCTGGAACCTGGTCAAGACCAGCGACGGGTTCTACAAGTTGCAGTCGGTGAAGAACACCAGCCTGTATCTGACCGGCGCGTCCGCCGGAGCGCCGCTGACCCTGCAGAACGCGACCTCGGACGGCTCCCAGGACTGGGAGCTCGTCCAGTAGGGCAGTTGGGGCATGAGTGTGGGGGCGCCGATCGGCGCCCCCACACTCATGCCATCGCGTCAGTCGAGCGGTGTCTCCGGGATCTGTACGTTGATCAGTTCCCCGGTGCGCGGGTCGACGGTCAGGCCCCGGCCCACCTTGCGGCCGCGCAGATGGGCGTGGGCCAGGCGGGCACCGATGAAGTCGCCCTCCAGGATGCTCTGCGGGCCGAGGAGGACGCCCTTGCGGTGGCGCTTGAGGGCGCCTAGCCAGCCCATCGCGCCCGTCATCGTCTCGGCGGTGGCGCCGATGACGATGCCCATGCCCCGGTCCTTGCCGGACTGGGAGAGGGAGCGCAACTGCTGGTCGATGTCCGGCAGGACGAACAGGTCGGCGTCGTCCACGACGACCACCCTGGGTCCGTCGCCGCCGCTCTCCAGGGCCTCGGTGAACTCCTCCTCCGTGGGCTCCGTCGCGGTGAGCAGCCGTACGCCGGGGTGGTTCCCCAGGGTACGCAGCGGCGACTCGCGCGGGGCGAGGATCACCAGTCGGGTGCCGGAGGCGAGCAGCGACACCGACAGCGAGGCCAGGGTGGTGCTGCGGCCGGAGCCGGGCGGGCCGACGACCGAGAACGCGGGTGTGAGGTCCGCGAAGTCGACGCCCACGGGTGAGACGTCGTCGCCGCCGAGGCCCAGCAGGCCCCACATGGGGCGGCGGGACTGCGTCGGCACCTTCTCGTAGGCATCGGTAAAGGCCACCTTGACCGGCAGGGTGCCGATTCCGGCGGGCCTGCGCTCGGCCGGGATGCCGGTGTCGCGCTGGGTCGCCTCGGCGCCGATCGCGCGCAGTGCCTCGGTCTGTTCCTGGCCGGTGGCTCCGGGGGCGAGCAGGGCCACCTGGATCTCGGTGCCTCCGTCGGAGGTCCAGCCGCGGCCGGGCTGGATGATGTCGGGGATGTCGCGGGAGCGCTTGCCGACGGCGTGGTAGTCGGTGCGGTCGTTCAGGCGCAGCAGCAGCTTGTTGTCGTTGAGGGCGGTGGCCCGGCCGGACAGCAGGGCGCGTTCGGAGGTGGCGACGAGGTGGATGCCCGCCGCTGCGCCTTCTCTGAGCAGCCGGTTGACCTGTTCGACGAGGCGTCCGCCGTTGTGGTCGGCGACCGCTTCGATCATCGCGTCCCAGCCGTCGATGAACAGCATGATGTGGGCCGGTCGGGCCCCGGCGGCGATCAGTTCGCGCAGTTCGGTGAGGTTGCCGGCGTGGTGCTGGGTGAGGAGTCCCTGTCGGCGCTCCAACTCCGCGTCCAGCCGGGCGAAGAGCCGCTCCAGGCGTTCGATGTCGCCCCGGGGCACGACGGCCCCGGTGTTCGGGAGGACGCCCAGCGCGGTGAGGGCGCCACCGGCGAAGTCGATGCCGTAGAGGTGGACGTCGGCGCTGGAGTGGGCGCGGGCCAGGGCTCCGGCCATGGTGCGCAGCACCTGGGAGCGGCCGGAGCGGGGGATGCCGATGACGTACAGGTGTCCGAACTCGGCGAAGTCCAGGCGGACGGGCAGCTGTGCCTGGGCCTCGGGGATGTCGGACAGGCCCCAGGAGACGGGGGCCAGCCGGGCGCCGCCGGGCTCGTCGGGCTGGGGGAGGTCGTCGATGAGGACGTCCTGACCGAGCGCGGGCAGCCACGGGCTGGGCTGCGGTACGCAGTCGGCGAGTCGCGCGGCCTCGGAGAGGGCCGCCACCAGGGCGTTGAGGTCGGTGGGTGCCTCCTCCGTCTCCAGGTCCGCCGCCGTGTCCGTGTTCTGCTCGCCCTCCGGGGTGCCGGGGCGGGCGACGGCTCGGCCGAGGCGCTGCCACTGGAGTGCGGTCCCCCAGATGCGGGCTTCCTCGGCCGCCTGCCGTTCCTGGCGGGCCTTGGCCTCGGCGGAGGGTTTGGCGATGGGCAGGGGGGTGCCGGCGTAGGCGGTCTGGAAGGGTACGACGGTGCCGTGGCCGAGTCGGGCGAGGGCGCGGCCGGGGGTGGCCGGGGAGATGCTGACGGCGTCCTTGGTGTCGATGACGTCCATGCTCTCCGAGGAGTCGGTGACCCGGAGGGCGATGCGCAGGTTGGTGTTGGCCCGGATGTCGGAGTTGACGACTCCGGCGGGGCGCTGGGTGGCCAGGATCAGATGGATGCCGAGGGAACGGCCGCGCTGGGCGATGCTGACGAGGCCGGGGATGAAGTCGGGGATCTCCCGGTAGAGGGTGGCGAACTCGTCGATGATGATCACCAGCCGGGGCACGGGCGCCATGTCGGGGTTGCGGCGGCGCATGCCCTGGTACTCGGGCAGGTCCTTGGCGCCGGCCTCGGCGAGGATGTGTTCACGGCGGGTGAGTTCGGCTCCCAGCGAGGTGAGCGCGCGCTGGACGAGGTGGCTGTCGAGGTCGGTGACCATGCCGAGGGTGTGGGGCAGGTCGACGCAGTCCTTGAAGGCGCTGCCGCCCTTGTAGTCGACGAGGACGAAGGTGAGTTCGTCGGGTCGGTTCATCGCGGCGAGGGAGGCCACGAAGGTCTGCAGCAGCTCGGACTTGCCGGAGCCGGTGGTACCGGCGACCAGTCCGTGCGGGCCGTCCTTGACCAGGTCGAAGGCGACCGGGCCGTCGTAGCCGGCGCCGAGCAGGACACCCGTGGACGCCGGGCGCTGCGACCAGCGGGCGGTGATCAGCTCGGGGTCCGGCCGGTGCAGCCCGAGGAGTTCCAGCAGGCCCACCTTGCCGGGCAGGCCCTCGGAGGCGTCCGGGGTGACGTCGCGGATCGGGGCGATGCCCCGGGCGGCGCGCTCGCACCAGTCGGGCTCGACCAGGTCGGGGCGGATGTCGGGGATGTCGGGCTGTCCCGTGCGGCGCAGGGTCAGCCGGTGGTTCTCGTGGCGGACGACGGCGGTGCACTCCTCCGGCAGCAGCCGTTCCTCCTGGTCCAGGCAGAGCGGGAAGATCCGGACTCCGGGGCCCTCCTTGAGGATCGACACCACACCGGGGACGTCACGCAGCCGCCGGGCGCCGTCCATGACCACCAGGACGTCGGGTTCGCTGAGCAGCGCCTTGCTCATGGTGGACTCGGCGGCTCGCTGGCGGGTACGGAGGGTGGAGACCAGTTCGGCGACGCGGTTGGCGACCGTCTCGGGGTCGTTGCCGATGAGGGTGACGGCCCCGCCCCGCGTGCCGGGGAGGCCGTCACGGGAGTGGGGCAGCCAGCGGGCCCAGTGCCAGGAGTCCTGGGAGCCCTTGTCGGTGAGGACGACGATCCGCAGGTCACGGGGGGTGTGCAGGATCGCGGCCTGGGCGGTCATCCAGCGGGCCAGCGCCTGGACCGGGCCGGGCGCTCCGGCGAGCCCGACCACTCCGCTGTCGACCAGGTCGACGCTGACGGGGGCGTCCGGGATCGTCCAGTGCACGGCGGTGTGGTTGTCCTCGCGGGCCGTGTCGTCGATGCCGAGCAGCGAGGGCTGCGGGGCGGTGCCGATCCGCAGGGCCAGATGGTCCGGGTCGCCACGGCGGCGCTCCCACAGCCTGCGGCCCGGGCCGACCGCCCACAGTCCGGCGACCGCCGGGTCGGGCGCGCTCTCGGTGCGCAACCGCCGCTCGGTGGCGACCTTCTCGCGGACGTCCTCCTCCAGCGAGGCCCGGCGCTGCCGGTAGACACGGGACCGCTCCTCGTAGTCCTTGCGTGCCTGGCGCCGTCCGCTGATGTAGTTCGCCGCCATCAGCACCGGCGAGAGGAACATGAAGATGAGATAGAAGTACGAGTTCCAGAACAGCATCATGGCCACGCCGAAGACCATCGGGGCGAGCGAGACCATCAGCGGGATCGGTCTGCGGGCCGGGGGGTCGGGCGGGCCGGGCAGCCGGAACCGCTCGGGTGCCAGATGGGGCAGGATGCGCGGCGGACGGTTGTAGTCGAGGCCGCCTCCGCCCTCGGACGGCACCACCGCCGCGTCCCTCGGGGTCGGTTCGGTCAGCCGCAGCAGATACTCGCCGACGGACAGCTCCGCGCCCATGGCCCACTCGTGCCAGCCGTCGGGGAGTTCCGCGCTGTCGGCGTCGTCCGGGAACGCCGCGTCCTTCTCGTCCTCCTCGTCCTGTTCGGCGAGGGGCAGCAGCGGGGTGTTGGGCCTGCCCCGGTGCTCCGGTGGCTCCGGTACGGACAGCCGTGCGGGGCCGCCCTCCTGAAGCTCCACGATGGCCGAGCCGTCCGGGCGTACGGTCACCCGGATGCCCTCGCTGGGCAGGCCCCGGCCTTCCAGGGGCACGGCGGCGTCCTCCAGGGGGCCGATGCCATGGGTGCCGAGGCCGAGGGGGTGCACGCGTCCGGCGTCGGGGCCGCCCACGATCTGCAGTTCGACCACCGGGGCGTGGTCCAGCCGGTGCGGCTGCGGCATGGCGTCGCGCTCAGGACCGTACGCGGTGACGGTCGGGGCCTGCGGGGCGCCCAGGGCGACGACGCTGCCGTCCATCAGCCGGGTGTCGGCGAGCGGGGTGCCGGGAGCGAGGGGCTCGTCGCCGAGGTAGCAGGCCGGGGCGGGCCCCGGCGCGGGGAACGAGCCGCCGGTCTCGCCGGCGTCCCCGCCGCGCAGATGGGCCAGATGTGCGGCGACGTCCTCGACGGGGGTGCCGCCGGACGCGGTGAGCAGAACGTCCTGACTGCCGTGGGGATCGCCGTCGGCGACGGTGGTGATGAGGAGTTTCACGTCTCGCCTTGGGGGTGGTTCGGGGGTTGGGGGTGGTTCTGGTGGTCCGGGGGACGGGTGAATTCCGCTGTGGTGCGGCCGCGCCCCTTAAGGGGCGCGGGGCGGTACATTGTGCGGCTCCGCCGCGTGGGCGCGACCAGCCACGACGGCGCCGCACACAAGCGACGGCACATCGCGGCAGTACCAGCGGAGCGCCTACTCCTCCCTCGTGCCGGACGAAGCCGCCGTCGTGCGTTCGCGGGCGGTGTCCGGTTCCGCGAGGAGGTCGGAGCCGGTGGTGCTGCGGACGGGCGCCGTGGCCTGGGGGATGGGTTCCGTCGGCGCTTCCCGGAGGGATTCGACCTCCTCCAGGGGCCGGGTCTCCTCAGTCTCCCTCGGCCGGGACTCGCGCGTACGCGGCGCGGGTGTGGCCCGACCCGGCGCCGACTCCCGGCGCAGCCGCCGGCGGTCGGCGCGGACCGCGGCGACGACGGCCCGGCCGAGCGGACCGGAGTCGGCGTCCAGCTCCAGTTCGGGCGCGATCACCCGGCCCCGTCCGTCGACCCGGAGGGCCCACGTGTGCCCGGCGGCCCAGCCGTCGACCAGGCAGACCACGGCACCGGAGGCGGCGAGGGCGCCGAGTCTGCGGGCCTGGTCCGGGGTGGGGGCGGTGCAGACGACCACGGTGGTGGCGGCACGGCCGGACTCGCCCAGCTCATCGGTCTCGTCGGGCTCGGCGGCTCCCGTCTCCAGCTCCCTCAGCAGCGTGTCGAGCCGCTGCCCCCGGTGCTGCGGATGGACCCCGTCCGCGACGACGACCGAGGCTCCGCTGCCGGGCCGGTCCAGTTGGGCGGCGAGTGCCTGGAAGAGCCGGGTGCGGGCGGCGCCGTCCCCCTCGACGGTGATCATCCGTGGTCCGGCGGCCAGATCGAGGTGGACACAGGCGTCGTCCGCCATACCGACGGCCACCGGCAGCGGCCTCAGCTGCGCACCGGCGCGGGTGCGGCCCGGAGGCAGCGCGTCCTCGTCGTCCAGGGGCAGTTCCCAGCGCTGGGGGCCGGGTTCGGCCGGGGCCTCCCAGGGCTCGGGCGGGTCGGGCAGCCGGCGGGCGGCGATCTGCACGGACGCCCAGCCGGGTTCGAGGCGTACGGCGTGCGGTACGGCGCCGGGGGCGTCGGCGAGGGCCGCTGCCGCCGCGTCGAGCAGCCGGCGCACGAGGAGGCCGCCCCGGGGGTCGGAGAGCTGCCGGGCCAGGGCGCGTACGCCCCGGCGGTGGCGGCGGTAGGCGCGCAGGGGTTCGCCGAAGGCCCGCCGGGTGAGGGTCAGTTCACGGCCGACCCGGCGTCGGAAGCGCCGCCAGCCGCCCCGCTTGCGGATCAGGTGCCGCAGCAGGAGGACGAGCAGGATCAGGACGACGACGCCCACGATGATGACGGTGAGCACCGAGTCGCTGGGCTTCCCGATCGCGATGAGGTGGGTCATGCCGCCGCCAGCGCGTGTTCGGGGTGGCGGCGGCGCAGTTCGCGTATCGCGTGGTGGGTGCGGGACTTGACCGTGCCCGGGGGGATGCCCAGGGCGTCGGCGGCGTCGGTTCCGGTGCAGCCGAGGACGTAGACGTAGAAGAGGACCTCGCGGTGGGGGTGCGAGAGCCGGGAGAGGGCGTGGACCATGAAGCGGCGCTGGACGGCCTGACTCATCGGGTCCACGGGTTCGAGGTGCTTGTCCAGGGTGTGTTCGTGCTGGATCTCGGTGTGCACCCGTTCGCGCCGGGACCAGTCGATCACCAGGTTGTGCGCCACCCTCATCAGCCAGGTCCGGGACGGTGACCAGCCCGGGGGCTGGCTCGCGGTGCTCAACCAGGCGCGTACCAGGGTCTCCTGGACGAAGTCCTCGGCCCGCTGGCGGTCGCCCCGGATGAGGCTCGACACATAGCGCAGCAGGGGGCCGTGGTGCTCCTCGTAGAGCCGGCGGACGGAATGGTCGCCCGAGGGCGAGTCGTCGCCGGTTGCGGGAGCGCTCCCGTCGGCGGCGGTACTGGGCGTGGGCGTTCTCATAGATTCCCCCAGGACAGGCGTGGACCTCTGAGCCGGTCCGGTCGGGCGCCGCGGCGGCGGCGTTGGCTGGGCAAGGGCTGAGCACGGGTACCCGGGGTGGCCTCACGGTTCATGGGTGGAAGGTGAGGTTCCGCAGGGGAGTCTATGAGGGCTTCCGGATGTTTCAAGACTTCCTGAGAAGAACCTGAGGTTACTGACGAGAACGAAATCTTGCTGGTAGATGTCCTGGAGAATCGACAGCGGAGCGACAGGTTCGAGCCATCGAACAGCGGGCGAAAGGCGGCAGGGGCGCCGGTCCTGGGGGAGGAACCGACGCCCCTGCTCAAGAGGTGCCGACGGAGGGGGAGTTGGGTGTCGGCACCCCGTCTCGGAATGGCTCAGGTGGGGATGCCGCCCGCGATCTGCGAGTCGAGGTTGTTCACCGCGTTGCAGATGTCACGGAACTGCTTGGAGAACTGAGTGATGTTGTTCACTGCCTCCGTCAACGACTTGTTGAAGTTGGCGTAGGAGGTCTGCATCTTCGGGCTGGTGGCCGTCAGCAGCAGGCCGCCCTGGAGCAGGTTCTCGACATCGGCCTGCAGCGAGGACAGCTGGGGGACGAGGGTGTCGCTGACCGCGGAGTCGAGCTTCTTCGCGGTGGACTCGATTTCCTCGTCGTCGATGACGTTCTTCGGCATGGTGCACCTCGTTCTTGTCGTGTTCGTTGTGCGAGGGACCCGGCGGCGGCGCGCTGGGCGTGCGCCGGGAGCTTGGGGTGGGGCGCGCGGGGCGCCCGGTGCGGGTCAGCGCCAGAACTCGCCCAGGGTTCCCAGGGGTGGTTCATCGCTGGTGCGTTCGTGCTGGGTGATGGAATCCCTCAGGTACCAGTCGCCGTTCTCGTCGCGCTGCCAGATCTCCTGGATCTCGTTGTTCGCGTCGGCGACGAAGCGTTGTCCCGTGTTCTCGTTGGTGACGACCTTGGTGAGGGAGCCGTCGGAGGCCGTGTAGTTGGTCCGGGTGACGCCTTCCTGCACGGTGGTCGTCTGCCCCGGGTCGGTGGAGTCGGCGGGCCGGCCGGACGAGTCGACCAGGGGCTTCTCCTGCGTGAGGTACGCGGGCGGGCGGTCCAGCCGCTGCTGGGCGTCCTGCTGACCGGCCTCGGAGTTGAGGTACTCCTCCTTGTCCATGGTCAGGCTCCAGTCCTCGCCCGGCCGTTTCGTCCAGATCTGGAGGGTGTCCGTGCCCGTCTCGTCGGTGACGTAGCGCTTCTCCCAACCGTCGGGTGAGCCCTCGGGGTTCGCGTCGGTGAAGACCTTGGTGACGGTGCCGTCGGAGCTGCGGATCGTCGTCACGGAGTCGCCCTCGCGCTCCAGCGGGTGGTACGTCTCCGAGTAGGTCAGGCCGGTGTTCTTGTTGGTGACGGTGGTGGTCGTCTCGACGGGGTCGCCGTTCTTGTCGACCTTGATCTCACCGTTCTCGTCGAGTTGGAACGACACGGTGGTGGTGCTGTTCTCGTCCTCGATGGTGTAGCCCTTGGGCACGAAGGCCTCGGGGGGCAGATCCTCCAACTGGCCGCGCATTCCCCTGAGCTGACCGGGGTCCGGGTCCTTGTCGAAGTCCCGGTCGCGGATCTTGTCGAGTTCGTCGCCGAAGCCGTCCTGGAGGTCCTGCTGCCGCTGCTGGACGGGCTTCTCCTCCTCGGTCAGCGCGGTCTGGGCGTCCTCGGTGTCCGACTGGTCGTCCCACAGTTCCTTCTGGCGGGCCTGGAGGTCGTTCGACTCCTGGTCCAGGGGGTCCATCTTCGACTGGAGGTCGGTACGTTCGGCGTCGAGGCCGTCCTGCTTGCCCTTGATCGTGGCCTCGACCTCGTTCTGCGAGGACTTCTCCATGGCCCAGAGGTCCTGCTGCTTCTTCTGCAGCTCGTCCTGCCGCTCGGAGAGGGGCTTCTGGTCCTCGCTCAGCGCGTCACGCTCGGCGTCGATCTGCTTCTGCCGCTCGTCCAGCGGGGCGAACGCCTTCTGCTGGTCGCGCTGTTCCTGCTCCAGGGCGTCCCAGCGCTCCTCCAGGCCCTTGCCCTCGGACTCCCACAGGGCGTCCCGGTCCTTGTCCAGGGTGTCCTGTTTGCGCTGCCAGGCGTCTAGGTCGGCCTGGGTGACACCGTCCTTGGCGAGCAGGGTCTGCCGTTCCTGCCAGAGGGCTTCCTGCCGCTCCTGGAGGGCGTCCTGTTTGGCGTCGTAGGCCTTCTGCTCCTGTTCGAGGGCGGTGGCCTTCTTCTCGATCGCCGCGTCCTGCTCCGCGCGGAGGGCCTTCTCGTCCTCCCAGAGCTGCTGCTGCCTGGCCTGGAGTTCCTCCTGCCGTTTCCGCAACGGCTCCTGTTCCTTGCGGAGGTCCTCGTACTCCTTCTGCAGTTCGTCCCGCTTGGCCTGGAGTTCCGCCTCGCGCTGTTTGAGGAGTTCCTTCTCCTCCTGCCAGAGCTGCTGCTGTCTGGCCTGGAGTTCGTCCTGCTGTTTGAGCAGGGGTTCCCGCTTCTTGGCGAGTTCCTCCTGCTCCTTGTTGAGGTCCTGCTGCCGCTTCTCCTGGGCCGCGGTCTGCTCGTCGAGCTTGTTCCGCTTCTCGACGAGGGCGTCCTGGTCCTTCTTGAGACGGGCCTGCTGGGTCTTGTAGCGGGCCTCGGCGTTTCTGGCCATCGCCTCGCGGCGCTTGCCCTCCAGGGTCTGCTTGCGTATCTCGTTCTGCCGGGTGGCCTCGTCGCGGACCTGCGAGGCGACCTGCCCGGCCGCGCCGGCGGCATGGGAGGCGTCCTGGTCGTAGAAGGCCTTGCCCGCCTTGTCGAGGAGGTTGCCCAGGTCGGTCATGACCTGCCAACCCTCCTGGAACGACTTCTTCCAGGCGCCGTAGAAGTCCTCCAGCGCCTCGGCCGTCTCCCGGCGGGGGCCGATGTCCCCGGCGGCGAACGTCTTGTCCGTCTGCGAGGTGACGTCCAGTTCGTCGCGGAGGTGCCACAGATGGCGGGCGAGGACGGTCATCAGGTCGTAGTCGTAGGAGACGCGCACCATGTCTGCCGTCCTTTCCTCGAAGCGGTCGCTGCCGGGCGTCGGTGCCGGAAGTCCCTCTCGGCGTCGGTGCCGAGCCGCCCTGTAGACGAGGGTTCGGGTCCGGATGGTTCAAAGAATTTTTCGGCCGCACCGCGCTGACCGGCGGAAACTGTGGCGTGCGCCACTTTCTTGAACTCTCAAGCCCTCTGGGAACGTCTGCATTCGGTACCCCAAGTCCCGGACCGCGTGGAGGATTCGTTGGCCACCTCCGACGAGTGGAGCAGAGTCGGATTCACTGGTAACCCGGTGACCGGGAATCCGGGCGTCATCGAGAACATCACCAAGGAGCTGCGTGACCTCGCCGACCTCGCCGGACGGGTCAGCGGCGGCCTCGACACCCTGCTGACCAAGGCCGAGGACGGCGGCTTCGAGGGGCGTACGGCGGACGCGCTGCGGACGTACGTCAAGGACGAGCTGAAGACGTTCATGGCGAACATCAACCGCTCGTTCGACATGGCCGCCAACGCCACGGCCCGCTATGCCCGCGCCCTCGGCGACTCCCAGGACCGCGCCGAGAACGCCGCGGACACCGTGGCCGCGCTGGAGCGGGTGGGCGGTGAACCGCTGCCCGAGAACGATCCGGAGCTGACCCGTGCCCGGGGCGAGGTGGACGCGGAGACGGACGCCATCCAGGCGGAGGCCAAGATCCTGGAGGACGCGCTGCACGAGGCGTCCCGGCTGGTGTCGAGGCCCGTGAAGAAGCCGAAGAAGAGCTTCTGGAAGCGGTTCGTGTCGACGTTCTTCAAGGTGCTGGAGATCGTCGCGCTGGTCATCACCCTCGTCGCCGCCGTCATCGGCGGCCCGCTCGGCCTGGTGGCCTTCGGACTGGGCGCGGTGCTCTTCGCCAAGGCCCTCGTCGACTACGCCATGGGCAACGGCAACGCCCTCAGCCTGGGCCTCGCCTTCCTCGGCATCCTGTTCCCCTCGACGAAGGGCCTCACCACCATCGGCGGGCTGGCCCGGATGGCTTCGGCGGGTACGAAGGCCCTCGGCGGCGCCCTCTCCGCCAGCGGGCGGCTGCTGTTCCGGGGCGGCAGAATGCTGATGTCCTCCCCCGGCCGGCTGCTGTCCCTGGCCGGGCAGGGGCTGGTCAGGTTCGGCGGAGGGCTGGCCAATCGGGCCGGCAGCGGCTTCATGGCGCTGCCCCGGATGCTGTCGAAGGCGCCCTCGCTGGTGGGGTCGACCCTGCGGTACATGGGCCGCTTCGCCCGCAGTTCGTTCCGGCAGGGCTGGTCCGCGCTGAGCCGCGACTTCTACCAGTCGACGGCGTTCATCACCGGCAACATGGCCACGAAGATCGGCGTCTTCACGATCATGAGCCTGGGCCGGCTCACGACCTCGGCGCTGCTGCCGATGCGGTACTCGGAGATCGCCCGGTTCGGTTACCGGGGCGCGGCCCGCATGGGGTTCATCAGCCGGGGGATGAGCTTCACCTCGAAGGGCACCCGCACCCTCACCCGGACGGGCTCCCTGGCCGGGGACCTCATGGAGATGCCGGGCCGGAACCTCGACCGGGGCGGCACGCCGCGTCCCTTCGACGGCACCGGCTCCGACAGGCTCGCCGTGCCCGGCACCCCGGAGTTCAACGACACCCTCGACGAGCTGGCCGACATCTCGGTGACACCGCCGACGACGACCCGTGCACCGGGCTTCAGTTCGCTGCCCGGCACGAACCCCGTCCGGATGCCGGGCCGCCTCGACGACATGGGCGTACGTCTCGACACCCTGAACGGCCTCGACACGGTGGGCCTGCCGGTCGGTACGGTCCCAGGTGGACAGCGCCTCGGCTTCCCCAGCCCGGTGAACGAACGCCTGCGCGTCCTCGACCCCATGAACGGCCGTGTCGGCGACGACCTGTTGCCGCCGCCCACCGCACTCGACGAACTGCGCGACCTCGACACCCTCACCGGTATGGAACGCACCTCGACCGGGCTGCTCAAACCCCTCGACGACCTGGCCGAGCTGAGCCTCGACGGCAGGCTCGGCGGACTGACCGAGACCCAGGTGCGGCAGATCATGGACGGTGAGATCGACCTGGTCAGGGTCACCCCGGACGGGGTGGTCCTGCGCATCGGGAAGACCGATCCGGTCGATGTCCGAGTCCGGTTGAAGGACGGGGTGAAGATCGACGTCCTCGGCCCCGCCGACCCCAAGGTGCCCACCTGGAGCACGGCCAACGGCACCAAGGGCCTGGACGACCTGGGGATCAAACTCGACGACCTCACCCGGCTGCTCCCCGACACCGGCGACGGCTCCCGCACCGCCCGCGACCTGCTCGGTCTCGGCCCGATCCGCACGGACGTCGCCACTCCCCCGGCCACCAAGCCGTTCACCGCGCTGACCCTGCGGGACATCGTCACCGGCGGCGCCACCGGCAAGCTCGCCACCGAGCGCTTCCAGACCTGGCTGCGCACCCAGTCCGCCCAGTTCCAGCTGGACACCGCCGGACGCAAACTCGGCGAGCTGAGTGAACTGGCCGACGTACCGCCGCTGAGCCGCGCCCAGGCCGAGCTGGACCTGAGCGCCGCCAAACTCGACTTCAACCAGTCCCGGATCGCGTTCGACCGGCTGGGGATGAACCTGGACACCGTCCGCCGGGACATCACGGTGATGATGACCCGCATAGACGGCCCGGCGGCCGGACTGCCCACCGGTGAACTGCGGCTCCTGGACGACCTGGGGCGGCCCACCGGTCAGTGGATCACCATGCAGCCGGGGCAGAACGTCAGCTGGGTGCTCCGGACGGACGCCGGGATCGTCCCCGACGTCGAGGTGCGGATGGTGGACGGCGCCTTCACCGTCACCACCCCCGAGGGGATCGTCACCCGGTTCGGTGCCGACGGACGGCCGGACCGGCTGGCCTTCGCCGCCGACCGGTCCGTCGACATCCAGGCCATCGATCCGGCCCCGGTCTGGCGGACGACCGACGAGACACTGTGGCGCATCGGCGGCAAGCGGCCCCTGGACCAGATCTTCCGCGAGGGGTTCACCGTCCGCGAACCGCTGGAGACCAACCTGGAGGTCATGGTCCGCACCGGCCAGCCGTCCGCGTTCGTCAGCACGACCACCGACCAGAACCTCCTCTGGGACGGCATCTTCAAGTTCGAGATCGAGGCCTCCGGCGGTATCGACGTCGGCAAGACCTTCGAGCGCTCCATGGGCCCGGACGCCTGGCGGGCCTCGGGCTGGGCCTCGGAGAACGAGATCGCCTTCCCCGGCGGTATCGCCCCCGAGTTCATCCGGGGCGCGTACCGGATGGACGCGCAGAATAACCTCCTTGAGTGGGTCCCCAACCCCAACTTCCGGGGCGAGAACCCCTTCCCCGAGCTGAAGGTGGTGGATCTGGGGGGCGCCGGGGAGGGCACCTCGGGCATCAGCGCGCTCGACTTCCAGGGCCTGTCCCTGGACGACCAGTTGCGGCTGCTGGACCAGCTCGACCTGGGCGGGACCAGGGCGTTCGACGACGCCGGCTCACTGAACGACCTCGGCTCCCTCAGCAGGGCCGGCTCCCTGGACGACCTCGGAAGCGGGCTGGACGATCTCGGCTATCTCTCGGACGACTTCCGGTTCGACCGCTTCGACGCGCCCGCGCCCCGGACCGACACCGTGGTCGTGGACCCCGCGGATTTCGCCGGGGTGACCGGCTTCCGTACGGAGTGGCAGCGGACCCCGCTGGAGAACGGCGGGTTCCAGTTCACCGACCAGGCCGGGGACATCCGGCTGGTGTTCGACACCGGCGAGGTCCGGCAGTTCACCGACATCCGCATCCCGGACGGCGACACCTTCGTACGCTTCGACGCCGACACCGGGCCGGGATCGCTGCCCCGCATCGTCGGCCAGGACGGGGTGCCGCTGCCCGGCGGTGCGACGATCGAGCCGGTCAGGGGCGCGCTGGGCGTGGTCACGGGTGTGCGGGTGCGGTCACTCGACGGCACCTGGATGGCCCGCTTCGACCTGGACGGTACGCGGCTCTCGGAGCAGCTGGTCCTGTCCGGCATCCCGACCGGCCAGCTGACCGGGTCCCGGCTCACCACCACGTTCACGCAACTGCCGGGCGGCGCCCAGTCGTCGACCTTCCGGCTGGCCGTACCGGGGCTCGGCGACGGCGCCTTCAATGTCGTACGTCTGGACGGGGATCTCGCGCAGCGGCTGCCGGGCGGCTTCTCGGTGACCGACACGGCGACCGGGACGCGGTTCGTGTTCGACCGGGGTGGCCGGTTCGTGGACCTTCCGGTGGACGGGACGCCGTCGATACGGCTGGATGTGTCCGGGTCGGCCACGCCGGACTCGACGGTGAGCCTGCCCTCGGCCCTGGGCGACTTGAGCGACCTCAGCGACCTCGGGAGCCTCGGCCGGCTCGGTGATTCGGGCCACCTCGGCGACTTGGGCCGGCTCGGTGACCTTGGCGATGTCGGCGATCTCGGCCGCGTCGGCGACCTCGGCGAGGTGGGCTCGCTCAACCGGCTCTCCCTGCCCGATCTGCCGCGTACGGATCTGACGCCGGGGACCGCCGGATTCGACACCCGGTTCACGGCGAATGTCATCGACGGCGCCCCGGTTCCCGTCAATCCGTCCCGGTTCGACGGGATGCCGCTGTCCGGCGCGGACGAGCTGACGGATCTGCGGCTCCAGGTGACGGAGTTCCCGGCGACCGATCTCGCGCCGGCGTCGTTCCGGATCGACGTGGTGGACTTCGGCGCCCCCGGCGGCCCGGTACGGCTGGAGAACGTGAACGTCACCCTTCGCGAGGGCGGCGGGGTCGGCGTGTCGGGCACGCGGGGCGGGGTGCGCTGGCAGTTCGACGCGCTGGGTCATCTGGAGTACCGGGAACTGCCCCTGAACGGCACCGACTTGGCACTGCGCTTCACCGACGACGCCCTGAACCCGATGCCCAGGGTGGTCGGCCCCGACGGGCTGCCGGTCCAGGGCGCGACGCTCACACCGGTCCGGGACGCCACCCACACGCTCACCGAGCTGACCGTACGGGCCCCCATACCGGACATGGACGGCCTCACCGGGGTGTGGCGGTTCGAACCCGGTGGCACCCTGCGCGGGCAGGAGCTCCCGCTCACCCTCCCGGGCCTCGACGGCCCCGCCGGCCTCGGCGTCAAGGTGACGGTCACCCCCGGAACGGGCGGCACCACGACGAGGGTCCTCGAACTCACCGGCCCGGCCAACCTCACCGGTTCCTTCCGTCTCGGTCCGATGGACGGCTCGCTCGGCGGGCGGCTGCCGGGCGGCTTCACGGTCACCGACACCGTCACCGGCGCCCGCTTCCACTTCGCCGCCGACGGCCGCCTCGCGATCCGGGACATCCCGGCCCACGACGGCTCCGGCTTCCTCCGCTTCACCGAGGACGCGGCCCCCGGCACCCCACCGGTCCGCCTCGATGAACTCGGCGACCTCGGCGACCTCGGAGACTTCGGCGGCGATCTCGGCGACCTGGCGCGGATCTTCGACCGTACGCTCGACGAGGCGGGCGGCGGAGTACGCGGCCCCCTCGACGACCTGGGCCGCCTCACGGGCCCTGACGCTCCGCGTACGAACGCCCTCCCGGGCCTGGACGGTCTCGGCCCGGCGGAGCGGGCGCTCGTCGACGACCTCTGGAGCAACCTGACCCAGCCCGTGTCACCCGACGATCTGAACCGTCTCTGGACCACCGACTCACCGCCACGCACCGACGCCCTCTCGGAACTCGGCGACCTGTCGGACACCGAACTGGACGCCCTCCGGGCGCGTCTGGACAACGTCCGGCAGATGGACGGAGGGCCCCGGGGCGCGGACGAGCCGTTCCAGGTGCCGCTGTCCGGGGTGGACGACCTGGCCGACTTCGACCTACGGGTGACGCGCCTCCCGGCGACCGACGAGGCGCCGCAGGGCTCGTACCGGCTCGAACTGACCGACCGCACCCCCGGCGGGACGGGACCGGTGCGTGCCTCGGACTTCACCGTGGAACTGCTGGACGACAGCGGCCGGTTCGCCGTCATCGACCCGACCGGCACCACCCGGTTCACGTTCGGGCCGGACGGCGGCTTCCTCGGGCGACACACCGCGCTCGCCTACGACGGGCTGCCGCAGGGAATGCGGCTGAATGTGACGATCACACCGCTGGGGGACGGCACCCGGCGGGTCGGGGTCGATGTGGTCGGCCCTCCGGGCACCACCGGCTCCATCCGGTTCACCGGACTGGACAACACGCTGTCCGGGCGACTGCCCGGCGGGTTCACCCTCACCGACAGCATCACCGGCTCACGCTTCCACTTCGACCACACCGGCCGCCTCGCCTTCCGCGATCTCCCGGCCGAGGACGGCTCCGGTCTCCTCCGCTTCACCGAGGGCGCCGACACACCACCTGTACGGCTGGACGAACTCGGTGACTTCGGCGGCGATCTGGGCGAGCGCTTCCCGATCGGTTCCATCCCGGAGCACGAGGCCCTGGACGACGCCCTGAGCAACGCCGAACTCTCCGACATGTTCGGCCGTACGCTCGACGAGGCGTCGGGGCTGCGCACGGTGCCCGAGGGCGCCCCGGCGGACATGTCCGGTATCGCCGGTGCCATGGACTTCCTGCACGCCGCGCCCGACTCACAGATCTTCCAAGGGCTGGACCTGCCGGGTGTGCGGCGGCTCATGGACGACGCGAACGCCTCGCTCGACCGGCTCGGGCTGCGCCCCGATCTGCTCGGCGACCAGCTGCGGGAGATGACCGAGCAGGCCCGGCTGGGCCTGCGGCGAGGGGCCATGGGCGCCCTCAACGACTATCTGGACCTCCCGCTCGCGACCCGTCTCGAAGACCTCCGGTCCCCGACCCCGACGGGCCGTGTCCTCGGCGACTTCACGGTCACCCAGACCCCGCACGGCGGCCCCGGCGGCAGCCGCTTCACGGTGCACCACAACCCCTCGGACATCACCCTCGGCTTCGACGCGAACCGCGGGCTCGTCCATCAGGAGGTGTTCCTGCGCGGTGGCCCGGCCGACCTGGACGGACTGAAGCTGGGCGTGACCGGCCGCTCGGTGGACGGCGGCGCGTGGACGCCCACCGACGTCGACTTCGTCGGCGCCCGCCCCGCCGACGACCTCTTCACGGTCGCCCCGAGCACCGAACCGCGTGGCGGTCTCACCCTCACCGACGAGGCCGGCACGACCCACTGGCACTACGGCCCCGAGGGCGTGCACGCCTTCCGGGACGTCGAACTCCCCGGCGACCGGGGCGTCCTGCGCTTCGAAGCGGCCGGTGCTCCCCGGGTGCTGAACTCGGCGGGTCACCAACTGCCCGGTTTCCGTGTGGAGATGCTCGACAACGGCAAGGTCGCCCTCGTCCCCACCGGCAAGGGCGCCCAGCCCCTGGAGCGGGCGGTGTTCGACCCGGCGGGCAAGCTGGTGGAGGAGACCGTCGCCGTACGGGTCAAGGGCGGCAAGGTCAACGGCCAGTACTGGAAGATCGACCACGCGGGCGGCACAGCCGTGCGGATCGACGACTCGGGTACGCCGCTCACCAGCCGCTTCGACACGGCCAAGCCGGCGAAGTCCGCCACCGGCCAGTACAAGCTGGTCGGTGAGGGCAAGGTGACGCTGTTCGAACGGGAGGTCCTGGGCAACGGCCATGTCCTCCATGTCGACCTGGACCAGTACGGCCGGGCCCGCTGGACCGAGTTCGACGAGGCCGGGAACAAACTGCGGTCCGGGGAGCGCATCTTCGACGGCGACCGCCGCACCTACCACGACACGCTGTCGTACCGCTGGGCCCCGATGGACGTCCTCGACGTACGGACGTACACCAAGTCCCTCGACGGCGGGCTGATCCGGGCGGAGAAGAACGCCGAGGGCAACTGGGCCTGGACGCGGTTCGACATGGACGGCACGGAGGTGCTGCACGGCACCCGTGACTGGACGTGGACCCGGATCGGCTTCAAGGACAGCTATCTCGACCCGGCGACCGGACAGCGGACCGTGGCCCAGCAGCGTGGCGACATCTGGCCGTTGAACGGCTACCACGGCTCCCGGCAGTACATGGAGGACCCGATACTGTCCGGCCCCGCCCCCGGCGGGATGCGCACGGACCCGGTGACACACAACGCCATCGGCCCGAACAACAAGCCGAACGACTTCATCGAGGAGATCAGCGAGGAGACGGAGCGGTTGTCGAACGGCAGCACGCTGCATGTCTCCCGGATCTCCGACCAGCGTCTCCCGGCGGCCGTCTGGTACCCGAGGGCCGGCCACGGCCGGTTCGACGGCTTCTTCAAGAACTTCGTCGGCGGCGACGGCCAGTTCACGGTGTCCACATGGACGGAGACCGCCGCCGACGGCGCCAGACTGCGCGGTGTCCGGCTGGCCTCGCACGCGAACCGCGGCTGGCAGGACGTCGACCAGTTCGGCCGGATCGTCCGTGAGCACCGCACCCTGGAGAACGGCCACGTCATCGAGGTGGGCCGCAATACCGCCGACCCCAAGCAGTGGGCCCCGGCCCCGAAGTGGAACGGCACGGCCGAGTCGTACGAGCTGCCGTGGCTGGACACCAAGAGCGGCACCACCGGCACTCGGTATGTCTCCGGCGACGGCGGATTCGTGGATGTGTTCAAGGACGCGGACGGCAACGAGCTGCTGTCGCTGCGCTCGCAGGGCACGGGGACGCGTGAGTACCTCGGTGAGAATCCGGCGCGCGGCATCGGCGCCGACGACACGTCCGGGGTGTGGGTGGACAAGAACACCCAGCTCCAGATCACCGGCCGCCGCGACCACTGGGGCGATCTGTACATCGAGTCCCATGGCAACCCCCGCAAGAGCGAGTGGACATGGAAGGCCACCGGGCCGGACGGGGAGGTCACGGAGGGCATCCGGGTGCAGAACCGTGGCTCACTGGTGCACACCCGTACATGGGACGACTCGTTCATCGACTTCGAGCGGCTGCCCGGCGGCCGGCGGGGCGACGCGATCCGGGAACGCAACGCCACCGATGACGGCACCGTCTGGGTCGACGCCACCCGGGAGGCGGACGGCACCTGGTCCTGGCAGAAGGTCAAGGCGGACGGCACGGTCGATTCCAAGGGCATCCGCACCTACCAGGACCTCGCCAAGGGCCGCTGGAGCGACCACATCGGCACCGATGTCGTACGGTTCCGCGACGGCGGCCGGGTGCGTGAGTTCTCGTACACGGTGAACGAGCGGGTCGTCCCGCCGCCCGCGGAGACCGGCCGGATCACCCTGTCCGATCTCCTCTCGCGGTCCGCGCGGCACTTCGAGCCCGATGTGTCGGCCACCGTGAACCGGGAGGTCTGGCAGGAGTTCGACATGGGCAAGGTCGTCCGCCGCCGCGATCCGGTGGAGGGCGTCGAGGGCCGGTTCCGGGAGTCGGAGTCGATCTGGAACCAGTGGCGGGAGTACCAGGACGGCCGGCTGGTGGCGCAGCGCACCATCGCCGGACGGGTCTGGGCCACCGACGCCTTCGGCCGCTGGTCGAACTTCGACATCGCCAAGCTGCCCGAGATCAGCAGCCTGCCCAAGGTCGGCGGCGAGGTCGGTCTGGACGGGCACCGCAGCTGGAAGCTCATCGGACGCGAGGTCGACTTCCGGGGCTACACCACCGAACTGCGCGGCTTCAACCGTGAGTTCCGCGATGTGTTCCACGAGATCTGGACCGGCGTCGAGGACGGCGCCTCGAAGGCCATGCCGATGTGGCGGCACCAGATCCGCAAGGCCGTCACCGACTTCACCATGGGCTATCTCATCGAGTTCGGCACCAGCATGGCCGTGTCCGCCATCGTCGCGGATCTCGGCAACACCAAGTTCGACCCGACGGTCGCCCTGCAGCGGGCGGCGCTCAACGGCGCCATCGGCGGCGGTATCCGCGTCGGCGTCAACGTCCTGTACGACACCACGCGCCTCGGCTACCTCAAGTACGGTCTGACCAACCTCGACCAGGGCCAGGACTGGCACCGCCATCCCCTCGCCTCCAGCGACGACTGGGCCGGCGAGTGGACCGTGTACGAGAACCCCACCCGCTGGCGCTCCGGTTCCTACGACTTCTTCAACGGCCTGGGCGTCGGTGTCCTCACCGGTTTCGTCAACAACGCCGTCAACGCGGCCGTGTTCGGGGTGGGCGGCGAGAAGCGCACCGGTCTCGAAGCGTTGGAGGCCGGTGCGTGGGGTGCGGCGGGTTCGGCGTTCACGGGTGTCACCAGCGGTCTTCTGCGCTACGCCTGGCACGCCAAGGCGGGTTCCAGGATCTTCCACCGGGGCGGCCCCGGCGAGCTGATCTGGCAGGCCGCCGAGTCGCTGGGCGCGGGCGTTCTCAACTGGCAGATCAACAACCAGGGCGCCAACATCGTGCCGGCCCGCGCCTTCCCGTCCACGAGCGGCACACCCACCGCACCCACGACACCCACCACGCCGACCCCGGCACCCACGACCCCGCAGCCGCTCACCATCGACCCGGCCGCCCTCCCCGACGGAACGGAGCTTTTGTGACCCCCACCGCCACCGTGCACCGGGTCGCCCCCAAGGGACGCGGCGCCCATCGCAGCATCGCGTCGGCCCTGCGCGCCGCCCGCGACGGCGACGAGATCCATATCGCCCCCGGCGAGTACGTCGAACACGTGGTCGTCGACCGTACGGTGCGGCTGCTGCCGGAGGAGGGCCCGCTCCACACCGTACGGCTGCTGGCGGCCTCCCCCGGCCGCCCGGTGCTGGAGGTCGCCGCCCGGGACGTGCGCGTCGAGGGCCTCGCCCTGATCGGGCAGGACCCGGGGCTGCCCGCCGTGCTGGTGGACGCCGGGGATCTGGAACTGGACGGCTGCGAGGTCTCCGGCGGGCGGGTCGAGGCGGGCGGCGACTCCTCGCTCGCCCTGACGGACTGCCGGGTCACGGGCGCCGAGCTGGCGGCCGTGCACCTGAACACCACCAGGTCGGCACGGCTGACGCGGGTCGTCGTCGAGGACGTGGAGGGCACGGGTGTCGTCGTCGGCTCCCGGGCCCGCGCCGAGGCCCATGAGCTGACCGTACGACGGGTGACCGGGTCCGGGGTCCGGGTCCGGGGCGGCGCCCGCGCGGTGCTGCGCGAGTGCCGGATCTCCGGTCCCGGGCGCAGTGGGCTGCTGGTGGAGGACGACGCGTCCGTCGCCGCGCTGGACTGCCGGGTGGAGGAGACGGCCGCCGAGGGCGTCCGGGTGCTGGGCAGTTCGGCGCGGCCCGAGGTGCCCCCGGCCGACCGGGAGTCCGCCGAGGGCGGGGTGGTGCTCGCCCGCTGCGAGGTGTCGCGTACCGGCGGGGACGGGGTCGCGGTCTCCGGTGCCGGGGATGTGCTGTTGCTGAACTGCCGGTTGCGGGACGGTTCGGGGCCCGGGGTGAGCGCGGACGGCGAGAGCCGGGCCGAGCTGGTGGACTGCCAGGTGGACGGGGCGCACGGCTCGGGTCTGGTGGCCCGGGGCACGGCCCGGCTGTCCGCGGAGGGCTCCTCGGTGACGGGCAGCCGGGCGAACGGGCTGCTGGCGGGTGACCGCAGCGAGGTGCGCATGGACTCCAGCGACATGACGGAGTGCTCGTTCAGCGCGGTGCACGCCTGCGACGACTCCCGGGTGACGCTCACCGCGTGCCGGATCGGCTCCACCGCCGAGCACGGCGTCCGGGCCACCGACCGGGCCGGGCTCACCGTGGAGGGCGGCCGGATCTCGGACTGCGGGCTGTCCGGGGTGCGGATCGACGGGGCGGCCGAGGCGCGGATGCGCGGGCTGTCCGTGACGCGCGGGCGGGCCGGGATCACCACCGAGTCGTCCGGGACGGTGGTCCTGGAGGAGTGCGACGTGGTCGGCGCCGAACGGGCAGGGATCTCCTGCGGCACCGATACCGCTCCGGTGCTGCGGGACTGCCGGATCAGCGGGACCGGCACGGCCGGCCTGGTCATCGGTGAGCGGGCCACACCGAGCGTCGAGGGCTGCGTGGTCCGGGACGCGGCGGGCTCCGGCGTGGTCGTGGGCCCGCGCGCCGAACCCCGGGTGCGGGCCGTGACGGTGGCCAGGACCGGCAAGAACAGCCTGTTCGTGGGTGAGAAGGCCCGCGGCACGTTCGAGGACTGCGTCTTCACCGGCGCCGGCACCGACGGTTCGGCCTTCCCCGCCCTGCATGTCTCGGCGGGCGGTGCGCCCGTGCTGCGCGGCTGTCTGGTCCGGCACTCCGAGGAGGACGTGGCGCTGGAGAAGGGCGCCCGCCCGGTGTTCGACGACTGTGTGTCCCGCGATGTGAAGAACCCGTCCCTGCCGACCGGCGCCGAACAGGCCCTGTCGGCCGCCGGGGGCCCGGAGACCTCGGGTGGAGCCGGGACCACCGCGCGGGAGACCGAGGCGCCGCCCGAGGACAACCTGGAGGACCTGCTCGCCGAACTCCAGGGCCTCGCCGGTCTGGAGCGCGTCAAGAACGACGTCTCGTCGCTGGTCAAGCTGATGCAGATGGTGCGCCGCCGCGAGGAGATGGGCCTGGCCCCGCCCCCGCTCAGCCGCCACCTCGTCTTCACCGGCAACCCGGGCACCGGCAAGACCACGATCGCCCGCCTCTACGGCCGCATCCTCGCCGCCGTCGGACTGCTGGAGCGCGGCCACCTCGTCGAGGCGGACCGCTCCGCCCTGGTCGGCGAGTACGTCGGCCACACCGGGCCCAAGACCAGCCGGGTCTTCCAACAGGCCCGGGGCGGTGTGCTGTTCATCGACGAGGCGTACTCGCTCACCCAGTACGCCGGGTCCAACGACTTCGGCCAGGAGGCGATCGCCACCCTGCTGAAGCTGATGGAGGACCACCGCGACGACGTGGTGGTGATCGTGGCCGGATACCTCAAGGAGATGGAGGTCTTCGTCCGCTCCAACCCCGGTCTGGCCTCCCGCTTCAACCGCACTCTCCTCTTCGAGGACTACGGCAGCGCCGAACTGGTCAGCATCGTCGAGCACCAGGCCGCGCAGCACCAGTACGAGCTGACACCGGACGCCCGCGAGGCGCTCGGCACGCGCTTCGACGCGATGCCCCGCGACCGCGGCTTCGGCAACGGCCGTACGGCACGCCAGCTGTTCCAGGCCATGACGGAACGCCAGGCGTACCGCGTGGCCGAACTGCCGGATGCCTCGGAGTCCGACGTGATGACGCTCAAACCGGAGGACATCCCGGAGTCCCTGTGACCAGGCAGCCCCTCTCCCCCCTCTTTTTCCCCCGCACCGCAAGCCTCTTCCCACCCGACGACCCCGTGAGGACCCACTCCATGCCGCAGACACCCGCTCGCCCGAACGGCCGGGACGGCGCCCGCAGCGACGGCGAGTTCGCCGATCTGTTCGCCCGCAAGGCACGCACTCCGCTCCGGGGCTTCCTGCCCGGCCGCCGGGTCTGGAAGGCGGTCGGCGCGTCCGCCGCGGCGGCACTGGTGATCACCGGCTCCGCCGCGGCCGTCGCCGCCGTCGACTGGAGTTCCGACTCCGCCGAGAAGGTCACCACGGCCGCCGACGAGGTCCCGAAGGCGAAGGCCACCCCCGGTGACACCGAGAAGGCGTCGGCCTCCCCCTCGCCGCAGGAGAAGGAGGGGGGCGAGGAGGGCCCCGACGTCGTCTACGTCCCGGTGTCCGGCGGGGCGGCCGGGTCCGGTTCGGGAGCCGGGACGGGCGCGGATGCGGGTGCGGGGGGCGAGGCCACGCCCGACTCCGACCCGACGTCCGGCGCGTCCGACTCCACCGGCGATGCGACCGGCTCCTCCGGCTCGACCGGCGGCCAGGAGGAGCGGAGCACGACCTCCGAGAACAGCGGTACGCAGTCGACGACCGGGTTCCTGTGGACCGACGGCAGCGTCGACTCCGACACCAACGACTACTGGGACCAGAGCACGGTCACGGTGAGGACCACCGAGTCCCTGACCGCGCTCAAGGTCGTCGTCAGCATCGACCAGACCGGCGGTGTCTCCAGCACCGGCGTCTGGAGCAGCCTCGGCGACAAGGTCTCGGTGTCCTCGGCGGCGGACAGCGGTCAGCTGGCGTACGTCGTCACCCTGAAGTCGGGCACCACCATCGGCCCCGGCACCTACACCTTCAAGTTCCAGTACAACCACTCCCAGGGCCGCCGTGACGCGGGCGGGGACCGCTACAACGTCACGGCGACGACGACGGGTTCGGCGTCCGAGTTCAAGAAGGGCGGTTTCTAGGCCGCCCGCGGGGCCGGGGGTTGGCCGGGGCCCTCCGTCCGGCATGGGCATGCCGCCCGTGGGGGAATCGACCTAGCCTTGGCGTATGGAGCACAGGTCGTATGACATGGTCGCCCCCGCTGTCGCCGATCCGCTGCGGGAACTGTCCCTGGAGCGGTTGCGACGGCGGACGAGCATGAAATGGCGGACGTATCCGGCCGATGTGCTGCCGCTGTGGGTCGCCGAGATGGATGTGGCCCTGGCCGAGCCGGTCGCGCGGGCGATCACCGACGCCGTGGCGCTCGGGGACACCGGCTATCCGGCGGGCACGGCCTACGCGGAGGCGCTGGCCGGTTTCGCGCGTGAGCGGTGGGGCTGGGACGGGCTCGTGGTGGAGCGTACGGCGATCGTCCCGGACGTGATGCTGGGCGTCGTCGAGATGATCAAGCTGGTCTCCGGCCCCGGCGACCCGGTGATCGTCAACTCACCGGTGTACACGCCGTTCTACCAGTTCGTCGAGAACATGGACCGCCGGGTGGTGGAGGCTCCGCTCGGCCCGGACGGGCGGATCGATTTCGCGGTGCTGGAGGGCGCGTTCGAGCGCGCCGGGGGCGCCAGGGTTCGGCCGGAGCGCGACGGGGACGCTCGGACGCGTCGGGAGTACGCCGGGGGCGCTTCGAGTCGCCCGGTGTACTTGCTGTGCAGCCCGCACAACCCCACCGGGACCCTGCACACCGCCGCCGAGCTGACGGAGGTGGCGCGGCTGTCGCGGGCGTACGGTGTGCGGGTCGTCGCCGATGAGATCCACGCTCCGATCGTGGCGTCGGGTGCGGCGTTCGTGCCGTATCTGAGCGTGCCGGGCGGGGAGGGCGGGCTGTCGCTGATGTCGGCGTCCAAGGCGTGGAACCTGGCCGGTCTCAAGGCCGCCGTCGCGATCGCCGGGCCGGAGTCCGCAGAGGATCTGGCCCGCCTTCCGGAGGAGGTCGGCCACGGCCCGAGCCATGTCGGTGTCATCGCCCACACCGCCGCGCTGCGGGAGGGCGGCGCGTGGCTCGACGCCCTGCTGGCGGGCCTCGACGACAACCGGCGGCTGCTGTCCGCACTGCTCGCCGAGCGGCTGCCCGCCGTGCGGTACACACCCGCCGAGGCCACCTATCTGGCCTGGCTGGACTGCCGGGAGCTGGGCCTCGGCGAGGACCCGGCGGCCGTCTTCCTGGACCGCGGCCGGGTCGCCCTGAACTCCGGCCCCTCCTTCGGCACCGGCGGCGCCGGTTTCGTCCGGATGAACCTGGCGACCTCCCCCGAGCTGATCACCGAGGGCGTACGCCGTATGGCCGCCGCGCTCGTCTGACCGGGGCCGGGCGAATGACAGGGCGGGGGCGAGCGGCTACCCGCCGGTACTACCGGCGCGTACGGAGAGTCACGCCCCTCGGCGATCCGACGCTGACACGTGCACGCACAACAACTGGCCGGTAATACGTAGTCCGTTACGTAGCTCCACGGATGCGGGGGTGATCTCCGTTGGATTGGCTTGCCGAGCCGGAGGAATCGCTTCCCGCGCCCGTTTGACGCCGTTTCGGCATCTTGGACGGACCGATCCGGAGGGGGCCCGGGGCCGATTGTCAGTGGCAGCCGCTAGCGTTCCGCACATCGTCGCACTGCGGCCGGACTCCCCGGCTGAACTGTGCTTTCTTTTGGCGTTCTTGTTGCGGAGGGGCTGGGGTACGTGGGTTGGCTGTCGGCGGGCGACGGATATGAAGTCGCCCTGGTGGAGGGGCGGGTGGCGGTTCGCGCCACCTCGGGCCGTGCGGCGGGGCGGCAGTTGAAGTCGCTGCCGAAGGCGCTGAAGGACCATCCGGAGGTGGACCGGCTGCGGCGGTTCGCCGAGTGGCTGGATCGGCACGCCGCGAGCTGTGTCGCCCAGGTCGACGCCTGGATGGTGTCGTCACTGCCCGTGCCCACCGGCCTGCTGGCCCGGGTGTGGCCGGACGAGGCCTGGCAGTCGGCGCTGCGCGACCTCGCGGTGGTCGGTGACGACCCGGACGAGGTGGGCTTCCTGCGCGGCGCCACGGAGTCGGGCGAGCTGCGCGTCGTGAACCTGGACGGCGAGACGGTCCGCCTCTCCCCGCGCACGGTGACGCTCCCGCATCCGGTGCTGCTCCCGGACCTGGACGACGTACGGGAGTTCGCGGCGGAGCTGGGCATCGTGCAGCGGGTCGAGCAGATCCACCGGGCGATCTGGCGCCGCCCGGACGACGTGGCCGCCAAGGCCACCGAGGTCAAGGAGTTCGCCGGCGGCTCCTTCCGCTCCCGTTTCGCCCTCGCCGCCCGCGCCTCCTCGCTGGGCTACCGGGTCTCCGGCGGGTACGCCACGGCCCGCGTCCGGGACGGCGGGCCCGCGGGCGCGGTCGAGGCCTCGGTGTGGATCGGTGAGCCGTACTGGGACGACGACGTGGAGACCGGCGCCCTGACCTGGCACGACCCGGAGGGCCGCGCGATACCGCTGCGCGAGGTGGGCCCGGTGGCCTGGTCGGAGGGGATGCGGATGGCGGCGGCGCTGTACGCGGGGCGCGAGATCGAGGAGGGCAAGAACGCATGAGCGGGGGGACGCGGGTGTCGTACGAGGAGTTGCTGACGGCGGGCGGGGTGCTGCCGCCGGACACCGAGGGCGCCGGTGAGCGCGCGGTGCCGCTGACAGCGCGGGCGTACCGTCATCCGGGGCTGGACGACCGGGTGGTGGTGCGGCTGGTCGCCGGGGAGCTGGGCGCGGCGGAGGATCTGGCCGCCGGGTTCCTGGGACTTGAGCGGGACGCGGAGCCGGCCGTGGTGGGGCTCGGGCCGCGCCAGTCGCTGGGCTTCCCGGAGTGGGTGCTGGTGCACCACCCGGAGGACGGCCATCACGCGCTGGGTGTCGTACCGGACCTGGAGAAGGTGGCCCGGCAGGCGAGGTCCAAGCCCAAGGCGGCCATGGACGCCTATCTGGAGCTGGGCACCCGGCTCGCGGCCTCGGTGCCGCACTTCCTGCCGACGTTCTACGAGCAGGCCGGGCGGGTCTTCCTCGCCGAGGAGAACGCCACGTACGCGGCCCAATTGTTCACCCGCGCCCGCAAGGCGGAGGCCGAGCACGGGCTGGTGGTGGACGAGGAGCGGCTGGACGCCGTGTTCCTGGAGTTCGCGCTGGCCGGGGCGCTGCCGGTGAAGGTGCTGTCGGCGTATGTGAAGGAGCTGGCCGGCCGGGTGCCGGCCGAGGAGGCGCTGCGGCGCTTCACCAAGCTGTGCCTGCGCCGTACGGCGGGCGGTCTGCCGCCGTCGGCGCAGATGGCGAACGATCTGCGCAAGCTCGCCCGCGCGGCCGGGCAGGACGCGGATCTGGCCGAACAGGACTATCTGGCCGAGCTGTTGGGTCTCCCGGCCACGCTGCGGGCGGCGGCGGGCTGGTGGAAGGGCCACCGTGCGGCCCTGGTGGCGCTCGCCGGTCGTGAACCCCGGGTACGGGGCACGCTGCTGGACCTGGTCCCGTCGGTCCACGACAAGGAGATGCCCGCGCTGTGGCTGGGCGTGCTGGAGGCGTCCGGTGCCCTGGCCGGGTTGTGGGACACCTCGCTGCCCGCCGAGCAGCGGCCGGGCGACGGTACGGCGGGCTGGTTCGAGCGGTTCCTGAAGTTCCGCCAGCAGTCCTACCGTTCCTCGGACCGGATGCCGGAGCTGTATGCGCTGGTGGAGCGGGTGGCCGACGTACTGCGGGCCGAACTCACCGCGTCGGGCGCCGAGTTGAAGATCACCGCGGATGTCGATCTGCTCGATCTGCTGCTGTCGCTGGACGTGCCGGTGGCCGCCCCCACGAAGGGCTACGCGCTGCTGCTCACGCCGTGGGCCTCGGGCGAGGGACAGCGCGACCTGCTGTCGATCGCCGCCGACTCCCGCTTCCACGCGGCGTTCCGACGGGGCGCCGACCAATTCGGCGACAACGCCCAGGGATTGCGGGCGATCCGGCTGCTCGCGGCGTCGCCGGGCGGGCGCCCGATGCTGGCGGAGTGGGTGCGCGAGGTCGTCCGGCGGTTCACCGTCGTCGGTCTGCCCCAGCTGCCCGACGCGCTGTCCCGGCTGAGGTGGCTGCCCGCCGAGGCCCTGGTCCTGGCCGAGGAGGAGGTGCGCGGCGCCCTGGCCACCGATCTCGCCCCGGTGCTGGGCCGCACCCTCAAGGCCGGTCTCTTCGACGAACTGGGCTGGCCCGCCTGGGAGGACGCCACCACCACCCTCGTGCCCAAGAACGACGTCGAGGACATCGTCGTCGCCGACGCCTGGCCCCACCTCATCGTGGCGGGCGCCGCCCAGGCCCGGGTGATCGGCGCCGAGGGCACCCTCCTCACTCACGATCTGCGGCTCCCGGCGAACGACACCTGGGGCGACCCGGGCTTCCACCACGTCGACGGCGAACTGCTGGTGTACTGGCGGACCCGGAACGACGGGCTGCGCGGTTACTGGCACCCCCGTGCCGACCGCGTGCTGAGCCTGGAGGGCCCGCAGAGCACCCGGGGCACCCAGATGGACTGGTACCGCGGCGACTTCCCCCTCACCGTGCCCCTGCCGGGCGGCGGCCGGGCCACCGGCGGCGGGGTGGTGCACGCCGGGGACACCACGCTCCCCGTGGAGCGACCGATCGTCACCGACGGTGTCTCGTACTGGGTGTGGCACCGTCCGGACGAGGAGGAGAAGGAGAACGGCTGGTACGAGTACGACCCTGCCACCGGTGAGTTCGGACGCATGAGCATGCCCGCGTTCCTCGCCGACGCCCTGCGCGACGCCCCGGCGGGCAGCGACTTCGCCGGCGGCTGGCTGGGCATCTCGCCGGCCTCCGGCGCCACCCCGGCCTCCGCTCCCGTGGACGGTCTGGTGGGCTTGCGCATGGTGGAGCTGCCCGACGGTTCCCGGCGCACCGAGGACCTCGCCGGGCACTCCGTCACCCTGGCGCCGGGCATGGGCCGCCCCTCCGCGCTGGTGGTGTTCCCCGGCGCCGAGCAGGCCGTGGCCGTGGTCCGCAACGGCTGGCAGCTGGAGCTGGTCGACCCCGACGGCGTCGTCACCGCGACCGCCAAGACCGACCGTACGCCCGGTGTCTTCGGCGAGGGCACGCTGCTGCTGCCGCCGGTGCAGTACTGGGAGTGCATGACGCCCCGTGACGTCGTCGGCTCCGAGGCGCTGCGGCGTATCGACCGGGACACCTCGGCGGCACTGCTGAAGGCCGCCGCGCAGGACGACAAGAAGGCGCTGCCCGACGCGATCCGCGCGCTGCTGCCGGTCACCGATGACGCGCTCGTCGCGGGTGTCGCCGGAGTCGTCCGGTACGCCGCCGGTCAGCAGGCGGTCCTCGACGCGGCGTCGGCCCGGCTCACCCGGGCGCTGGACGGCGAGTTGGAGGACGAGGGTCCGGTCGGCGTGCCGGATGTCGTGCTCATCAACGCGCTCAACGGGCTCGGCGTGGTGGGAGGCTACTGGTGGAACCGCGACGAGGAGATCACCACCGTCTTCCGCTCCCTGCGGTCGATGGCGCGGGCCGCCGGTGCGGGCGGCACCGCCGTGCCCAAGGAACGGACGGTGCGTCTCCACCTCGACGGGCCCGGACTGCCGTCCGGACAGCCGGAGCTGGACGCGCTGGTCGACCGTGCCAAGGCCATGGCGTTCAGGGCGACGGCCGGCACCACCTCCGAGGAGCACCGTGCGGCACTGCGCGCGCTGCTCGGCGAGTTCGAGGCCCTGGGCCTGGGCGCAACCGCCGCGCCCGAGCGGTGGCGCAGGGTCGAACTGCATCTGGACGCGGTCCTGTTGCGCTCGCCGTCGGGTGAGTGGCGCCAGGGTCAGTGGCAAGGACTGCTGCCCCTGGGCGGAGGCGCCTTCATCGCGTTCACGCAGCACACGTCGACGTACGACTCGGACGACGGCTGCGTGTTCACGGGCTTGTTCCACGACCCGACCGGCCGGTTCGAGACCCCCGAGCCGTACACGCTCCGTACGTCGTCCCCGCTGGGCGAGGACATGGAGGCGGGCCGACTCGGTGCGTTCCTGGCGGAGCTGGACGCGCGGGGTCCGGCGCCCTGGTTCCCGGAGGCGGCCGAGGAGTTCGCCCGGCTCACCGGGGTCACCGACACGATGGCCCGGCTGATCGTGGCCGGTCTGCCGAACGTCGATGTGTACGAGCGGACGTTCCTGACGACCGAGGCCCGCAGTCTCATCGGGGTGAAGGCCGTCGCGGCCGCCGACGCCAAGAGCGAACTGGCCCGTGTCGACGGCCAGATCCGGGCCGCGGTGGTGGCCGCGCTGCTGCCGGCCGACCCGGCCCGGCTGTGGACCGAGGGCCCGGACGCCGCTGCCGCGGCCGAGGTGTGGAACAGCGGGGTCGGCAGGCGGACCGCCGTCCCCGAGGCGCTGCTGGGCGACGCGGTGCGCGCGGTCAAGCACAGCGGCTGGGAGGTACGGGAGGCGCTGCCCGCGCTGCTGGACCCCGCCGCCGCGCCCCGGCTCACCCGGGACCTGGAGTGGGCGGTCAGCGGCGACCGGGTCAAGCCGGTCGGAAACAACGCGGCCGGATTCACGGCGGACACCCTGGTCGGTGTGACGGTCCTGGCCGCCTGGCTCGCCCACCGGCTGCCGGCCGGCGACCCGGTCCGGGCCGCGCTGCCGCCCGCGCTCACCGCCGTGCGCGAGCGGCTGGCCCACCCCGGCCTGGTCCTCGACTTCGGGCGGTACATCCACCTGCCCGGGTTCCGCAAGGTCGCGGGCGCACCGACCGAGGTCGGCAAGGACTTCGAGCGGTACGGCGCGGTCATCCTGGCCACGCACGACGACCGCCCGGCCCCGGGTGTCCGCGTCGATCTCCTCGACGAGGCGGGGCAGGACCCGTATCTGCCCGCGCTGCGCATCGAGGACCAGCGGCCGTTCGCCGCCGAGGTGGCGCTGCGGCTGGCCCGTTCGCCCCGGTTCGCGGCCCTGCTCGCCGATCCGGGCGAACCTCTGGCCGGTGAGCGCGACAAGGACGGCGTGTGGTGGCCGCAGGACCCGGGCCGCTCGGTGCCCGAGCTGGTGACCGAGGTGGCCAAGGAGTACGGCATCGGTGAGGACGCCGCCACGCTCTATCTGATGCTCCTCGCGATGCCCGACCCCACCGACCGCCTCACGGCCCGGTGGACCGGGTGGAAGCCGGCCCGTATGAAGGCGGCCCGCGCCGAACTGGCCGCCACCGACCTGGTCGTGGAGGCCACCCGGACCAGGGCGTCGCGCTCGCTGTTCCTGCCGGGCGGCTGGGTCGAGCCGAAGTCGCCGCGGGTGCCGCTGGAGCGGTGGAAGCTGCCGCTGTTCGGCGACGTACTGCATGACGAGACCCCGCTGTTCAGCGTGATCGTCCCGACCGAACCGCACGCCGAGCTGTACCGCAGGGCCTGGCAGCGCGTCCAGGACGGGGACGGGCCTCGCTTCGAGGAGCTGAAGGTGAGCAGGCGGGGCCGCCGCCGCTGAGCACGGCGCGAGCCCGGCCGCCAGAAGCAGGCGGGCGGTGGTGGGGCGCCGAGCACGGCGTCCCACCCGCCACCGCTGGTCCGTGCCCGACCACATCCATGCCCGACCACACCCTTGATCCAGACGATCAATCGACCCATCGACCAAGGACATCCATGACCTCGACCGACACGGTGACGGCTCTTCCGGCCCGGCAGACTCTGCCCGCCGAGGAGCGCCACGCCACCGAACTCGCCTTTCTCGCGGCCCACGACGAGGGGCCCCGGCCGCCCGGCTGGCGGCTGACGCCGCGCTCCGTGGTCACCTTCGTCTGCGGCAGCGGCGGCGAGACCCTGAAGCTGCCCAAGCCGCACGAGACGCTGCCCGAGAAGCTGGTGATCGCCCCCAAGTTCGTCGGTGAACGCGCCCTGGTGGAGCGGTGCGTGGTCACCCTCGCCGGTGAGCGCGGTCTGCTGCTGGTCGGCGAGCCCGGTACGGCCAAGTCGATGCTCTCCGAGCTGTTGTCGGCCGCCGTGTGCGGTACCAGCGCGCTCACCGTGCAGGGCACCGCCGGCACCACCGAGGACGCCTTCCGCTACGGCTGGAACTACGCCCTGCTGCTGGCCCAGGGCCCCACCCCGCAGGCGCTGGTCGACTCCCCCGTCCTCGGCGCGATGCGCTCGGGCCGGGTGGCGCGGGTCGAGGAGATCACCCGCTGTCTGCCGGAGGTGCAGGACGCCCTGGTGTCGATCCTTTCCGACCGCCGGGTGAGCGTGCCCGAGCTGTCCGGCACGGACGACGCCCAGGTCCCCGCGGCCCCCGGCTTCACCGTGATCGCCACGGCCAACCTCCGCGACCGAGGGGTCTCGGAGATGTCCGCCGCGCTCAAGCGCCGCTTCAACTTCGAGACCGTGCACCCGATCGCGGACGTCGACGCCGAGACCGCGCTCGTACGGCGCCAGGCCACGGCGGCGGTCGAGCGGGCGGGCGCGGCGTTCGCGGTGGACGACGCGGTCCTGGACGTCCTGGTCACCGTCTTCCGCGATCTGCGGGGCGGACGGTCCGGCGAGGGCTGGGACGTGGAGCGGCCGGGCACGGTGATGTCGACCGCCGAGGCCGTGCAGGTCGCCGCCTCCCTCGGGGTGGCCGCCGCGTATCTGCCCGGCGGGGACGCCCTCGATCTCGTACCGGGTCATCTGCTGGGCGTGGTCCGCAAGGACGACCCCGCCGACCATGCCCGGCTGCTCGGCTACTGGGACGGTCCGGTGCGTCGTCGCGCCGAGGACGGTTCGGCGACGTGGCGCCGCCTCTGGGATCTGCGGGAGAACCTTCGGTGACGATCGCTCAGGACCCGCGGACGGCCGTCACGGCCCTCGCCGACTCGACGGTGCCGTATCTGCTGGGCGTACGGCACCACAGCCCGGCCCTCGCCGCGGCGGTGCCCGCGCTGTTGGACGCCTCCGGCGCGGAGGTCGTCTGCGTGGAGCTGCCCGCCGACTTCCAGCACTGGCTCCCCCACCTCGCCGCCCCGGGCACCCTCGCCCCGGTCGCCCTCGCGGGCGCGAGCGAGGGCGGCCGGCTCGGCTTCTACCCCTTCGCCGACTTCTCCCCCGAACTCGCCGCCCTCCGCTGGGCACGCGAACACGGCGTCGAGGTCGTGTGCTGCGACCTGCCGATGTCGGACCCGGCGTGGACCGGGGGGCGTTCATCGGGGGCGGGCGCGGCGAACGGCGCGGGCTGTCCGGGCCCGGCAGACGACCCCGACGCACCAGGGTCCACGGCCAACGTGGTGGGCGAGGTCGTGCCGTCGGTCGCGCCGACCGCCTTCGCCGAGGCGCTCGTCGCCGCCGGGACCGGCCGGGACGGGGACGACCTCTGGGACCGCGGCGTCGAGGTGCTCGCGCCCGGCTGTGCGCCCGAGGCCGTCCGGCGGGCGGCGCTCGGTGTGGGGTGGGCGTTGCGCCGGGACGCCGAGTCGTCGGGTGGCGTGCCGTCGGTGGACCTGGCCCGCGAGGCACATATGCGGGCGACGATCGCCCGTGCCTCGACGGGTGGGCGCAAGGTCGCCGCTGTCATCGGCGCCTTCCACGCCCCGGCGCTGGCGAACGGGGCGGGCCCGGAGGACGACGCGTCGGGCGGCCACGCATCGACCGCACGTCCGCCCGCCCCGGCCTCGACTGCCGCGTCGACTTCGACTGCGGTGTCGGCCTCGGCTCCGACTGCTGGTCCCGCCCCGACTCCGTCCTCGGCCTCTGCTTCGCCCTCGGCTTCCGTCTCGGCGGCCTTGTCGGCGTCGGCCTCCGTGCCGGGCGCCGCGCTCGTCGGGGAGCGGCCCCCGGTCGTCACCTCGCTCGTGCCGTACGCCTTCGATCTGCTGGACTCGCGTTCCGGGTATCCGGCGGGGATTCGGGACCCCCGGTGGCAGCAGGCGGTGTTCATGGCCGGGGGCGACCCCGAGTCGCTGCACGCCGCCGCCGCGCGGGCGATCACCGATGTGTGCCGGGAGTTGCGGGCCGCCGGGCACACGGCGGGGACGGGGGAAGCCGCCGAGACCCTGCGGGTGGCGTGCGACCTGGCCGCGTTGCGTGGGCTCACGGCGCCGGGGCGGGGCGAGGTGCTGGAGGCGCTGACGACCGTGATGGGTCAGGGGGAGCCGCTCGGTCGCGGCCGGGCCCTGGCTCGGGCGCTGGAAGTGGTGCTGGTCGGCACCGACCGGGGCCGGGTCGCGCCGGGCACCCCCCGGTCCGGGCTCGGCCCTTCCGTGGAGGCCGAGTTGGCCGCGCTGCGGCTGCCCGGCCCGGACGACCCCGCCTCGCGCGAGCTGCGGCTGGACCCGTTGCGCTCGGCCCTCGACGGCCGCCGAGAGATCCTGCTCCAGCGGCTGGCGGTGTGCGGGGCGGGGTACGGCGAGGCCGTGGAAGTATCCGGCACGGGTGACGGTACGGCGCTCACCACGCGGTGGCGGCTGAAGTGGACCCCGGCGGTCCCCGTACGGCTGGATCTGGCCGGTGTTCGCGGGGTGACCGCGGCGCTGGCCGCCGAGGGCACTCTGCGGGAGACGTTCCGCCGGGAGTCGGCGGAGGGCGGCCCCACCTGTGCCCTCGTTCTCGCGGGCCTGCGGGACGCCGCTCGCTGCGATCTGCCCGGGCTGGTCGCCGAGCGGCTCACGGACGCGGCCGACGTGCTCCCCACGACGGCCACCCTGCCCGAACTCCTCGAAGCACTCGACCTGTTGGAGGCACTGCGCCGGGGCCATCTGCCCGGTACGACGGACGGAAGCAGGGAGGAGGCCGCGGCGCTCGCCGCCGATCTGCTGGAGGCAGCGGTCCGCGCGCTGCCCGGACTCGCGGGCAGCGACCAGCCGGAGGACGCCGCCGCGCTCATCGGGCTGGCCTCGCGGGCGGGTGAACACCACCTCGGTCTGCGGATGGACGACGCCCTGGGCACCCTGGCCCGCACCGGTTCCCCGCTCGTCCAGGGGGCCGCGCTGGCCGCCCGGGTCCTGCTCGACCTCGACGACGCGGACACGCTCGGCGCACGGGCGGCCGGTTGGGTCGACACGGCCACCGGGCCGGACGGCCGACAGTCCCTGTCCCGCCGTCTGACCGGTCTGCTCAGCGGTGCCGCACCCCTGCTCCAGTCGGCCCCGACCGCCCTCGACCCTCTGCTCGACCGTATCGACACGCTCGACGATCAGGGCTTCCTGGACCGGCTCCCGGCCCTGCGCGGCGGCTTCGACACACTGAGCCCGGCCGCCCGCGACCGTCTCCTGAACACGGTCACCGAGCGCCTGGGCGACCGCCTCGACCTCTCTCTCGGCGCCTCACCCCAGCTTCTGGCGCTGTGGACCGCGGCGGACACGACGGGCCTGGCGGCACTGGGTTCCCTGCGTCTGCTGCTGGGGACGCAGACGCAGACCGCCGAGAAGCCCGGTGGCGGAGCGCACCCGGAGTCGCCGGACGCCGCCCAGGCCTCGGAGGCCGCAGAGGCCGCCGAGGCCCCTGTGGAAGCCGAGCGTGCTGAGCGGACGGCGTCGGCCGAAGCAGCCGGGAACCAGGCGGTCACCGATGGCGCCGACGGCATCGAGGGCACGGCCGGACCGAGTCACACACCCGCCACTCGCGCGGCGGACACCGCATCCCCCGCCCCCGCCACCCACCCGACGGAGCCACCCGCCCCCGCGGCCCCCTCCCTCCTCCACCTCTCCCCCACCGACCGCTGGCGGCTGCTGCTGGGACGGGAGAGCGAGAAGTTGCCGCAAGGGGCCCGGCGTTACGCGTACGCACTCGACGAGTTGTACGGGGCCGGGCGTGGCGAAGGCGCCTCGGACTTCGGGCGGGACGGCGACCGGGGGCAGGGCGGCGGGCAGGACGCCTCCTTCCCCACGGCCCGGGAGTGGGCCGAGGAGTTGGACGCGCTGTTCGGCGCCGAGGTCCGCGAGGAGGTCCTGGCACGGGCCGCCGACCACGGCCGTACGGACGTCCTCGCCGAACTCGACCCCAAGTCGGTCCGCCCCTCGGTCGATCTGCTGACCTCCGTACTGAACCTCGCGGGCGGCATGCCCGAACAGCAACTGGCCAAGCTGCGCCCGCTGGTGCGCCGCCTCGTCGACGAGCTGGCCAAGGAGCTGGCCACCCGGATGCGCCCGGCGCTGACGGGCCTGGCCACCCCGCGCCCGACCCGCCGCCCCGGCGGCCGACTCGATCTGCCGCGCACCCTGCGCGCCAACCTCGCCTCCACCCACCGCACGGCCGACGGCAGAACCCTCGTCGTACCGGAGCGGCCGGTGTTCAGCACCCGCTCCCGCAAGGAGGCGGACTGGCGGCTGATCCTCGTGGTCGATGTGTCCGGGTCCATGGAGGCGTCGGTCATCTGGTCGGCGCTGACGGCGGCCGTCCTCGGCGGGGTGCCCACCCTCTCCACCCACTTCCTCGCCTTCTCGACCGATGTGATCGATCTGACGGACCGGGTGGACGACCCGTTGTCGCTGCTGCTGGAGGTACGGGTCGGCGGCGGCACCCATATCGCGGCCGGGCTCGCCCACGCCCGCTCCCTGATCACCGTGCCGAGCCGCACCCTCGTGGCCGTGGTGAGCGACTTCGAGGAGGGCTACCCGCTGGGCGGTCTCCTCGGGGAGGTACGGGCCCTGGCCGGTTCCGGGGTGCATCTGATGGGGTGCGCCGCCCTGGACGACACCGGCACCCCGCGCTACTCGGTGCCCATCGCCCAGCAGCTCGTCGCGGCCGGTATGCCCGTCGCCGCCCTCAGTCCCCTCGCCCTGGCCCGCTGGGTGGGCGAACGCCTCCGGGGAGAGACCCGATGAACGCCGAACTGCCCCCGGCGGCGCCCGATGTGGTCGCCGCCGCCGTCGAGAGCCTGACCTCCCGGCTGCGCAAGAAACTGGACGCCGCGATCGAGTCGTACGCGGCCCTGCCCGTCACGGCCGACGCCGGTGCCCTGCGCATCCGGTGCGGCGAGGACGCGGAGGTCACCCTCACCCCGGGCGCGTCCGGCGCGCTCACCGACCCTGAACAGGTGCTCTGCAGCTGCCTGTTGGCCCCCCGCTGTCTGCACCGCGCCGCCGTCCTCGGCGTCTGCCCGGTGGCCGACGCGGACGACTTGGCCGACATGCCCGCCGAGACCACAGCCGCGTCCGGCGCGGGCGCCGGGGCCCACGGCGAGGCCGGCGTTTCGGCGTCCGGTGGAACTCCCGCGCGACCCGCGGATTCCGTCGAGCCCTCGGCGACCACGGTGGCTCCCGCCGCGACAACACCCGCTGCCCCGGCCTCCGCCCGGACGGCCGCACCCACCGCCCCCACCCCCACCGGCAGCAACGCTGCCGACGCCGACCGCACCCCAGCCGACCCCAACTCCGCAGGCCGCGCCCCTACCGACGCCAATCCCGCCGGCCGCACGCCCGCCGCCCCCACCTCCGCCCAGGTGTCCGCCGCGAGGGCCCTGTGGGCCGCTGCCGCTGCCGTGCTCTCCGCCGGTGTCCCGGCGGCGGGCGCGGTACCGCAGGCGGAGTTGTTGCGGGCGGCGCACACGGCTCGGCTCGCGGGGCTGCACCGGGCCGAGGCGGCGGCCCTCAGGGTCGTGCGCGGACTGCGCGGCGCACGGGCCCGGCACGACGGTCACCGGCTTGCCGATCTGGTCGCCAACGTCCGCGAACTGCTGCTCACCGCAGGCCTGTTGATGGTCGCGGACCCGGATCAGGCCCTGATCGGCACCGCGCGGCGGGCCTACCGGCCGGGCGGGGGCCTGAGAGTCCACGGCGTGTGCCGGGAGCCGGTGATCGCGGCGACCGGTTACGGCGGTGTCGTGACGCATCTCGTCTCCGACGACGGGCGGTGGTTCTCCATCGCCGACGTCAAGCCGGGTGGCCCCGCACGTGCCCGGGGTGCCGCCACGGCGACCGTGGCACTAGGTTCGGGCAGCCTCAACCACTCCCAACTCTCCCGTGGCGGGCTGCTGATCACCGGTGCCACGCTCTCCCCGGACGGCCGCCTGGGTTCCGGCAAGGGCGTACGCGCGACTCCGGTCGCCGGCCTGCCATGGACGTCGGAGCCGGGGGCGAGCGCCGGGGCAGGCACAGGCACAGGTACGAGAGCGGGCGCAGGCGCGAACGCAGGTACGAGCACGAGCACGGGCACGGGCACGGGCGCAGGTACGAGAGCGGGCTCAGACGCGAGCGCAGGGTCAGGCACGGGATCGGGCACGAGCACGGGCGCGGGATCAGGCACGGGCGTCGGCCCCGGATCGGGCCCGCTCGCGGCGCTGTTCGCGCGCCCGTTGGCGGAGGCCGTCGCCGAGCGGCTGGCAGGGGCGCCGGGTGCCGATCCGGAGCGGGCGGAGCAGGCGGCGCGTGAGTTGATCGGGTGCGACCTGGTGCTGGTCGGTGCGGCGGGCGATCAGCTGCTCGCCCGTGAACTGGCCCCCGGCCGGCCGGTCGAGGAGGGCCCGCTGATCCGGCTGACCCCGGCCAACGGCCACCCCGACCTCGCCCACACGGCCAACTTCCATCGGCTCGCCTCCCGGCCGGGGCTACGGCTCCGGGTGATCGGCCGGCTGGACCCCGACCGCGCCGCCACGCTCCGCCCGCTCGCGGTCGGCCCGGTGCCGGGCATCGAGGCGACGCTACGGCTGCCCTCGGACTGGCAGGGCCGCGCCGACCTGGGATACGACCGCCTCGAAGGCGTACATCTCCCACCGGCCGACTCGCTGCCGCCTGTGGAGGGGCTCGCCGCGCTTGTGCCGGACCCGTTGGCCGAGGCCCCGCTGTGGCGGCTGCGCCGGTTGGTCGAGGTCGCCGTGTCCGGGGGCCGCCGGGCGGTGGCCGAACCGGCACGCGACGGCGACCGGGCCGGAGCCGGGGCGGCACTGCGCCGCAGCGGATTCCGGGCCGCCGCCGATCTGGCCATCGCGCTCACCTCGGAGGCCGACCGCCGCACCCGTGACGTGTTCGGCCGCACCGAGGAGGCCGACCCCGACGGCTACGCCCGAGCGTGGCTCGCCGCGGCCGCCTATCTGAGCACCACGGAACAGGCCCTGGTCCGGGCCACCTGGCAACCGGCCCCGAACCCGGCCCCGGCCCCGGCTTCAGCCCCAGCCCCAGCCGCCATGACATCAACCCCTTCCACCACCTAGACACCCGAACGGCACAGCCCCCGGCCCGGCCCGAACTCGAAGCCCGGGCCGGGGAATCCGTCACGCCCGGTGGTGGTTCCACGCCGGACCGCGTCACCCGTTCGAGTGATGCAGATACTCCACCCGGCCCCTTCCATCCCCTGTGGGCGCACCCCTTTCCGAACCCGGAGGGAGCAACGCGGGCGCCATGTAGGGTGTGGGCTTCTATCGTGGAACCGCACAGTGACGTTCGGTGTCGAGGCAGGCAGGACATGACGGAACCGCCCATCGACTACGCGGCGGTCTTCCGGGCCCTGCCCGGCATGGTGGCGCTGCTCACTCCCGATCTGGTGTACGCCGACGCCAACGAGGACTTCCTCCGGCTGGCCGGGCGCACCCGTGAGCAGTTGCTCGGCCGCTACATCTTCGATGTCTTCCCCGAGAACCCCAACGACCCGGCGGCAGCCGGTATGCGGGAGACCGAGTCGTCGATGCTGCGCACGGTGGCGACGGGCGAGCGGGACACGATGGCCCTGCTCCGCTACGACATCGAGGACCCGGAGCGGCCCGGCCACTGGGAGGAGCACTTCTGGAGCCCGGTCAACGCCCCCGTCCTCGGCCCCGACGGGAAGGTGGTGCTGATCGTCCACCGGGTCGAGGAGGTCACCGAGCTGATCCGCGCCTTCGGCGGTCCGGGCGGCGACGACAGCAGGGCCCGGGTGCTGGAGGCCGAGCTGTACACCCGCGCCCGTGAACTGCAGGAGGTCAACGAACGGCTGCGCCGGGCGCACGCCCATGAGCGCGAGGTCGCCCTCGCCCTGCAGGCGGCGATGCTGCCGCCGCCCCGCCCGACGGGACCGTACGAGGTCGCGCTGCGCTATCGGCCGGCCGTGGGCGGGCTGAATGTGTGCGGTGACTGGTACGACCTGGTCGATCTGCCGGGGCGGAGCCTCGCGGTCGCCGTCGGGGATGTCGTGGGGCACGGGCTGGCCGCGGCCTGTGCCATGGGGCAGTTGCGCAGTGCGCTGAGCGGCGCCACCCGGGTCGCCGGCGGGCCCGCGCAGGCGCTGGACTCGCTGGATCTGTACGCCCGCGCCGTCGAGGGCGCCGAGTCGACGACCGCGGTGACGACGTTCATCGACTGGGAGAGCCACACCATCGCCTACAGCAGTGCCGGGCACCCGCCGCCCGCGCTGCTGCGTCCCGACGGCACCGTCACCTTCCTCGACCTGGCCACCGATCCGCCGCTCGGCGCCCGCCCGGAGGCGCTGCCCCGTCCGCAGGCCGACATCCCGTTCATCGACGGTGCCGCGCTGGTGCTGTACACGGACGGGCTGATCGAGCGCCGTACCGAGGGCATCGACAGGGGCCTGGCGCGGCTGGCGGAGTCCCTCGCGGGGCACCGTCATCTCGCTCCCGAGCCCCTCGCGGACGCTCTCCTCAGCGATCTGCTGCCCGTGTCCGGCAACACCGACGACACGGCCCTCATCGTGCTGCGTCTGTGACCCGGTCCCGGGGTTCGGGGGTGGCGCCCGGGCAGCCGTCCGCGTCGTCCGCGCCGGCGGGTGCTCCGTCGGGGCCGGCGGTCATCCGGCGCGTCGCCGCGCCGAGGCCGTCGGCCAGCGCGGTCACCTGGTCGGGGGTGAGGGCGTCCATGAGGAGATCACGGACCAGTTCCACATGGCCCGGTGCCGCCCGCTCCAGCAGGGCCATGCCGTCGTCGGTGAGGACGGCGTAGACCGCGCGCTCGTCGCTCGGGCAGGAGCGGCGGCGTACCAGGCCTGCCTTCTCCATCTGCCCGATCTGATAGGTCAGCCCGCTCTTGGAGTTGACCAGGGCGCAGGCCAGTTCGGCCATCCGCAGCTCATGGTGGGGTGATCCGCTGAGCCGGGCCATGATCTCGTACTGCAGGCCGGACAGGCCGAAGTCCCTCTTCAGCCGCTGTTCCAGGCGACGGAGCAGCAGCGCGTGCGCCGTTGTGAAGGCCGTCCAGGCGCGCTTCTCCTCGTCGTTCAGCCATCGCGTATGACCCATGTCACCACCCTACCTGTTGTTCAAATTGGAACAAGAGTCTATCGTCCCCGAACGAGGTTTCAAATTTGAAGCATTCCGCGACCTCGGCGTCTCGGTGGACCGGAGAAGTACGGAGAAGTCATGAGCGCATATGCACGTGCCGTGCGGTTCGACGCGTACGGCGAACGCGAAGTGCTGTATCTGGCCGATGTCCCGATGCCCGAGCCAGGGCCCGGGGAGGTGGTGGTCAAGGTACGGGCCGCCGCCGTCAACCCCTTCGACTCGCTGCTCCGCTCCGGGGTCGTCCGGGACCACTTCCCGCTGAACTTCCCCGCCGCGCAGGGCATGGATCTCGCCGGGGTCGTCGTGGCCGTCGGTGCCGGGGTGTCGGGGCGTTCCGTCGGCGACCAGGTGCTGGGCTGGTCGCCGGACCGCTCCGCGCACGCGACCCATGTGGCGGTTCCGGTGGCCCGACTGCTGACGCTCCCGAGCGAGTTGAGCTGGGAGGCGGCGGGCTCGCTGCACATGGTCGGCAGTACGGCGTACGCGTCCGCCCGTGCCGTCGAGGCCAAGCCCGGGGAGACCGTGGTGGTGTCCGCCGCCACGGGCGGGGTGGGGTCGTTCCTGGTCCAGCTGCTCGTCCACGAGGGTGTGCGGGTGCTCGGGATCGCCTCGCCGGGCAACGCCGGGTGGCTACAGCGGCACGGTGTCGTCCCGGTGCCGTACGGGGACGGGTTGCTGGACCGGCTCCGTCAGGCGGCGGGGCCGGACGGCGTCGACGCGTTCATCGACCTCCATGGGCCGATCTACCTCGACATCGCCCTCGCTCTCGGTGTGGCGCCGCACCGCGTCCAGACGACCGCCGCCATGGAGCGCGCGGCGCAGATCGGGGCCAGGGCCGACGGCCGGCACAACGCGACCGACCGGGCGATCCAGATCGAGTTGGTCGATCTGGTCGCCTCGGGCGCCGTCGAGATCCCGATCGCCGCCACCTACCCCCTCGACCGCGTCATCGACGCCTACGCGGAACTGGAGCGGGGCCACACCCGGGGCAAGATCGTCCTGCTCCCCTGAGCGGGGCGCCCCGGCGGCACGGGCCGCCGGTCGGGACATTCCCGACGGCCCGTGCCTCCCGGCCCCCACGCGGCCCTCCGCCTCAGCGGTGGCAGGTGGTGATGCCCGGCCGCCAGGGGCAGGCGAGTGCGGCGAAGCCGCCGTTGGGCACGACGGCGACGCCCAGGGTGTCGCCTCCGTTCAGGACCCGGCGCTCCCGTACCAGCCCTTCGGTGCCGTCGGTGATCGTCTCGACCAGCCAGCGCCCTCGGCCGATGGCCAGCGGGACCTCCGCCGTCCTGGCCTCCCCCGCGTACACCCCGCCCAGGAACCAGCGCTCCCCGCTGCGACGGGCCAGCACCGCGTCCCGGCCGGGGCTGCCGGTGAGGAGCCGGGTGTCGTCCCAGGCCGCGGGGACCTGGTCGTAGAACTCCCGGGCGAGCGGGCGGGCGTCGTACGACTCGGGGGTGCCCGCGAACATCTGCAGGCCCGACTCGTAGAGGACGGCCATCCCGGTCTCCGCCGCGTCGGAGTTGGGGCGCAGGCCGACGCGGTGGAAGGCGCCGGGGGTGAAGTCCATGGAGCCGATGACGTTGCGGGTGAAGGGCAGGGTGGTGAGGTGGGCGGCGGTGTTGGTGCGTTTCTCCTCTCCTGCGACGCCCTCCAGGGTCATCACCTGGGGCCAGGTGCGCTGGATGCCCTTGGGGATCGTGGAGCCATGGAAGTCGATCATGAGGTGGTGGGCGGCGGTCCCGGTGAGGATGTCGTCGTACCACTTCAGGGTCGACTGGGCCTCCGAGTCCATGAAGTCGATCTTCACGCCCTTGACGCCCCACCGCTCCAACGTCGGTAGCCACCGGGCGCGTTCCTCGGGGGTGTCGAGGTCGCGCTGGTGTATCCAGACGATGATGCCGACGCCCTTGGCCCGGCCGTACTCGACGAGTTCCGGCATCCAGCTGTTGGTCTGCCAGTCGGGGTCGGTGGTGTCCCACTCGTCCTTCTTGAAGTACCAGCCCGCGTCGACGGCCTCGTACGGCCAGCCCCGTTCGGCGGCGTAGTCGACGTAGGCCTTCTGCGCGGTGAGGCTCTGGCCGGCCGCGCTGCCTCCGGCGAGCCAGGTCCACAGCACGGTTCCTGGCTTGACCCAGGTGGGGTCGGCGACCCGGGAGGCGGGGGCGAGGTCGTCGGTGAAGGTGGAGCGGGTGACGGTGGCGAGATCGCCGGTGACCATGGCCCGCCAGGGCGTGACGAGCGGGCCGTCCGTCTCGACCCGTTCGTCGGCGAGCTTGATCCGGTAGGTGCCGGTGCCCTGGTCGTGGGCGAGCCGGGCGCCGGAGTAGGCGCCGGTGAGGCCGGACTCGGCGAGCAGGGTGTAGCCGCCGTCGGTCGAGAAGAGTGCCTGGTCCGAGTACTCGCCGGTGGGCGCGCTCGCGGCGGTGTACTCGACGAACTGGCCCTCGTTGTCGGCCCGGTACTTGCTGAGCCAGGTGCCCGCGTCCGGCGGCAGATGGAACGCGGAGGTCTCGCCGAGGACGTCGCCGTGCCCGGCGGGCAGCGCGTACCGGTAGGCGATGCCGTCGGCGGAGGCCCGGACGACGAGGTCGAGCCGGGCGCCCGTGGGGGTGGCGAACGACAGTCGGGTCTCGTTCATCCGGACCCGGCGCTCCAGCCGTTTCCCGGACTTCGTCCGGTACCGCTCGTCGATCCGCCGGTCCTCGCGGTGCAGGAAGCGCAAGTCCTCGGAGAAGTCGGCCTGTTCGGTGACGATGCCGACGGGCGAGGGTTCGATGACCGTACGGCCGTCGCGGGAGACCGACAGGGCGAGTGCGCCGGTGGTGCCGTCGAGGGCGATCCGTGCGCGGGGTGCGTGGGGTGCCGTCGACAGGGACCACACGTGGTCGGCGGCGCCGGCGATGGGCTGGTCGGCCCGTGCGGGCCCGGTGGTGAGCAGTGTGGCCGCCAGCCCGGCGCAGAGCGCGGAGACGACCGCGGTCCGATACGGAACCGCCCTGGGAACCGCCATGGAGATCCTCCCTGTTGCTGGGTGACTACGGCAGGCCCCAGGCGGGGCCCGGTTCGGTGACGGCGACCGGGGCGATGACGAGGTCGGGGCGGGGGCCGGAGTGGACGAGGACCTCGCGGCCCTTGGGCAGGTCGATGGCGAGGGTGCCGTCGCCGAGGTCGCGGGTGCGGGCCGGGCTGCCGTCGTCGAGGAGCACGGTGAGGGTCCCGGTGAGGCCGTGGCGGAGCTTGAGCGGTTCGCCCGCGAGGCTCCGTACCCGGATGAAGCGCGTGGTGCCCGCCTTGCGGACGGCGCTGACGAGGAAGGCGCCCTGGGTGCGGAAGTTGTGCAGGGTGAGGTCGGCCCAGGCGGAGGGGACGGCCGGGAAGACGCGGATCACTCCGCCCCAGCTCTGGCAGAACATGTCGTGCAGGGACTGCGAGGCGGACAGCGGGGTCTCGATGACCGGGCCGGCCTCGGCGTAGTGGGTGTTGGGCCGGCACGGGTAGCGGGTGGTGGTGTCGAAGAACTTCCGCAGATAGGTGATCGCGGTGTCGCCGTCGCCGGTCATCGCGTGGATGGAGGCGGCGCCGGTGTAGCTGTAGCCCCGGTGGGCGCTGCCGAGCGCCTGCCAGTGGGCCACCGACTTGGAGATCAGCTCCCGGTTCTCGGGCCGCTCCCAGGTGACGAGGTACAGCGGGTACACCATCAGCAGGTGTGAGTAGTGGCGGTGGGACTGGGCGTACGGGGTGTCGGCGCCGATCATGAAGCCGTTGCCGTCGACCGGGTAGGGCACCAGGCGGGCCAGTACTTCCTGCCAGCGGGGGATCAACTCGTCGTCGATGCCGAGGAGTTCGGCGGACTCGACGAGGGTCTGGCAGCCCCAGCGGATCAGGGCGAGGTCGTAGTTGGTGTCCTGCGGTGGTACGACGGGGTACTCGGGCGAGAGGGTGCTCGGGAGGTGGAGTCTGCCGTCGGCGCCCGGGGTGAGGAAGTGCAGGTAGTAGTTGACGGTCCGGCGCAGCACGGGGAAGACCGTGTCGCGGAGCAGGGCCTCGTCCATGGAGTGCCGGTAGGTCAGCCAGACGTTGTGCAACGCCCAGGCCAGATTGCCCACTTCGGCGCCGGTGCCCGGTCGGCCGACGCCTCGGTTGGCGAACATGTCGGAGCTGCGGCCGACGCCCGAGCTGTCCGAACGGTAGGCGGCGGGGACGTTGGCGATGAGCTGTTCCTGGTTCTGGCGGACCGTGGTGGCGAGCGAGTCGAGTTCCAGGTGGTTGGAGCCGTGGACGAGCCAGTACTCCAGCTGGATGTTGAGGTTCCACCAGACGGCGGGCCAGGGGGTGGCCTCCAGCCAGGGCCCGCAGGTGGCCATGACGGGGCCGCCGGCGCGGCTGGCGGAGGCGACCTTGTAGAGCTGGATCCAGTGGAAGCTCTGCAGCCGCTGGTCGGGGAACGACACGAAGCTCTTGCGGTAGAAGGCCCGCCACCAGCGCAGGTGCTTACGGCGCAGGGCCGCGTACGAGGACGCGCGCCGCAGGTTGCGCAGGGAGGCGGTCTCGGCGGCGGTGTCGGAGGGGAAGCTGTGGCCGACGCTGAGCAGCAGTTCGTCGTCGGCGCGGCGGTAGGCGGTGGCGGTCTGGCCGCCGGCGATGAGGGGCTGGAGGACCTGTTCGGTGCCGTCGGCGGTGGTGCGGGTAGTCCAGGCGGGGTTGGCGGTGTAGCCGGAGGGCGGGGCCTCGCTGATCTTCCGGGGGCTGATGGCCTCCTCGGGGTGGAAGGTCCAGGTGACCCGTTCGCCGCCGGTGGCGGTGGCGCGGAGGGCCAGGACCTCGTCGTGGATCAGCGCGGAGAGGGTGAGGGTGCCCTCGGTGGTGGTGACGGTGCCGGTGAACTCGGCGTTCCACAGGCTCAGCCGCCAGTCGACGGCCGTGATGGTGCCGACCGGGTCGAGGGTGAGATGGCCGACCGGGAGGCGGCAGGTGCCCCACCCGCTGCCGAACTCGGGGCGGTGATCCTGGACCCGGCCGTGCTGGACGGTGAAGCGGATCTTGTTGGCGCCCGGCTCCTGGTACACCATGCTGCCGAGCTGTCCGTCCCCGAGGAACGGGCCCTCGTACCAGAGGGTCGGCAGCCTGCTCCACAGCAGGTCCTGGCCGCGCAGGAACGTCTCCCAGGCGCGGTCGCCGGTCATGGTGTCGCGGAGCTTCCAGGGGCGCCGGTGACGTCCGGCCACTTGATCGGTCCCGGCGGTGCTCTCCGCCGACAACCCCGGCCCGGCATGGGCCGTCGCGGGTAAGGCCGCGGCTGCCGCGCCGCCCAGCGCGGTGCCGATCACGGCTCTGCGGGCCACCGGTGAACGTTTCCCCGGTTGTGAGGTCATCTTTGGCTGTGAGGTCATCCTTGTCCTCCAGACCTGATGGATCATCGATACATCGGGTGTCTCGGCGAACGTAGGCAGCGCGTCGCGCACCTGTCAATGAGTCAGACAGCGCGAGAACAGGGACGAACGAAAGGTCTAGACTCTTGACTCATCCGATGTATTGGGGTTCTCTGCGAGTCACTTCCCCTCCCCCACACTCATCGGAGGACTCGCGATGAACAGGAGAACCGCCTTACGCGCCGGAGCCGGACTACTGGCCGGCGGTGCCGCGCTCGCCGTACCGCAGGGCCCGCTCACCGGCCCGGCGACGGCGGCGACGCCCGCGCCGACCGCCGACCCCACCGACGGCTGGACGCAGACCTCGTTCACGTACAACTGGCACAAGCCCTGGAATCTCGACCTCTCCGAGCGGCACGGCTACAGCGGGGGCGTGCACCGGATGTGGGTGTACGCCACCGACGAGCCCTTCCAGGAGGGCAGCGCCACCGACCCGCGCTGCGAGATGCGCTGGAAGGCCGAGTACACGACGGGTGAGCGCATGTGGGACGCCGACGTCTATCTGCCGTCGGGCAGCGACGGCGCGTCCTTCGTCCAGATCCTGCGCGGCGTCCGCCCCGCGGGCACCTTCGCCACCGACATCATGCTCAACGTCTACAACACCGGCGGCGGCACCGTACGGCGCTACGACGGGACCGTGCTGAAGACCAACGCGTACGACACCTGGTTCAACGTCAAGATCGCCCACCAGGCGACCAGCGGGACCGGCACCATCAAGGTCTACTTCGACGACTCCCTCGTCCTCACCGTCGCCGACCGGGGCCCCGCCACCCGCTACTTCAAGAACGGCGTCTACAACCACGGCTCGGGCCGGGTCGAGGCCCGCTTCCGCGACATCCGCCACTGGAGACGCTGACCGGCTCCGGCCTCCGGGTGGTGGCCCTCGTCCTCGGCTGGACCGCTCCCCCCGAGAAGCGCAGCCTGAGGAGTGAAGGGGATTCCCGCCCGGAGGTGATCGCAGTGGAAGACAAGCAGTGGACCGTGCAGATCTATATCACCGAGGACGGCGACGACACCCGGGCCCGTGCCGTGCTGGACACCCAGGGCTCGTCCACCGTGACCGGCAAGGGGACCGCCCGGCGCAATCCGATCGACCGGCCGGTCCCCGAGATCGGTGACGAACTCGCCGCGAGCCGGGCCCTGGAGGACCTCGCCATCCGGCTGCACGACGTCGCCGCCGACGACATCGTGCAGCTGACCGGCCCCGTACGTCCCTGACGGCGCCGCCGCCCCCCCGTCCGGGACTCCGGGTTCCGGCGTCGCCCCCGTGCCACCCCTGCCCCATCCGGTCCCGAACCTCCGTTTTCCGTGGGGCAGTTCACCTTCCGCGTCAATGGTTCCGGTGTGTGCGACAAGTCTCGTGGGAACCGTCCGCTCCTGGAATGCGTACCTCTGTACGATCACCGGTCACGTACGGGGGTACGGCAGCGGAGGGGGCGGCGTTGGAAGACAAATCGACTGGTCCGAGAGGTGGTTGGCGGTTCAGGGCCGTCATGTCGGGGACCGCGGCGGCGGTGTTGTTGTGCGGTTGCAGTGCCGGGGCGGCGGAGGGGACGGACCGGCCCGGAGCCGAGGCTTCCGGGTCGCCGGCGCCCTCCGCTTCCGGTCAGGTGGCGCGGGAGGGTGCGCAGCCGTCGGCGACGCCGTTCGAGGCGGACCCCGGGCGCGTACCGAAGTCGGGGGAGCAGGCCGCCGCGCTCGCGGAGGCCGTCGTGATGCGGCCCCAGGACTGGGGGCCGGGGTTCCAGGCGCAGCCGCTGGCCCGTAGCGCGGAGGGCACCTTCGCCGTCCTGGACGAGGAGTGCCGGTGGCAGCGCCGGGCCCTGCCCGACGGTGTGCTCGCCTCGCTGTCCCTGTACAGCGAACTGCCCGGCACCGGAAAGCGCGGCACGGTCAAGGTGACGGCGGCGGTGACCGTGCACTCCACGGTGCTCGGCGCCGACGACCGGATGGCCGAGACGCTGGAGGACACCCTTCGCTGCCCCGAGCAGCAGGTACGCACCGACGAACGGATCACGGACCTCAACTCCATCGGCACGCCCCTCGGCCTGCGCGACAACACCTACTCCGACGACTCCGTCTTCGAGACGGGCTCCTATCTCACCGACGACGGGAAGGCCACCTACCGGTGGATGGTCACCCGGCTCGGCCAGGTGACGCTGGCCGTGTCGCTGAAGGGCGCCGAGGGCTACACCGACAGCGAGCTGCAGCAGTACGCGACACGCGGCACCACCACCATGCTCGACCGGGTGCGCTTCGAGCTGGGCGGGGGTGAGGGCTGATGCGGCGGCTGCGTTCCTCCGATCCGGCGCGGATCGCCGACCACCGGCTGCTCGGGCGGCTCGGCGCGGGTGGCATGGGGCTCGTGTATCTGGCGCGTACGCCCGGCGGTTCGCTGGTGGCGTTGAAGGTGCTGGCGGCCGAGTACGCCGAGGACCGGGGTTTCCGGGACCGGTTCCGCCGTGAGGTGGAGGTCGCCCGGCGGATCAGCAGCCCGTGGGCGGTGCCGCTGGTGGACGCCGACGCGGACGCGGAGTCGCCCTGGCTGGCGACCGCGTACGTGCCCGGCCCGTCGCTGGCCGAGGCGGTGGCCGCGCATGGGCCGCTCGGCGAACGGGGGTTGCGGGTCCTCGGCGGCCGGCTGGCCCAGGCGCTCGGCGAGGTCCACCGGGCCGGGCTGGTCCACCGGGACCTCAAGCCCGGCAACGTCCTCCTCGCCGCCGACGGGCCGAGGCTCATCGACTTCGGTATCACCCGGGCCCCCGAGGACACCGCGCTCACCGCGACGGGCCTCGTGGTCGGCACGCCCGGCTATCTCGCCCCGGAACAGGCCGACGGCCGCGACGCCCGCACCATCGGCCCGGCGAGCGACATCTTCTCCCTCGGCTGCGTCCTCGCCTACGCGGCGACCGGCCGCCCGCCCTTCGGCGAGGGCCCCCTCGACGCCCTCCTCTTCCGCGCGGTCCACGACCCCGCCGACCTCGACGACGCCCCGGCCCCGCTGACGGACCTGCTGTCCCGCTGCCTGGAGAAGGACCCGACACGGCGGCCTGGGACCGGGGAGGTCGTACGGGAGCTGCTGCCGGAGGAGTCGGGGGACGACGCCCCGGCGGTCGCGCCCGGCGGTGCCCCCGAGCCCTGGCTGCCCGAGGACGTCGTAAGGCTGATCGCCCGGCGTTCGAGCGAGGCGCTGGCGCTGCCGGACATCGAGCACACCGAGATCTCGGCGGACGGCTCGTCCGTGGGCGCCGAGCCGGACGGCTCCGCGGACGGAACCGGTGCGCGTGGCTCCGGCTCCTCCGAGGCCGGACCTCACGTCCGCGAACCCGACGCGGCGGTCCCGGTGTCCGGCGCCGACGACGCCCTCCCGACAGCCACGGCCACGGACAGCGACAAGCCCGTGCGGCGTCGGGCCCTTCTCCTCGCCGGTGCGGGTGCGCTGCTCGTCGGCGGTGGTGGGGCGGTCTGGTGGGCCGTGGGTCGGGGCGACGGCACGGGTGGCGGGAAGCCGTCCGTCGCCGCGTCCTCCGGGCGGCCCACCCACACCATCGCCCTGCACGGCGATCTGTCCGGTACCGCACGCGTGACCGGGCGGGCGCAGGAGCGTGGGCTTCGGCTGGCGGTCGCGGAGTTCAACGAGCGGAAGGACGCCCCCTTCCAGGTGAGGGTGCGTGCCGTGGACGACGGTGGCGATCCGGCCGAGGCGGCGCGGCTCGCCAAGGAACTCGCCGAGGACAAGTCGGTGCTCGCGGTGGTCGGCCCGACCACGGACGCGAGCGCCCAGACGGCACTGGCCGCCTACGACGCCGCTCTCCTCCCCGTGGTGTCCGTGTCCACCGGAGGCATCAACCTCTCGGTGCAGGGCTTCCGTTCGTTCCTGAACGCCCGGCTGTCCGACACGATCCTCGCCATCTACCTCGACGCGGTCGTACGCGGTGGCCGCCCGAGCAGGGTCGGCCTGGTCGTCGACCGGGCGTCCGACACCTACGGCTCGGAGATCGGCACCACGCTCAGCAGACAGCTGCACACGGCGGCGCAGCCGTACGTACCCCGCGTGGTCAGCGCCATGCGGTCCGGTTTCGACGACGCGGTGGACGATCTGCTGGCCGCCGGGACGGACGCGTTCGCCTTCGCCGGGCTGCACGACCGGGGTGTGTCGTTCGCCCGCGCCCTGAGCGAGCGCGGTTTCTCCGGCGCCCGTGCCTCCGGTCCGGCGCTGCTCGACGAGCGTTTCCTGACGGAGGCGAAGGAGGCCGCCGAGGGGTGGTCGATCGTCGCGCCGGTCGTCGACGCGACCCGGGTGGACGGCGCGCGGGCGTTCGTGGACGCCTACCGCGAGCGGTGGAAGGAGGCGCCGCCGCGGTACGCGGCGGAGGCGTACGACATGACCGGCATGGTGCTGACGACGCTGGCCGGTCTGTCGGCGAGGAGCCGCACCCGTGAGGAGTTGCTCGCCGCCCTGTTCGCCGCGAAGTACCAGGGTGTCACCAGGAGTTACGGGTTCCAGAAGACCGGTCTGCCGGTCATCGACGGCACCGGCGGCCACCTCTGGCGGGTCGAGAACGGCACCTTCGTCTACGACGGCCCCGCGCCGCTACAGGCCTGATGGAACCGCTGCGCGCCGCCGACCCGTCGCGGCTGGGCGGCTACCGTCTGCTGCGGCGGCTCGGCGCGGGCGGCATGGGCGTGGTCTTCCTGGCCCGCGCGCCCGGCGGGGCGTTCGCGGCGGTCAAGGTCGTACGGGCCTCCCATGCCGACGACCGGGGGTTCCGGGCCCGGTTCCGGCGGGAGATCGAGGTGGCCCGGCGGGTCGGCAGCCCCTGGGTGGTGCCGTTGCTGGACGCGGACGCCGACGCGGAGGAACCGTGGCTGGCGACCGCGTTCGTCCCCGGCCCCTCCCTTGCGGAGGTACTGCAGGCCCATGGGCCGCTGTCCCCCGCGTCGGTGTCGGTGCTGGGGCTGCGGCTCGCCGAGGCGCTGGACGCGGTCCACCGGGCGGGGCTGGTCCACCGCGACGTGAAGCCCGGCAACGTACTCCTCGCCCCCGACGGACCGCGCCTGATCGACTTCGGTATCGCCCGCGCCCCGGAGGGTACGGCGCTGACGTCCACCGGCGTCGTCGTGGGCTCGCCCGGCTTCCTCTCCCCCGAGCAGGCGCGGGCACGCGGCGGGGAGATCGGCCCGCCCAGCGATGTCTTCTCGCTGGGCTGCGTCCTCGCCTACGCGGCGACCGGCGTACGGCCGTTCGGCGGGGGCGCGGTCGCCGGGATGCTGCTGCGCACGGTGTACGACGAGCCGGAACTGCCCGGCATCCCGGACGCCCTGGAGCCCGTCGTACGGGCCTGCCTGGACAAGGAGCCGACGCGCAGGCCGACCGCCGTGGAGGTCCATGCGGCGCTGGACGCGGCGGCCGGCCGGCCCGACGACCGGGAGCGCTGGCTGCCGGAACCGGTGACCCGCCTGATCGCGGACCGCTCGGCGGCGGTGCTGGCGCTGGGCGCGATAGAGCCGACCCGGGCGTCGGCGCCGGACGGCCCGCCGCCGTCCCAAGGCCCGCCGCCATCGCAGGGGGTGCCGCCATCGCAGGGCGAACAGAACCCGGAAAGGGGGCTGTCCCGGGTCAGCGGGGCGCCGGCGGGTGCCGCGCCGGCCTCGGATGCTGTGGTGCCGTCGGATGGCGAGCCGTCGCCGACCGGGAGGCCATCCCGGGCCGACGGGGCGCCGTCGGATGCCGTGCCGGCGCCGGACGCGGTGACGGTGACCTCGCTTCAGGGGGCGCGGCCCGAGGTGCGTTCCCCGACTCGCCGTGGGTTTCTGGCGCTCGGCTCGGCGGGGGTCGGGGTGCTGGCGGTGGGTGGCGGGGCGTGGTGGTGGAGCGGGCGGGGTGGTTCCCAGGGAGCGGGTGGCGGGTCCTCCTCCGCGCCGCCGCGCACCGAACTCCTCGTGGCCTTCCAGGGCGACCTCTCGGGTGCCACCGCCGAGACCGGCAAGGCACAGCTCGACGGGGCCCGGCTGGCCGTCGCCGAGATCAACGCGGACGGCGACCGGCCGATACGTATCGGACTGCGCGCGTACGACGACGGGGGCGAGCCCGGCCGGACGCTGGACCGGGCGGCGCGGTTGGCGGAGGACAAACAGGTCCTCGCGGTGCTGGGCCCGACCACGGACGACTGTTTCCTCGCCTCCGAGGCCACGTACACCAAGGCGGTGCTGCCCGTCCTCACGGTGTCGGTGGGGGTGTCCCCGGAGGTCAGGGACGCCGGTCTGACCACCGTCCGCCCGCACGCGCAACTGTCGCCCACCGACCGGTTGCTCGCCGCGCCGTGCAACGCGTTTCTCTCGGGTTCGGTCGACGCCCGCAGGGTGTTCCTGGTCGAGGACCGGGCCGAGGGCGACTTCGCGTGGACCCTGTGCGACGACATGCGGCGCGCGCTGGGGCGCGACGGGAGGGAGACGACCGTGACGACCGTTCCCGCCGGGAGGCTGGACGCCGCCGGGCTCGCCGGGGAGGTCGTCGCGGCGGGCGCGGACGCGGTCGTGTTCAGCGGGGGCGCACAGCGGGCGGGCGCCCTGTCGTCCGCGCTGCGCGAGGCGGGGTTCGAGGGAGCCCGGGTGGCCACCCAACGGGCCTTCGGCGCGGGCTTCTTGAAGGCGGCGGGCGACTCCGCCGACGGCTGGGTCTTCGCCACCGCCTTCGTCGACCCGACGGCCACCCCGGCCGCCCGCGCCTTCACCGCCGCGTACCGCGCCCGCTACGGCGAACCGCCGGGCCGGTACGCGGCGGAGGCGTACGACGCGGTGATGTTCCTGGCCCGGGTGTGCGCGGGCGAGGGCGCCCCGCTGACGGAACGCGGCGCGATCGCCCGCCGGATGCGGGAGGTCCGTCACCAGGGCGTCAGCCGGACCATCGCCTTCACGACCGACAAGGGCTACAACAGCGACGCCCTGTTCCTGTTCCGCGTCGCCGACGGGACGTTCGACTTCCTCGGCCAGTACCAGCGGGCGAAGCTGTGACCCCCGGCCCTGGGCGGCCTCGACGAGGGCACGGTGCGGTCCTCCGCCGACTTCACTCCTCGCCGGGGAGGATCGCGGGGATGCCCCGGGGACAGGGAGTGATCATTTCGCCGGCGATACGGCCCTCGGCCCGCTGGACGGGCACGTCGGTGTGGTGGCCGAAGTAGGCGTCGCGCGGGAGGAGGACCTGTTCCATGCGGAGGGCCCCGGGATCGGGGGCGTCGGCGCGTGGGGCGTCGCGCAGTTCGTCGGCGTGGTCGGCCAGATCGCGCAGGGCGGTGAGGAGTTGGCCGGTGGTGTGGTCGTCGGCGGCGTGGGTGAGCTGGGCGCTGAGGCGGCGGTGGTCGAAGAGGTGCATGTCGACGCGGTGGTGCTCGCGCAGCCAGTCGGCGGCCCGGTAGCCGGTGGTGCCCAGGCCGCCGATGTCCATCACGACCGGCAGGGGGTCGAAGTCGGCGGCGAGGCCGGGGCCGCAGAAGTCGTCGGCGTCGTCGACATGGATGCCGTCGATAGCCTCGATGGCCGCGCGGGTGCGGTCGGCCAGGTTCAGGGCGTGGTCGATGAGGTCGTGGCCGTGCTGGACCATCTGCCGCCGCCAGGCGTCGATGCCGGCGTACAGCAGGACGTTGGGGCTGGTGGTGCCCAGCAGGTCGGCGCGGGAGGCGAGTTCGGCGGGGTCGACCAGGTCGCCCCGGAGATGGAAGACGGAGCCCTGTTCCAGGCCGCTGCCCATCTTGTGGATGCTGGTCACACAGATGTCGGCGCCCGCGTCCATGGCCCAGGACGGCAGCCGGTCGTGGAAGGGCAGGTGCGCGCCCCAGGCCTCGTCGACGATCAGCGGTTTGTCCCGGCGGCGGCAGACCTCGCCGATGCCGTGCAGATCGGCGGCCGAACCGTAGGGGGTGGGGCTGGTGACGAGGGCACCGTCGGCGTCGGGGTGCTCGGTGAACATCTTGTCGTACGCCGCCGACGACGGAGGGTGGGCGAGATGGCGTTCGGCGTCCCACTCGGGCTCGACCCACAGGGGGCGGACCCCGGAGAGGATGAGCCCGGCGACGACGGACTTGTGGGCGTCCCGCCCGACGAGGATGCTCTGGCCGGGGCAGGTCACCGTGAGCATGGCGGCCTTCACGGACAGGGAGCTGCCGCAGGTGGAGGGGGTCCGCACCGCGTGCCTGTTTGTGGCCGGGTGGTGTGAAGCCGAGTTCGCCGAGTTCGTGGTAGCGGGCGAGGGCGTCCAGGACGGGTGCCTCGTCGTGGTTCAGGTTCGGGGTCATGGTCGTCGTGGTGTCCCTCAGCCGACCTTGCGCCCCCGCAGGGGTTCCGTGGCGGCGCCGGCGCCCTCGCGCAGCCCGTCCAGGAACTCCCGCAGTACCGCCGTCGTGGTGTGTTCCGGTTCCCAGCCCAGTTCCGTACGGGCGCGGGAGCAGTCCATCAGGGGCAGTCGGAGGACCGCGTCGAAGAGGTGGGGCGAGGCGGGCAGGAGGTGGAGTCCCCAAGCGGCGGCGATCGCGGATCGAGCCGCCGTCCGGGGAAGTCGTACCGGGCGCAGGCCCAGCATCCCGCCGAGCAGGTCGGTGTCGACCGGGGGTTCGGCGGCGAGGTTGAAGGCGCCCCGGGCGTCGTGGGAGCGCAGGGCCAGGTGGTAGGCCCTGGCGGCGTCGTCGCTGTGGAGCGCCTGCACGGTGAGACCGGGTACGTCCGGGAGGAACGGCATCAGCTCGGGGCGGGCCAGGGGGCCGGGCAGGAAGCGTCCGCCGAAGATACGGCGCTGCTCGCTCGCCGACTCCCGTTTGAAGAGGAAGGCGGGGCGCATCCGCACCACCCGGATCTCGGGGTGATCGCGTTCGAAGACGTCCAGCGCCCGCTCCAGATAGGCCTTCTCACGGCAGTAGGCGGCGTCGGGCCAGCCGTGGGTCGGCCAGGACTCGTCCACCGGGCGGTCCTTCGGGCCCGGGGAGTACGCGCCGACCGACGAGGCGTACACCAGCGTGGTCACGCCCGCCCTGGCGACCGCCTCGAAGACGCGCATACTGCCGAGGACGTTGGTCCGCCAGGTCTTCGCCGGGTCGTGCGTCGGCTGGAACGCCCACGCCAGATGGACCACGGCGCCCGCTCCCCGGAACACCTCGGCGAGGTCCGTCCGCTCGGACGCCACATCGAGGGTCCGCCACTCGGTCCCGGTGGGCTCCCGGCCGGGTGCGCGCCGGGCGACGCCCCGCACCCACTCGACCCGCGGGTCCTCGGCCAGCAGCCGTACCAGGCTGGTCCCGACGTTGCCGGTCGCCCCGGTGACGACGACCCCGGTGCCCGACACATCCTTCTCCCTGCTCATGCTCGGCTCCTCTCCGGGCCCGCCCCGGACTCGGTTCACGGGTGTTCGGGTCGCTGGTCCGGAGGCACCCCGCCGCCTTCGCCGCCGCCCTTGTCGCCCTTGTCGGTGCCATGGGCGTGTCCGGCCCTCAGCCGGTCCTGTCCTGCCTTGTGCTCACCGCTGTGCTGCGGTGTGGCACCGCCCTTGTGGCCGCGCCGCTGCTCGGGTTGCTGTGGGTGGGACATCCGTGGGCACCCCTGGTCGTCTCGGCGTTCACCGACCCCGTGGCCGGTCCTGGTCCCGTGCCGGGTCCCCGCGCACGGGCGGGGCAAAACAACGGAGGGCCGCCCTGTTCCGGTTGCCCCGACAACGGGCACTCGGGCGCCATGAACGCACACACCGGCATCCAGGGCTCCTACTGGCTCGACACCGCGCCGCCCGGCGACCCCGCTCCCCCGCCGGCCGGGGACCTCTCGGTCGATGTCGCGGTGGTGGGCGGCGGTGTCGCGGGGCTCAGTACGGCCTGGGAGCTGGTCCGGCGGGGGCGGGAGGTCGCCGTGCTGGAGGCCGACCGGATCGCGGCCGGGGTCACCGGGCACACCACGGCCAAGCTGAGCGCCCTGCACACCCTGGTCTACGACCGTCTGCGGCGCACGCGCGGCCGCGAGGGCGCCCGGCTGTACGCCCGCTCGCAGTCCGCCGCGATCGGCCGTGCCGCCGAGATCGTCGCCGAACTCGGCATCGACTGCGACTGGGAGGAGGCGGCGGCCTGTACGTACACCGAGCAGCCGTGGCGGGTCGCCCGGCTGCGGGCGGAGGCGGAGGCGGCGCGGGAGGCGGGGCTGCCGGCCGAGTTCACGACGGAGACGGAGCTGCCGTTCCCGGTCGTCGGGGCGGTCCGGGTGAGCGGGCAGGCCCAGTTCCACCCGCGCCGGTATCTGCTCGCCCTCGCCGACGACCTCCGGCGGCGCGGCGGCGCGGTGTACGAGGGCACACGGGTCGTCGGGCTCAAGGAGCACCGGGGGGACGGCCGGGAGGACGGCCGGGAGGACGGCCGGGGTGAGGGCCACGGCTCGGGTGCGCCGTGTGTGCTGACGACCGACGCGGGTGTGTCGGTGCGTGCCGAGGACGTCGTCGTCGCGACCCACTACCCGGTCTTCGACCGCGCCCTGCTCTTCACCCGGCTCTCGCCGCGCCGCGAGCTGGTCGTGGCCGGGCTCCTCGACGAGGACCGGGCCCCGCGCGACATGTACATCACGCCGGAGCAGAACACACGGTCCGTGCGCAGTGCCCCGTACGGGGACGGCAAGCGGCTGCTGATCGTCACCGGGGAGCACTTCGCGCCCGGTACCGCCGATGTCGAGAAGCGGTTCGCCCGGCTGACCGACTGGGCCGACGGCCGCTTCCGGGGGCTGACGTTCACCCACCGATGGGCCACCCAGGACAACGACTCCACCGACTCCGTGCCCCTCGTCGGACCGTTCCACCCGGGCGCCAGGCACACGTATGTGGCGACCGGGTTCGGCGGGTGGGGGCTGAGCGGCGGCATCATGGCGGGCCGGTTGCTGACCGGTCTGATCGAGGGCGAGGACGTCGAGTGGGCCGGTCTGTACGATCCGCGCCGCATGGCGTCGGTGGTCCGTGAGGGGGCGTCGTTCGTGAAGCACCAGGCCCATGTGGCCCGGCACTTCGTCGGCGACCGGCTGACTTCCGCCTCCGGGGCCACGCCCGAGGACCTCGCCCCGGGCGACGGTGCCGTGCTGCGGGTCGGCGGGCGGCGGTGCGCGGTCCACCGCGACGAGGGCGGACAGCTCCACTCGGTCTCGGCCCACTGCACCCATCTCGGCTGCGTCGTGGCCTTCAACCAGGCCGAACGGACCTGGGAATGCCCCTGTCACGGCTCCCGCTTCACCCCGAACGGCGAGGTCGTCCAGGGGCCGGCCGTACGACCGCTGGAGCGGCGCGACCTCTGATCGCCGAGGCTCTTCACGCACCGCCGCCATGGCCGCGATCCCGGTCGCGTTCCGCCGCCGTCGTTACGTCCGCGTCCCAGGGGTACCCGTGTGGCACCGCCGGAGCGTGTCCGGCGCGCAACCGGTCACCTTCCGTCGATCGCTCACGGAGCACTGCTGATGACCACCGACTCCCACGCCGTCGCGCCCTGCGCCCGCTACTGGGTTCCCCGGGGTGTGTACCGGCCGCAGGCCGACACCCGGCTGCTGGGGCGTGCCATGCGCCGTGAGGGGATCGCCGGTGGGGCGGACGTGCTGGATCTGGGCACCGGCAGCGGTGTGCTGGCGGTGGAGGCGGCCCGGATGGGCGGTCGGGTCACCGCCGTGGACATCTCCTGGCGGGCTGTGGCCGCCGCCCGGTTCAACGCGCTGCTCAACGGCCAGAGCGTACGCGTACGCCATGGCGACCTGGCCTCGGCCGTGCTGCCCGGCCGCCGCTTCGACCTCGTCGTCGCCAACCCGCCGTACGTCCCCGCGCCGGGCGCCGTCCCGCCCCGGGGCACCGCGCGGGCCTGGGACGCGGGGTGGAACGGCCGGCTGCTGATCGACCGGGTCTGCGACATGGCCCCGCTGATCCTGCGGTCGGCGGGCGCGCTGCTGCTCGTGCACTCGCATCTGTGCGGCGTCGACGACACACTGGCCCGGCTCACCGGGGCCGGGCTGCGCGCCGAGGTGGTCGACCGGGTCCGGCTGCCCTTCGGCCGTGTACTGCGCTCCCGGCTGGGCCTGCTGCGCGAACGGGGGCTGGCGACGGACGGTACGACGGAGGAGCTGGTGGTGATCCGTGCCGAACCCTCCTGAGCGGCCGCGCCGCATCCGGATACAGCGCGACGGCCCCCTGCTGGTGGAGGGGCCGGTGGAAGTGGTGGGCGAGGACGGCGAGCTGACCGTCTCGACGCGCTTCACCGTCGCGGTCTGCACCTGCCGCCGCACCCGCACTCCTCCCTGGTGCGACACCAGCCACCGCCGCCGCGAGCGGCGCGAACCGCGAGAGTGATGCCGTATGACAACCGTCCCCACACCGCCGGGCATCCCTACGCCCTCCGGCGCCCCCGCGCCGCCCAGCGCCCCGATACCGTCCGGCACCCCCGCGCCATCAGGCGCCCTCATACCGTCCGGCGCCCCCACGCCGTCCGGCTGCGCGGAGACCTCGCGTGCCCGGCCCGCCGTGCCCCTGCGTCCGCCCCCGCTCCCCCAGCCGCGCGGTCCGATCTCGGCCGCCGTGCTGTCCGCGTTGCGCGGACCGGACCCCTGTCGGCTGCCCGCCCCCGGGTACGGTTCCGCGTACGGCGAGGATCTGCATCTGGCGCTGTATGTCCTGTACGAGCTGTACTACCAGGGCTTCGCGGGGGTGCCCGAGCACTTCGAGTGGGACCTCGGGCTGCTGGCCTGTCGTGGCGCGCTGGAGGAACACTTCCTCGGGGCGCTGCGCACCGATGTACGGGTCGGCCCCGCCGAGACGGCCGAGCGGGCGCTGGAGGAACTTCAGCGTGAACCCGCGGGCGGCGACGGGACCGGTGTCTCCCACTTCCTCCGTGACGAGGGCACCCTGAGGCATCTGCGCGAGTACGCGGCGCTGCGCTCGCTGTACCACCTCAAGGAGGCCGATCCGCACGCCTGGGTGATCCCCCGGCTGCGTGGGCGGGCCAAGGCGGCGATGGTCGCCGTGGAGTTCGACGAGTTCGGCGGGGGCCGGGCGGACGAGATCCACGCCGAGCTGTTCGCCGGTCTGATGGCGGACCTGGGACTGAACACCTCCTACGGGCACTATGTCGACGCCGCGCCGGGCGAGGCGCTGGCCACCGTCAATCTGATGTCGCTGTTCGGGCTGCACCGGGAGCTGCGCGGGGCGCTCGTCGGGCACTTCGCCGCCGTGGAGGTGACCTCGCCCCCGGCCTCGCGCCGACTGGCCGAGGCGCTGCGCCGCGTGGGGGCGGGGCCCGCTGCCGTCCGGTTCTACATGGAGCATGTCGAGGCGGACGCGGTGCACGAGCAGGTCGTACGGCACGACGTCGTGGGAGGGCTGCTGGAGAGCGAGCCTCGGCTGGACGCCGATGTGGTGTTCGGCATCCGGGCGACCTCGTATCTGGAGAACCGGCTGACGGTCCGTCTGCTGGGCGCCTGGCGCAACGGGACGACGGCCCTGCGGACGCCGGCACCCGCCCACGCCGTCATGCCTGGCAGTCGGGGCACCACACCGTGTGGCGGCCGGTGATCCGGCCCGACGACAGCGGGTGGCCGCAGCGGGGGCAGTGCGGGTCGGGGTCGTCGCGGTGGCCGGTGAGCCAGGTGCGACGCGGGGGTACGCGGGTGGCGCGGACGGAGGTGTCCAGGACGCCCTTCATGGCCGTGTGGAGGCGGCGGACCGCCTTGTCGTCGAGGTCGCGCGCGGGGGTGCGCGGGAGGATGCGGGCCCGCCACAGGATCTCGTCGCAGAGGAGGTTGCCCAGTCCCGCGAGCACCGACTGGTCCATCAGCGCCGCCTTGACGGCACCCCTGCGGCCGGAGAGCAGCTCACGGAACTCGTCGCGTCCGACGGTCAGGGCGTCGGGGCCGAGCTTCGCCTCGATCCGGTCGACCGCCGGCCCGTCGGCCAGCCGTACGCCCTGCAGCTTGCGCTGGTCGCGGTAGCGCAGGCTGCGGGTCCCCCGGGTGCCGTCGAGGGTGAGCAGGACGCGGTCGTGGGCCTCGACGGGGTCGTCCGGGGAGCAGCAGAACAGGGAGCCGGTCATACCGAAGTGGCAGACGAGGGTCTGCTCGCCGTCGGTCGGCACGAACAGCCACTTGCCGTGCCGCCACGCCGTGCCGAAGCGTCTGCCGCGCAGGTCCTGCCGCAGCCTTCGCGCGGTGACGCCCCGCAGCTCGGGTGGGGAGGTGGTGGGGCGGCTGCGGGTTGGTGGGGGCTGGTCGCGCAGTTCCCCGCGCCCCTTGTTTTCGGGCCTCAGGCCCTCAAAGGCGGCCCTTCGGGCCGTGAAAAAGCGGGGCGCAGCCCCCGCTTTTTCAGGGGCGCGGGGAACTGCGCGAACGACCCCCACCCACCCGCAGCCGCCACGCAACCGCCTCCACCCGAGCTACTGGGCGCCCCCGCCGCTCACTACTCCGCAAGCACCCGGCGGAGCCACCGCACATGCGCCCCCCGCGCATCCTGCGACAACCTCGCCTGAGGCGCGAGCCCGTCGAAACCATGGAAACCTCCCGGCCAGACATGCAACTCCGCCGACCCCCCGGCCTGCCACAACCGCGACGCATACGCCACCACCTCGTCCCGAAACGTCTCGGCGGACCCCACATCCAGAAACGCCGGCGGCAGATCGGAGAGATCCGCGGCCCGGGCGGGAGCCGCGTACGCGGAGACATCCGGCCCACCCCGCCCCTCACCGAGCAGCGCGGTCCACCCGACCTCGTTGGCCTGGCGATCCCAGATACCGAGGCCCGCCATCTGAAGGGCCGAGGGCGTGTCGTTGCGGTCGTCGAGCATCGGGCACTGCAGCATCTGCCCGACCGGCCGAGGCCCCTTCCGGTCCCGCGCCAACAGCGCCAGCGCGGCGGCCAGCCCCCCACCCGCACTGGCCCCCGCGATCACGATCCGCTCCGCGTCGCCCCCGATCTCCTCCGCGTGCTCCGCCGTCCACAGCAGCCCGGCGTAGACGTCCTCCACGGGCGCCGGATGCGGATGCTCGGGCGCGAGCCGGTACTCCACGGACACGACCACCGCGCCCACCTCCCGCGCCCAGGCCTGGGCCGAGTCGACGCCGACCCGGTTGGTGCCGATGACCATGCCGCCGCCGTGGACGTAGTAGATCACCGGCAGCGGGCCCGGCCTCGGGGGAGCGGTCGGGCGACAGATGAGCAGCGAGATCTCCGGAGCCCCCTCCGGCCCCGGCACCCACCGGTCCTCGACCTCGAAGGCCCCGCCCATCGTCAGGTCCGGCTGCGCGAGGAGTTCGGCGTCCGAGCCCTCACGCATGGCCGGGATGATGTCCAGGGTCAGCTCCTCCGGAAGCCGGTCCCGAACGATCCGCAGCACTGCCGCGAGTTCCGGATCGAACGGCGGTGGGGGCGGGGTCGGGCTCATGGCTTCTCCTCCTGCATGCGGGTGCCGTACGGACGGCCGTGAAACGCGGTGCGTACGGTGATCCTGGGCGCGTCCCGGGGCATACGAGGGCCGTCGTACGGCGGCGGTTACCCGCCATCCGGCGGGTGGTGCTGATCCCGGGAGGTGCCGGTCCCGGCGGCCCCGGTGTTCTCGCCCCCGCCGCCCCTACCCGTCCCTTCCCCAGGGGCTGTGCCCTTGGGCCCCCTTGGGCGCCTGATGGCTCGGGGGGTGGGGATCGTTGGCGGGTGCGGGATCGTTGTGGCTTGTCGCGCGGTTCCCCGCGCCCCTTGCCGATCCCCGGGCGGGTGGTGCCGACCCCGGCGGGGCGCCCCGCTCAATCCCGTCCCCGTACCGCCTCCCCCCGCATCATCACGCAGTCGAACTCCACGACACACCCCGTCCTCGGCTCACGGGTGACGGGGTACATCCCGGTGATCCGGAAGCCGCTCGACTCGTACACCCTGAGTGATTCGTTCATCGTGGGGCTGCCCTCGTAGAGCCGGAGCGCGGCCACCTCCGACTGCATGCCCACGAAGTCGTCGACGCGTCGGCCGGCGCCGGCGAAGACCTCCAGGTCATAGCCCTGGGTGTCCATCTTGAGATAGGGGCGGGGGTCGGTGATGCCGTCGAGGGCCTTGTCGAGGAGGCCGTCGAGGCGGCGGACGTCGATGTGTTCGGTGCGGGTGCGGGCGAAGCGCTTGTAGCGTTCGCGGCCGTAATCGGTGGGCGGGAGAAGGGAGTTCATGGAATTCCAGCCCGTGTGGATCTCCGCCACGGTGTCCTCGCGGCCCAGCCCCAGGTGGTGCACGTGCCAGTCCGGGTCCTTCTCGGCCGTACGCCGGAGCCGGGCGAAGGCGTCGGCCGTGGGCTCGAAGGACACGATGCGGCCGCGATAGCCATGACTGCGCAATCGTCTGCCGTATTGACCCGCGTTCGCACCCACATCGAACACACAGTTCACGCCATACGTTTCGAGCATCGCGGCGACGTGCTGGGCGCACAGAAACTCGGCTGCGGCGAGCTGCGTTCGGCGTTCGTCGGCCCTCGCATGCCCGTCCACCAGCAGATATGCCCCGCTGTCGCCCAATCGGACCGCTTTGCAGTCGTCGGAGGGCCGTTCCGGGCGGGAAGTGGCCTTCGCGGGCCGCTGGGAGGGTTTTCCGTGGATCAGCCACATATCTTGGGCGGGTCGGGAGACGGTGTACCGGTTCTTCTTTCCGACCACCAGGTCGGCGCCCGCTTCCAGCGGAATCGCGGTGCGCGCACCGCGTCGGGAGACCACGGCGGTGCCCGGGCCGAGGTCGGTGGTCTGCAGGCCCAGACGGGGCAGGAACCCGAGGAGCCTTCGGTAGAGGGTTGCCATCAACCCACCTTCGCAGAAATGGCGCGAAATGGTTGTAGCCACGAACGGGTTTCGAACGCATTCGCCAAACTGCCCAGCCACAAAGATCGATGGCCCGGACCCGAGCCATCGGCGGCCGGAAGTGCCCCGGCCGGAACGCCCCTCACCGCTTCTGCAAGGATGCCCACCTCATGGTGCAGATACCGAAAGAGCCCGCTCCGCCCGCTCCCCTGCAACGATCCGTACCCACAAGCGCCGATGTGGCCCGCCTGGCGGGTGTCTCGCGCGCGACCGTCAGCTACGTCCTGAACAACACCAGCGCCGTCCGTATCAGCGAGCCCACGCGCCGTCGGGTCCACGAGGCCGCGAAGGAACTCGGATACGTGCCGCACGCGGCGGCCCGCAGCCTGCGCGCCGGACACAGCCGCATGGTGGTCATGCCCACCCCGAATGTGCCCGCCGGCCCGCTCTACAGCCAGTTCTTCAGCGACCTCCAGTGGGCCCTCAGCCGCCTCGACTACACCGTCGTGCAGTACGGCGGCATCGGTCTGCGCGGCGACGAGGCCGCCCGTGCCTGGGCCGAGCTGCGCCCCGTCGCGGTGATCGTGCCCGGCGAGGGGCTCGGCCCGCAGGGCGTGGCCATCCTCAAGCGCTCGGGCGCCCGCGCGGTCGTCACCCTCAGCCCCGAACCCGTCGAGGGCGCCCATGTCCTCGTCCTCGACCACGGCTATGTCGGCCACAGCGCCGGCCGGCACCTGGTCGAGCGCGGCCATCGCCGTATCGGCGTCGTGGTGCCCCAGGAACCCGGCCACGGGGTCTTCTCCCGGCCCCGGCTCGCGGGCGTACGGCGCGCGGTGCAGGGCACCGAGGCGACCGTCACCGAACTGCCGCTGTCCTACGACGAGGAGGCCGCGGCGGACCTCGCCAAGCGCTGGAGATCCCTCGAACTGGACGCGGTGTTCGGGTACAACGACGACTACGCGAGTCTTCTGATGCGGGCCCTGCAGGACAAGGACATCGCCATCCCCGAGGAGACGGCCGTCGTCGGCGCCGACGACCTCATGCTCGGCAGGCTGCTGCGGCCCCGCCTCAGCACCGTCCACATCGAACTGCCCGCCGGACGCGACCTCGCCGAACTGGTCGACCGCGCCGTACGGGACTCCAGCACACTGCCCACGACCCACGAGATCCTCGGCACGCGGATCGTCCAGCGCGAATCCAGCTGAGGGCCCGCGAACGACCCGCATTACCTGCACGACCCGCATGACGTGTACGACGTCAGTGCGTGCGTTCGTCCGAGCGCACGACGGGGGATCGGCACAACTTATCGACCGCCACTCGGAGTTGTGTCCGAAGCGAGTTGTGTCCGAGGCGAGTTGTGCCGAAGTGGGTCCGCCCGGTCAGGCGCCGTTCTGTCCGGCCTGCGCCTGCTGCTCGGCGACGGCCTTGCGGACCTCGTCCATGTCCAGCTTGCGGGCCTGTCCGATGACATCGGTCAGCGCGGCCTCGGGCAGCGCGCCCGGCTGTGCGAACACGGCCACCTGGTCACGGACGATCATCAGCGTCGGGATCGACTGGATGCCGAACGCGGCGGCCAGCTCCGGCTGCGCCTCGGTGTCCACCTTGCCGAACAGCAGGTCCGGGTTGTCCTCGGCGGCCTTCTCGTAGACCGGCGCGAACTGACGGCACGGACCGCACCAGGACGCCCAGAAGTCGATCAGGACGAAGCCGTTCTCGGTGACCGTCTGGTCGAAGTTCTCCTTGGTGAGCTCCACGGTGCTGCTCATGGCGTGCATCCCTCTTCCTGGTCTCGGTGCTCGGGGGCGAGCCGTCGTCGACAACGCCGCCCACCGGCGGCGTATTCCGCGCGCGTACCCGTGTGGCCACGGCGCACACCACCAACCAGACTGACCCCATGACGGATACGGAAGTTGCCGAGAACGCCGGGACCGCCGAGAACGCCGAGGCAGCCGCGGTGCGCGAGTACGACGTCGTGGTGCTCGGGGCCGGACCCGTGGGGGAGAACGTCGCCGACCGTACCCGCGCCGCGGGCCTCGCCACCGCGGTCGTGGAGAGCGAACTGGTCGGCGGGGAGTGCTCGTACTGGGCGTGCATGCCCAGCAAGGCCCTGCTGCGGCCGGTGATCGCCCGCGCCGACGCCCGTCGCGTCCCCGGGCTGCGCCATCTGGTGGGCGGTGACCTGGACGCCGCCGAGGTGCTCGCCCACCGGGACTACGAGACCGCCCACTGGAAGGACGACGGCCAGGCCTCCTGGCTGGAGAGCATCGGCGCCGACCTGTACCGGGGGCGGGGACGGCTCGCCGGGGCCCGCCGGGTCGAGGTCGAGGCCCCCGACGGCGAACGCCGGGTGCTCACCGCCCGGCACGCGGTGGTCGTCTCCACCGGCAGCCGCGCCCACCTGCCCGACCTGCCGGGCCTCGCCCAGGTCAAGCCCTGGACCAGCCGCGAGGCCACCAGCGCCCAGGAGGTGCCGGGGCGGCTGATCGTCGTCGGCGGCGGTGTCGTCGCCGTGGAGATGGCCACCGCCTGGCGGGCCCTCGGCTCCGAGGTGACCGTTCTCGTCCGGGGCAAGGGTCTGCTGCCGCGCATGGAGCCCTTCGCCGGGGAACTCGTCGCCGAGGCGCTGGTGGAGGCGGGTGCGGACGTCCGCACCGGGACCTCGGTGACGGCGGTGTCCCGCGAGAGCGGCGACGGGCCCGTGGCCGTCCTCACCGACAGCGGGGACCGGCTGGAGGCCGACGAGATCCTCTTCGCCACCGGGCGCGCCCCGCGCACCGACGACCTCGGCCTCGACACCGTCGGCCTGGAGCCCGGGTCCTGGCTGCCCGTCGACGACAGCCTCCGGGTGACCGGCAGCGACTGGCTCTACGCCGTCGGTGACGTCAACCATCGGGCGCTCCTCACCCACCAGGGCAAGTACCAGGCCCGGATCGCCGGGGCCGCGATCGCCGCCCGCGCGGCCGGGGTGCCCCTGCTGGAGAGCGACCCGTGGGGCGCCCACGCCGCCACCGCCGACCACGTCGCCGTTCCGCAGGTCGTCTTCACCGACCCCGAGGCCGCCGCCGTCGGGCTCTCCCTCGCCGAGGCGGAGGAGGCAGGCCACCATGTCCGCGCCGTGGACGTCGAGTTCGCCTCCGTGGCCGGGGCGGGCCTGTACGCCGACGGCTACAAGGGCCGCGCCCGTATGGTCGTCGACCTCGACCACGAGATCGTGCGAGGTGTCACCTTCGTCGGCCCCGCCGTCGGGGAACTCATCCACTCGGCCACCGTCGCCGTGGCGGGCGAGGTCCCGCTCGACCGCCTCTGGCACGCCGTCCCGTCCTACCCGACCATCAGCGAGGTGTGGCTGCGGCTGCTGGAGGCGTACCGGGGCTGAGCCAGATCACTCGGGCAGCAGGAACCCCAGCTCCCGGGCGGCACGCGACGGGGTCGGGTCGTTCCAGTGGTCGGCCATGGACTGGTTGGAGGACAGGGAACGCAGTTCGGCGCGGTCGATGTAGAGGGTGCCGTTCAGATGGTCCGTCTCGTGCTGGACGATCCGGGCGGGCCAGCCGGAGAACTCCTCGTCCACCGGCTGCCCGTGCTCGTCCAGCGCCCGCAGCCTGACCTTGGCGTGCCGGGCCACCACGGCCTGCCAGCCCGGCACGCTGAGACAGCCCTCGAAGAACGCGTCACGGTACGGCCCCACCGCCTCGTACGACGGATTGACCAGCACCCGGAACGGCTGCGGAACCCGTCCCCGGGCGAGCCGCACCTCCTCCGGGACCGGCGCCGGGTCCTCGATCACCGCGATCCGCAGGGACACCCCGACCTGCGGCGCGGCGAGGCCCACACCGGGAGCGGCGTGCATGGTGGCGCGCATGGCCGCGACGAAGCGGGCCAGGAGCGCGGGGTCCAGCTGGCCGTCGAAGGGTTCGGCGGTGCGACGCAGCACCGGGTCGCCCGCCGCCACGATCGGCAGCGGACCCTCATGGGCGAGCAACTCCTCGACCCGGTCGCTCAAGGGGCGGGACTCGGCGCGATCACGTTCGGAAGCCATCGCGCCAGGATGCCAAGCGGGCTGTCGCGAAGCGAGTCGGCTCAGCGGCGGGCGTGAGCGGGCGGGTTGAGCGGGTGGGGTGAGGGGGGTGGGGCGAGGGGGTGGCCTGAGCGGGGAGGGCCGCCCCAACCCGGCCTGTGACCCACATCACATGAATCGCCGGGAACTCGACGCCTCCACGCCCCGACTACTGAACCGCCACGACGTCCCCGCACCCCGGAGCATCCCGCCGATGACCATCGCCCCCTCGACCGAGACGGACCAGCCCCAGAAACCCGTCGCGCCCGCCGTCGGAACGACGAAGGGCTGGTCTTCCTCGCTCAAGCCCCTCGTCCTGCGGCTGCACTTCTACGCGGGTGTGCTCGTGGCGCCCTTCCTGCTGGTCGCGGCCTTGACGGGCGGGCTGTACGCCGCCTCCTTCCAGATCGAGAAGTTCGTGTACGCCGACGAGATGACCGTCTCGAAGGTGGGCGACGAGAAGCTGCCGATCTCCGAACAGGTCGCCGCCGCCCGTGAGGCGCACCCCGAGGGCACCGTCTCGGCGATACGCCCCTCACCCGAGGACGACGCCACGACCCGGGTACTGCTGACGGGGGTCGAGGGCGTCGACGAGACCAACACCCTCGCGGTGTTCGTCGACCCGTACACGGCCGAGGTGCGCGGCGCGCTGGAGCAGTACGGCTCGACCGGCGCGCTGCCGGTGCGGACCTGGATCGACAAGTTCCACGCCAACCTCCAGCTCGGCGAGACCGGGCGCCTCTACAGCGAACTCGCCGCCAGCTGGCTGTGGGTCATCTCGGCCGGCGGTCTCGTGCTCTGGTTCACCCGCCGCCGCGCCCTGCGCAAGGTGCGCGGCACCACCGGCCGCCGCCGCACCCTGGGGCTGCACGGCACGGTCGGCGTGTGGGCCGCCGCCGGGTTCTTCTTCCTCTCGGCGACGGGCCTGACCTGGTCCACGTACACCGGCGCCCACATCGAGGTACTGCGCACCGAGCTGCACCAGGCGACGCCCGCGATCTCGGCCACGGCGGGCGGCCACGGCGACCACGCCTCCGGCGCGACGGACGGCGCGGCCGCCGCCGACGGCGACCTGGACAAGATCCTGGCCGCCGCACGCGCCGAGGGCCTGGGCGACCCCGTGGAGATCGTGCCGCCGGCGGACGCGTCCTCCGCGTACGTGGTACGGCAGGTCCAGCGCAGCTGGCCCACCAAGCAGGACGCGGTGGCCGTGGACCCGGCGACCACCGAGGTCACCGACACGCTCCGCTTCGCCGACTTCCCGATCCTGGCCAAGCTCAGCCGCTGGGGCATCGACGCCCACACCGGCGTCCTCTTCGGTATCGTCAACCAGATCCTGCTGATGGCCCTCGCCGGTTCGCTGATCGTGCTGATCCTCTGGGGCTACCGCATGTGGTGGCTGCGCGGCAAGGGCTCGTCCTTCGGCCGCCCGATCCCGCGCGGCGCCTGGCAGCACGTACCGCCGTACATCCTGGTCCCGGCCCTCGCCCTGATCGCCGTCCTCGGTTACTTCGTCCCGCTCCTCGGCATCCCGCTCGCCGCGTTCATCGCGATCGACGTCGTCCTCGGCGAGATCGCGCACCGACGCGGCAAGCGGGCGTACGGCAGCCGGGCGGAGGCGAAGTAGACCGTGCGGGTGCCGCTCGGCTGCTCACACCGGCTCACACCTGTGTGAAGTCGCCCGCCAGCGCCGAGGCGATCCGCAGATGGGGCTCCGCCTCCTCGTGCCGGGCCTGCCGCTGGAGGGTCCGGCCCAGCAGCAGCCGGGCGTACTGCTCCACCGGGTCGCGCTCGACGAGGAGGCGCAACTCGGCTTCCGCACGCCGGAGTTGGGCCGAGTGGTAGTAGGCGCGGGCCAGCAGCAGCCGGGGCCCGGTCTGCTCCGGCACCTCCTCGACCAGCGCGCCGAGAACGCGCGCTGCGGCGGCGTAGTCCTTGGCGTCGAAGAACATCCGCGCGCGTTCCCAGCGCTCGGCGGGTGTTCCGTGGTCGTAGTACGTCGTCTCCATCGTTGACCTCCTTCGACGCCCCACAACCACCCCTGGCGGTTGAATATTCCACTACCTGGGGCGCCGGGCGCTCCGCCGGAACAACCGCTCTCGCAGGGCTACTTCAGGGTGGCCAGCTCCTCGTTCGCCCGCTCGGTGACCAGGGCCAGCACCCGGCCCGCGACGGCCAGGTCCTCCTCGGGGATGCCGGCGTAGATCCGGGCGGAGATCGGGGCGGTCTCGGCGGAGGACCCGGCGTGCGCCGCCCGCCCGGCGTCCGTGATCTCCAGCAGGGACGGCCGCGCCGGGTCCGTCTTCAGTAGCCCGGCGGAGAGCAACTCCTCGACGACGGCCCGCGCTTCGGCCTCGTCGATCTTCAGGGCGCCGGTGACCTGCTCCAGGACCTGGTCGAGGGGGACGGGCCCGTCGGCGATCGCGACGGGCCGCAAGGTCACCGACTGCTGGAACGTGAGGCCGTGGCCGCTGAGCACATGCTCCAGGATCGCGCGACCGGCGTAGTGGGCGAGGGCGATGACGCGGCCGTTGACGGTGGGTGTTGTGGTGGTCATGACCACTCCGTTTCCTGTTCCTCGTTCTTCCTGTTCGTGCTCGTGCTCGTGCTTCACGGGCGTTCGAAAGCCGAGCCGACGCAAATACCGTACATGGCGACTATATCCATGGCTACTGTTTTTTGGGACTGACGGACGCTGGCGGGCGGGGCTAGGTTGGGATGCATGAGCAATCTTGATCGCGAGGCGGTGCCCACGGTGTGTGGCGGCCGGGGGTTCGTGGTGGCCGAGCCGGTTCGTGAACTCCTCAGCCCGCGCAGGGTGAAGCTCGGTGAGTCGACCGAGGTCCGCCGGCTGCTGCCCAATCTGGGCCGCCGCATGGTGGGAGCGTGGGCCTTCGTCGATCAGTACGGGCCGGACGACATCGCCGACGAGCCCGGAATGCAGGTGCCGCCGCATCCGCACATGGGGTTGCAGACCGTCAGTTGGCTGCACGAGGGCGAGGTGCTGCACCGCGACTCCACGGGCAGCCTCCAGACGATCCGGCCGCGCGAGCTGGGCCTGATGACGTCCGGCCGGGCGATCTCGCACTCGGAGGAGAGCCCCAAGTCGCACGCTCGTTTCCTGCATGGCGCCCAGCTGTGGGTGGCGCTGCCGGACGGCCACCGCCACACGGACCCCAAGTTCGAGCACCACGCCGAACTGCCGGTCGTCACCGCGCCCGGACTGCGGGCCACGCTCATCCTCGGCGACCTCGACGGGGCGACCTCGCCCGGCACCACGTTCACGCCGATCGTCGGCGCCGACCTCGCGCTGAGCCGGGGCGCCGACGTACGCCTCCCGGTCGAGCCCGACTTCGAGTACGCCGTCCTCGCCATGTCCGGCGAGACCCATGTCGACGGCGTCCCCGTCCTCCCCGGCTCCATGCTCTACCTCGGCTGCGGCCGCTCCGAACTCCCCCTCCGCGCCGAGTCGGACGCCGCCGCCGTCATGCTCCTCGGCGGCGAGCCGTTCGAGGAGGAGCTGATCATGTTCTGGAACTGGATCGGCAGGACACAGGAGGAGATCGTCCAGGCGCGTGAGGACTGGATGACGGGGAGTCGGTTCGGTGAGGTGAAGGGGTACGACGGCGATCCGCTGCCCGCGCCGGAGCTTCCCCCCGTGCCGCTGAAGCCACGGGGGAGGGTTCGCTGACCGGCAGGGATGGTCGAGTGCCGGTGGCTGACGCGTGATGTGCTGGAGCCGCTGCGCGGTCGGCTGGTCAGGGCGTGGGGCCGATGCCGGCCAGGGCGCCGCGCCGTCACGCTCGGGAGAGGTCGCGCCCCACGCGTGCGAGTGGTCTGCTGGACGTATCCGCAGGAGGCCACGCCGATGCGCTTCACCCCGACCGCCGTCCTTCCCCCTGCGCGGTCGCCCTCGCCGACCGGAGCAGGCGGCGGGCTGTTGCCGAAACGGGATCTCGCGGCCGCCTGGTTCCTCGTCGCTCTGATCGCGGTGCCGGCGTGGGCCCTCACCATCGGCCAGGCCCGGGACATGGGCGTCGAGCCCGGCACCATGGGTAAGGCACTGCCCCTGTTCCTGCTGCTGTGGGTGACGATGATGGCCGCCATGATGCTGCCGTCGATGGCTCCGGTGGCGATCACATGGGTACGGGGGATCGGCCGGAAGTCCTCCGGCTGGGACCGGGGCGCGCGCACCGTCGAGTTCGTGGGCGGCTACCTGATGGTGTGGACCGCGTTCGGGGCGCTCGCCTACGCGGCCCTGGCCCTGACCGGGGATCTGGTGGCCGACCACCCGACCGCCGGGCGCTGGATCGGCTTCACGTCGTTCCTGCTTGCGGGCCTGTATCAGCTCGGCCCGCTGAAGTACGTGTGCCTGCGCAATTGCCGCGACCCCATGAGCCACCTGGTGCGCTACGCGGGGTGGCGGAAACCCGCCCGTGACCTCCGGGTGGGCGTCCACCACGGTGCCTACTGCGTCGGCTGCTGTGCCGGGCTGATGGTCGTCCTGGTCCCACTCGGTGTGATGAACGTGGCGGCGATGGCCGGCCTGGCCGTGGTGATCTTCGTGGAGAAGCTGTGGTCGCGAGGGCCGCTGATCGGCTGCGTCATGGGCGTCGCGTTCCTGGTCCTGGCGGTACTCGCACCGTTCCAGGACTGGCTGCTGCCGGGACTGCGGGGTTCGATGCCCTCGATGGACGGCATGTGACTCCACCTGGACCTGGCCCTGGACGCATCGTCCGCCAGGTCGCGGCCGGCACTCTCCATCGGTAGATGTGTGGTCAGGTCGGGCCCGTCCAGTCGAACGGGAAGTGTTTGCTCGACTTGCCCGAACGATCCCAGGTGAAGCCGAAGGCGTCGGCCCGGTCGGTGGTGGCGCGGCCCCAGGTGGCGACCTGGCCCGGGCCCACTTCGGCGCCGGGGGCGTTGTGGACCTGGACCCGTGCGCCCGCCGGTGTGGTCGGGCCGGTCAGCGCTTCGGCGGCTGCCGTCACCTTTCCGGGAATGTCCGCGCGCCAGGCCGCCAGGTCCTCGTCGACCTCGATGCGGATGGGGGCGAAGTCCATGCCCCTCATCTCGGGGCCGAACATCTCGCCGAACTCCGCGGGCCATCCGCCCGCCTCACCGCCGAAGATCGCCTGAAGGGCGGCACGCTGCTGGTCGTCGGCGCGTTCGTCGAAGAAGACCGCGGCGTAGGCGTCCGTGTGCCGGCGAGCCCAGGGGTTGCCCACGAAGGAACCCAGCATGAGTACGTTGAGCCCGTCGAGCCGTACGTCGCCGAAGTTGCCGTCCCTGATGTGCCAGGCGAGCACACCCTCGCAGTCGCCGTAGGTCGGGGCCTGCGCGAACGTACACGGGCACGGGATGGCGCACTTGCATACATCGAACCAGTCGCCTGCCAGATGCCAAGGTGGGGGACTGGTGGTGGGTTGCTCCGACATCTCGCCTCCTTCTGACAGGTTCGCGGGATATCGCTCCCTTTGTTCAAGCTTGCGCCTCGCCCGTCCTGTGGGCTAGGTGGTGCGATGGGACCCCGCTATTTGTCTGGCAATCTGCCAGGAATTCTGTCGCATCTGTTGACCGGCTCGCGCGCAGCTCATACTTTCCCCGTTATTGCCTGACAATCTGCGGATGAGCGTGGGTGTCCAGAGACTCCGCTGCAGCGGCCTCAACGGGCTTCCTGCCGCTCGGTGTCGGCGTCGTCACCGCGGCACACCTCTGCTCGGTCGAGGCCTCGGACCGATCGCGGCTGCCCATCGACAAGGCAATCAATGCGTAGTGCGGACAAAGGAGTCACCGTGAGAGATGCACAGGCAACGGTCCCTGTCGAGGGCGCGTATGAAGCCAGCGACGCGCACCTGAAGAAACAGATCAGCCTCTTCGGACTGATCGCTCTGGCCGTGAGCGTGCAGATCGGCTCCGGCTGGCTGCTGGCCACGCTCGCCGCCGCCAGCATCGCGGGACCGGCCTCGATCCTCACCTGGGTCCTCGGCGCGGTGTTCTTCGCTGTCATCGGCGTCACCTGGATGGAACTCGGCACGATGCTGCCGAGATCGGGCGCCGGGGTTCGCTATCCACGGCTCACCCACGGAGCCTTCCTCTCCTTCTTCAACGGCTGGGGCTATCTGATCGCCGCACTGTCCCTGCCGGTGATCGAGGTGCAGGCGGTCATCACCTACGTCGGCGGCCACTGGCCCCAACTGGGCTGGCTCTCCGAGAGCGGCGGCACGATGGTGCTGTCCTGGCCGACGGGCATCCTCGTCGGGTTCGGCCTGCTGTTCGTGTTCTTCTTCCTCAACTCGATGGGCGCCAAGCTGCTCAGCGAGTCGAACAAGTGGGTCACGGTGTGGAAGCTCGTCATCCCGATCGTGACCGCCGTGCTGATGTTCACCGCCTTCTCGTCGGCCAACTTCACGATCGGCGGTGGCTTCGCCCCGCAGGGGTCCGGCGCGATCTTCGGCGCGCTGGCGAGCGGCGGCATCGTGTTCGCCTACTCGGGACTGCGGCAGATCCTCGACTTCGGCGGCGAGGCGGTCAATCCGCAGCGCAACATCCCGATCGCGATGATCGTCGGCGGTCTGCTGATACCCCTGGTGATCTACGTCGTTCTGCAGGTCGGCTTCCTCGGCGCCATCGACTGGAACGACGCGAAGGTCGCTCCCGGCGACTGGTCCGGCCTGATGACCAGCGGTTGGGCGTCGTCCCCGCTGCTCAACGCCGTCACGGCAGCCGGCTTCGCATGGTTCGCGACGATCCTGCTGACCGACGCGGCGCTGTCACCGGCGGCGACCGGCTGGGTGTGGCTGGGCATCGGCGCCCGCTCCGTGTACTCGATGTCGGTCAACGGTGAACTGCCCAAGAGCGCGCAGAAGATCAACAAGTACGGCACGCCGATCGTCGGACTCCTCGTCTGCACGGTGCTCGGCTTCTTCTTTTTCTTCCCGGCACCGAGCTGGTACTCCTTCGTCTCCCAGGTGTCGGTCGCGCTCACCCTGTCCTACGTCATGGGCGGCCCGGTGATGATGGTGCTCCGGCGCACCGCGCCCGACATGCACCGACCGGTCCGCGTCAAGTGGGCGTACTTCTGGGCGATCGCGGGGTTCGTCGCGAGCCTGATGCTCATCTACTTCGCGGGCTGGGTCTCCTTGATCAACCTGTTCACCATCGTGTTCCTCGCCCTGCCGGTCTACGGCGCGTACAACAGCGTGCGGAACGGCTGGAGCAAGGCCGTGGGCAGCTGGGTGGTGTCCGGTGTGTTCAGCGTCGCCTGGATCTTCATCGCGGTCGGCGGGGGCTGGCTGTTCAACCGCGATCAGCAGCAGGCGGCCGACGGGTGGAGCTTCCCCGTGTACTTCACCGCGATGACCGTGGCCATCATCGCTTTCCTGGCCGGGCTCTACGCCGTGAGCACGGCCGAGGGCCGGCGGCATGTGCGCAGCGGCGTCTGGATCATCGGCACCTTCCTTGTGATGCTGTTCGTCTCGTACCTCGGCGAGTACGGCCCGATGGAGAAGCCCGCACTCGGCGGTCCGACGGACCTGATCCTCATGGCACTCATCGCCGTCGGCAGCTTCGTCTGGGCGGTGCGTTCGGGCGGCCCGACGGAGGAACTCAGCCAGGTTCTGGCGCATCAGGGGGACGGCCAGGAGGACTCCGCCCTGGACCCCGCCCTGGACTGAACGGCGCGGTCCCGCTCCACGGCACAGCGCGTCGGTGAGGCCGAGCGGCCCCGCGATCCCGCGGGGCCGCTCGGCCATCGCCCTCCGGCCCCCTCGATCGAAGGAGTCCCAGATGAGTTCCGCCCATCCGTTTGACGTCCGTTCGCTGGTGGAGTTCCTGCGGCTGTGCCCGCCGCTCGACAGCCTCGACGCGGAGCACCTCACCCGGGCGGCCGAGAGTGCCGCCGTGACGTCCTACGGCACCGGCGAAGTGATCCTTGACGCCTTCGCACAGCCCGAGCGCGGCCTCTACGTCGTGTGGCACGGCCGGGTCGGCGTCTGGACGAACCCCGACCGCATTCGGGAACCGCCCGCCTACAGCCTCGGCCCGACCGAAGTGTTCGGGTACGTCGCCACCCTGCTCGGCGAGGCGGTGGGGCCGCGCGTCGAAGCGACCGGTGAGGCCGTTGTCGTACGCCTCGACCCCGACCTGGTCGGTCCGGTGTTCGCGACGCGCGGTGGCGCTCAACTGCTGGCGCGGGAAGTCGACATGAGCCGTCGGATGATGGTGAACGGCGAGGTCCCGTCCTACACCCTCGTCGACGACCTGATCGTGACGTCTCCGCTGCTGGCCGAACCGACGACGTCCATCGCGCAGGCGGCGACCCTGATGGAGGAGAGGGGGCTGCCCTATGTCGCCGTGCGGCAGGAGAACGGCGGCTACGGCCTCCTCACCGATGCCGCGATCCGGCGGGCCGTGGCCTCGGCGTTGCCGGTCACCGAAGCGGTGAGCACCGCGATGCGGGTGGACGCGCCGTCCATCCGGCTGGGCGCCTCCGCCGCCGAGGCTCTCATCGCCGTGGTCGAGTCCGACGACGATGTCGTGCTCGTCACCGACCGGGCCGGCAGGCTCCGGGGCGCCGTCGCCTCGCAGGACTTCGTCGTGTCGGCGACCACGGCCGGAGCCTCCCTGCATGAGCAGATCCACCGGGCCACGACGGTCGATGACCTCAAGGACCGCTACCGGCGCGTGCCGGGCATGTTGACCGCCCTCATGACCAAGGGGCTCGCTCCGAGCCGCATCATCACGGTCCACTCGGCGATCGTCGACGCCGCCGTACGACGGACCATCGAGCTGGTCTCCGAGCAGTACCCGCATCTGCGACTCGACGCGTTCACCTGGCTGTCGTTGGGCAGCAACGGGCGCCGGGAGGCGGTGCTGTCCTCCGACATCGACGCGGCGGCGTCCTTCGACAACACCCTCGACGCCGCCGAGATCGCCGAGTACCGGCCGATGTTCCAGAAGGTCGCCGAAGTACTGGAGGAAGCCGGCCTCGGGCACGACCGTCACGGGGTCAGCCCGGTGAACCCGAAGTTCGCGCGGACCCACGCGGACTGGGCCCGCGCGGGCCGGGACTGGATCACCGCGCCCGAGGCCGATGACGCCGTCATCATGACCTGTCTCCTCGTGGACGGCCGCCCGATCCACGGCGATCGCGGACTGCCCGAAGTCGCCCGCGTCTTCGGGGATCTGCGGATGCACCCGCGCACCATGTCCGTGCTGCTGGCGGCGTCCATCGCGCAGAGCGGCCGTCCCGCCCCGTGGCGTAGGAAGAAGATCGATCTGAAGGCCCAGTTCCTCCTGCCGATCGCCAATATCGCGCGCTGGGCCGCCCTCAGCGTGGACTCGACGGCACTGCCGACGGACGAACGGCTCCTCGCGGCCGGCGGATCGGCCATGCTCGGTGAGACCGACGCCGTCGCACTCGCCCACGCCTTCGACGCCGTTCAGGGCATCAGACTCGCGTGGCAGATAGAGCAGGCGACCGCCGGCCGGACTCCGACCGACCTGGTCCGTCTGGAACGCCTCACTCCGGTCGACCGCGCGATTCTCGCGGAGGCGACCCGCGTGGTCACCAGCAGCCAGCGCCGCATGGGCAACATGGCACGCTTCGTCATGCCCGAGCTGCGCCGACGCCCACGGAACCCTGGTTCACCCCGCACGGGTTGATCCGAAACGGGTGGAACGGGTGGAACGGGCTCAGTGGGACTCGTAGAAGGGCGCGGCGAGAGCGTAGAGGGCGGCGGCGAGGGTCGCGATCGAGGCGATCGCGAGCCAGACGCGTGACCGCAGCGAGCTCTTGTCCATGGAGTCACCTCCTCTCGGTCCTCGATGTGGTGATCGTGGGTGCCGGCTCCGGGGCGGCGGCCAGGACCACGTGAGGCCGACGCAGCGAGCAGCGAGGCGACGCCGACCACCATCAGCAGATCCCCGGCACTCACCACGGCCCGCAGCACCGGAACCGGGATGACATCGCAGAAGACGGTCAGCACCGTCTGGTCGGTGACCGGCCGATGCCCCACGGGGGGCATCGCGATCGCCTGCTCGGACAGCCCGGCGTACCGCGCCGACGCGACCGAGAACGGCATGCCGCCGTTGAGCACGGTGGTCAGGGAGTTGAGGGTGAAGCCCGTCGCGAACGTTCCCCAGGCCAGGCGCGCGCGTACGGTCACGCCCCGCAGGTTGGCCACGGTGAACGCGACACCGAGCACCCATGTCGCCAGGACCGGAAGCAGCCCGTCCTTGAACGTCAGGAACGCGGCGGCCCACGGCGCATCCGACTGCCGCAGCAACCGCACGCCCGCCGCGACCCAGATGAGCGCCAGTCCCCGCAGCCGAAGGCTCAGCGTCAGTCCTCGCAGCCGGAGGCCCAGCACCACGCGAAGACCGGTGGTCATGACCTTCCGCACGCGGCGTCACATCACTCCGCGAGGGGCGTGCACAGCGTTCAGTCCCATGGATGTGAGTGGAGAACGGAGTCGGGATCGATTTCCTGTGTGCGGATCTTCCCCCACGCGAAGTCGTAGTGGTTGAACGTGTCCGCGCTGGTGATCCAGCGGTAGCCGCCGTAGGACGAGTCGTAGATGTAGACCTTGGAACTACTGCTCGTCTTCGCCAGGTGTGCGTTGGTGAGCGGGAGCGGGATGTTGTCGGCGCTGGGCCAGCAGGACGCCAGGAGGCTGTCGCTGATGGTGACGATGCCGTTCCAGCTGTCCCACAGGCTGAAGTAGACGGTCGAGTCGGGGATGTGGCGCAGCCAGTCGTCCGGGTCGACGAGGTGGACACGTGCCGACGTGGGTGTCTTGACGCGGCTGCCCGGCGCCGGGCAGGCGGCGGCAGCGGCCGGCCCGGCGGCCGGGACTCCGGTGCCTACGGCGGTTTTCCCGGTGCCGGCCGCTGGGTCGGTGGGTACGGCGCTCGCGGTCTGTGCCGTGGTGACGGACAGGAACAGTCCCGCGGTCACGGCGAGCGCGCGACGGAGTGTGGATCGCATCGCTGGCAGATCCTCCCTTTCAGGCGTCAGCCGCAGGTCCGGTAGTTGTAGCCGGCGAGCCGATAGTTGCCGTCCCCGTCCCAGAAGCCGTAGTTGCCGGACGACTCGCGCACGAGGTCGAGGTTGAAGTGCGTGCCGAGGTACCTCAGCTCAAGGGTGGAGCCGGGGTCGGTGCTTCCCCCCTCCTGCACCAGGTTCTCCCGCGACGCTCGTCCGAAGGTCTCGCGGCCGACTTCCCCGTCGACGCCCACGTCCCATTCGTCCTGCAGCCTCTTGGTCGCGGCTTCCGTCCGCGTACCGAAGATGCCGTCGATGTCCGAAGGGAAGTCGAGATAGCCGTGCGCCGCGAGGATCTTCTGCCAGAGGCAGGTGGCATTGGAGCGTGTGTGGGTGCCGGTCGACAGAATGCCCTCGTTGCCCCAGTCGTCTTCGAACTGGCCGCCGCCGTAGACATAGGCGAGACCGCTGTAGGTCCCGCTCGCGGACGCCGGTGAGGTGCTCAGGGCCAGGGTGGCGGCCGTCAGCGCGCCGACCGCGCACGCGGCCAGTCTCGCCCGCTTCTTGAACAGGTTCATGGGTGTCCCCCTTGTCCGTGGTGGTCGGACCGGTGAGTCCAGTGGCTCCCGCTCCTGTTGCGACCTCAGCTTTCGTGGCCGGGGATTGTCTGGCAGGCCCCCTTCACCACTTTCGGACAATCCCGTGTGCGCGCCCCCGGCGGCCATCGCGCTGTTGCCTTGCGCCTCCTCGATCCCTAGCGTGCGCAAGGGAGTTGAGGGGGAGCAGGTCATGGGGCGTCGTGAGCGGCCGTTGGACCCTTCCGGCGGGACCGTCGCGCGATTCGCGTGCGAACTGAGGGAGTTGCGCCGGAAGGCCGGCGGTCTCACCTACCGGGCGATGGCGAAGCGGGCGCACTACTCCACCGCGACGCTCGCACAGGCGGCCGCCGGGGACCGGTTACCGTCTCTGGCGGTCACCTTGGCCTATGCCGGTGCCTGCGGAGGCGACCTGAAGGAGTGGGAACGGCGCTGGGAGGAGGCCGCGCGAGAAGCGGCCGAGGAGGAGACCGGTGCCGCCGACGAGGGGGTCCCCTCGCCCTACCTGGGTCTGGCCCGGTACGACACCGGCGACCGCGACCGCTTCTTCGGCCGGGACCGGCTGGCCGACCGGCTTGTGGAACTCGTCGGCACCCAGCACGTGGCCGTTCTGGTCGGCCCCTCCGGCAGCGGCAAGTCCTCACTGCTGCGAGCAGGGTTGATCCCCCGCCTGAGCCAGGCCGACACCGGTCGGACACGTCCTGCCGTGATCCAGATCCTCACCCCCGGGCCGCGCCCGGCACACCGTCACGCCGATCTCCTCGATCCGCGGACCACCGATGCGGACACGGTCGTCGCCGTGGACCAGTTCGAAGAGACGTTCACTCTCTGCGCCGACCCTCGCGAACGCACCCGCTTCCTGGACCTGCTGTGCGCCCTGGCCCGGCCCGAGCACCGCGTCCGCGTCGTCATCGCCGTCCGCGCGGACTTCTACGGTCACCTCATCCAGCACGCCGGCCTGGCACAAGCCGCCCAGCGGGCCACGCTGCCGGTCACCCCCATGACCCACGACGAGCTGCGCGAGGCCATCGTCAGACCCGCCGCCTCCGACGGCCTGATCGTGGAACGCGCGCTGACCGCCCGCATCATCCAGGACGTGGCCGAGGAACCCGGTGGCCTCCCCCTCATGTCGCACGCCCTGCTGGAGACCTGGCGAAGACGCAAGGGCAGAGCCCTGACCGTGGCCGCGTACGAAGCCGCCGACGGTGTGCACGGGGCGATCGCCCGCACCGCCGAACACCTCTACACCGAGCTGTCCCCCGAACGGGCCGCTGTCGCCCGGGGCCTGCTCCTACGGCTCATCACCCCGGGCGCCGGAGTCCAGGACACCCGTCGGCCCGCTCCCCGCACCGAACTGGCCGCGAGCGCCCACGGGGACGCCGCAGCGGTCCTGGAACAGCTGGTCCGAGCCCGGCTGGTCACCCTCGACGGAGACACCGTCGACCTCGCCCACGAAGCACTGATCACGGCCTGGCCGAGGCTGCGGGCCTGGGTCGACACCGACCGGGAACTGCTGCGCGCGCAGCGGAGACTCACCGAGGCCGCTGTGGAGTGGGAGAGGAACGGTCGCGACGAGAGCTATCTGTACCGGGGAGTGCGGCTCGCCGCCTGGGACGAGCCCGCGTTGCGCGGCCTCGACCTCAACGACAGCGAGCACGCGTTCCTGGCTGCCGGGCGCGCCCGGCGGGACCACGAGTACGGCCGTCGCCGAAGGCGGATGTGGGCGGGAGGTATGGCCCTCGCGGCCGTTCTGGCCGTGGTCGGCGCTCTGCTGGGTGCGACTGTGGTGCAGGCGGAGCGGACGGAGTCCGAGCGCGGCCGGGCGGAGTCCCGGCGGCTTGCCGCCGAGGCCCGCGGCGCCCTTCAGGCCGATCCCCGCGAGGCGTGGCTGCTCGCCCGCCGCGCGTACACCGCGGCACCAACGGCGGAGGCCGAGGCGGTCCTGCGGCAGGCCGTGGCCGACGACCGGACGGTCAGCACGGTTCCGGGCAACCGGGGACGGGCCCTGGGCGTGGCCTTCAGCCCGGACGGGCGGTGGCTCGCCGACACCTCGGAGGACGGCTCGGTACGGATCTGGGCGTGGGACCGCGCCCGCGGCCGCGTGGCCGGCCGTACGCCACGGGTCCTGCGCGGCCACAAGGGCGAGGCGTGGAGCCCGGCCTTCAGCCCTGACGGGCGGTACCTGGCCACGGCCGGCCTGGACGGCACGGTACGGGCCTGGGCCCTGGACGGCACCGCCGAGCCGCTGGTACTCCACGGCCACAAGGGTCCGGTATGGACCGTCGCGTTCAGTCCGGACGGACGACGGATCGCCAGCGCGGGCGACGACGGGACGGTGCGGCTCTGGGACGCCCGGGGCCGGGGCACCCCGACGATCCTGCGCGGGCACGAAGGCGCGGCGGTGGGCGTGGCGTTCGACCCCCGAGGGCGCCGGCTCGTCAGCAGCGGCCACGACGACACCGTACGCGTCTGGGATCTTTCGGGACGGCGAGTACTGACCGTGCTGCGTGGCCACGACCACGACACGAACGACCTCGCCTACAGCCCCGACGGCACACGGCTCATCAGCGCCGGCATCGACGGCACGGCCCGGGTTTGGAACACCGGCGGCAAGGCGGCCCCGGTCGTGCTGCGCGGCCACAGCGGCACGGTGGAAGGCGCGGCCTTCAGCCCCGACGGACAGCTGGTGGCCACCACCAGCGACGACGCCACGATCCGGGTCTGGAATCCCTCCGGCGGCGGGAATCCGCTCGTGCTGCGCGGGCACCGGGCCGTGGTCTGGGCCGCCTCCTTCAGCCCGGACGGCCGCCATCTGGCCACGGCCAGTTCGGACGGCACGGTACGGATCTGGGACCCGCGCGGTCCCGGTGACCCGGTGATACTGCGAGGCCACAAGGGCGCGGCATGGACCGTGGACGCGGGCGGGCCGGGCGGGCGGCCGGTCGTCAGCGGCGGCCAGGACGGCACCGTACGCGTCTGGGACACGGCGCGTCGCCGCGCGTCGCGTGTGCTGCGCGGGCACGACGGGGAAGTGCTCGGCCTCGCCGTCAGCCAGGACGGACGGCGTGCGGCCAGCGCGGGCGCGGACGGCACGGTGCGGATCTGGGACCTCACGGGCGGCAGCGAGCCGGTGGCCGTACTGAAGGGGCACGTGGACGGCGCGTGGTCCGTGGCCCTCAGTTCCGATGGCCGGCGGGTCGCCAGCGTCGACGGTGACGCGACCCTGAGGGTCTGGCATCTCGCCGACGGCGACCGCCCGGCGTTCGTCCGTCCTTCCACGGACGGCACCAGTCTCCGGTCCGTGGTCTTCAGCCCGGACGGACGGCAGGTGGCCACCGGCGCGGCCGAGAAGACGCGCGGCACGGTGCGCATCCGGGACACGAGGAACGGGCGTACGCTGCGAGTCCTGCGCGGACATCGCGGGCTGGTGTGGACGGTGGCCTTCAGCCCCGACGGGCACCACCTGGCCAGCGGCGCCGACGACGGCACCGTACGCGTCTGGGATCTCACGCGGGACGGCGACCCACGGGTCCTCCGGGGCAACCAGGGATTCGTGTGGTACGTCGCCTTCAGCCCGGACGGCAACTGGGTCGCCGGCACCGGCAAGGACGGCACCGTACGCCTGTGGCGCACCCACACCGGGGGAGAGCCCCTGACCTTCGGTGACTTCGGTACCTCCGTGGAAAGCGTCACCTTCCTCGCCGACAGCCGTGGCATCGCCACCTCCCACGGCGACGGCACGGTCCGCCTCTGGCACTGCGACGCCTGCGGCCCGGTCCGGGAACTCCTCGCCTCCGGGGACGAGCGGGCGAACTGACGGGTCGGGTTCACCCGGAGTGCGCGTGGTGCGGCGGTTCAGTCCGTGGCCGGCTCGCGGGCGCTCTTCTTGCGTTCGGCGATCAGTTCGAGGAGTTCCGCGGCGCTGTTCATGGTGTGCCGTTCGACCTCGGCGTCGATGAGTCGGGGGTCGCCGTCGAGGATCGCCTCGATCAGCCGCTCGTGGACGCGCAAGGCGCGGTCGGGGTCGGAGCGGGTGCTCTCGTCGACCGTGATGGCGATGTTGATCTGCGCCTCGACGGTGGGCCACATGCGTTCGAGCATCGCGTTCTCGGAGGCCGTCCAGATGGTCCAGTGCAGGTTGATGTGGGCCTGGTGGAGGCGATCGGCGTCCTGGGAGGTGTGCGCGGCCTGGTACACCTCCCAGCTCTCGCGGAGTTTGGCCTTGCGGGTGCCGTCGGGGTCGTCGGCGAGGGTGCGGGCGGCCAGCTGCTCCAGGGCGACCCGGACCGCGGCCACGTCGGTGATGAACTTCTCGTCGATCGCGGTGACCACGACCCCGCGGTACGGCTGCTGCTCCAGCAGGCCCTCGTGGGTCAGTTGGTAGATTGCCTCGCGCAGGGTCGGCCGGCTGACCCCCATCTGCTGGGCGATCTGGACCTCCCGCAACCGCTGCCCGGACTCCAGTTCACCTGCGAGGATGGCGCGGCGCAGCTCGTTCACCACGGCGTCGCGGCGGGTCTGGTTGGTGACCGGCCGGGGGCCGACGGTTGCCCTCGGGGCGTACTCACTCATTGATCCTCCGCAGATTGTCAGACCACATCGTAGGGCAGGTACCTTTCCCTGCTCCTACGCGGTCGGGCCTGTTCGCCGAGGGGGCGCCATCACGTGCCGTATTCGGTGACGCGATCGGCCCGGACCGTCACGACCCCCCTGGGCGCTGTCGCGGTCTCCCGCCAGGGCCGGCCCTCGTACTTGTGGGAGAGCTCGTCGATCAGTTCCGGGCCGCCGTCGCGGGTGATGGTCACCGCTCCGCGCGCCACGGCGTACGCGTACGGGTTGTCGCGGTCGGTGATCGGCACGCTGGCTCGTGGGTCGCGCGGCAGGTGGAGGTGTTTGACGCGGCCCTCGACGGTGGAGAAGGCGATGCCGTCCTCGGTGGCCTTCACCCACACCACGGTCTGCTGGGTCAGACCGTCCCCGCCGATGGTGGCGACCGTCGCGAAGCTGGGTCCAGAGGCGAGCCTGCGAGCCGACACCTCGAACTCGGCGGCAAGGCCCCCTTCGTGGTCTTCGACGACGCCGGCCTGGAGGCGGCGGCCCGTGGCGCCGTCGCGGGAGCTCTCATCAACGCCGGCCAGGTTCAGGCGCGACCGTCGTGCGCGGTGGCCGCATCCCGGACGGGCCGCTGGGCCGGACCGCCTACTACGAACCCACCCTCGTCACCGGCGCCGCGCAGGCTCGGCGATCGTCCAGCAGGAGGTCTTCGGCCCGGTCCTGGTCTGCCTGCCCTTCGACACCGACGACGAGATGCCCCACGGCGGCTACAAGGCCTCCGGCTTCGGCAAGGACATGTCGGCCTACTCCTTCGACGAATACACCAACATCGAACACGTCATGACGGAGAACACCGGCAAGCAGCACAAGCCCTGGCACGACACGGTCTTCACCAGCGACTGACCCACCAGGCGGGGGCGTGCCGAGCGGACCATCCCGTGGATCACGACAGCACCCGGAAAGGCACGCGATGACGAGCGAGGGGATCGCCTGGCGCCGCGACTTTGGTGAATTGGTATGTACGCGTCAGCCCGAGCAGGGATGATCGGCTGTCGGGTTGACGTTCCCGGTAGCGCCGGGGCCAGGTGAGGGAGGCCGTCTGTGGGACTGTGGGTCACTCTGCCCCCGGAGCCCGGGGAGGAAGTGCTGTGCACCAAGACCGGAGCGGTCCTCGTGCCCGGCACCGAACTGGCCCTGATCGGCGGCATCCTCGTCCTCACCAACCGGCGTCTCTACCATGGCCCGTTGGACACGCGGCTGGCCGGTCGTCTTCTCTCCGCGTCAGCCGACCTCGCCGGTCCCACCGGTGCCGGCGGTGCGATCGAGTTGCTGATCGGATGGGTGAACAAGGCCCGGGCCGTTCCTCTGGGAGAGATCACTGCTGTAGAGCCGATCAGGAAAGCGTCGCTTCAGGTGACCACTCAAGACGGAAAGCGCCGCAACTTCGGTATCGCGGCCGACTGGAAGACACCCGTGTGGTCGCGCAACAACCCGCCGCACCGCGATCAGATGGTGGCGCACATACGCCGGGCCATCGCGGACGCCACCTCCGGCACCTGACCAGCGGGTTGCGCTCTTCACGCATCCCGGAACGCCTCGCCGATCTCCCTGCGGCGCAGTTCCTCCAGGGTGCCCTGCTGGCGGTGGGCCCGGTCGAGAAGGGTGTCGAGGAGGTTCGGGTCCAGGCGGTCCTCGTGGTCGGCGAGTTCGCGCAGGGTCTGCCACAGGGCCGCCTTGCCCTCCACCCCGAGCCGCAGCGTCTCCAGTTCCAGCAGAGGGGTCAGGGGAGAGCGGCGTACGAGGCGGCCGTTGTTCTTGAGTCGTCCCACCAGCTCGGCCATCCGGCCCGCGTAGACCTTGTAGTGCCGTACCGGGACGTCCAGCCGCTGCATGAGGTCGATGAGGGCGGCTCGGTCCTCGGCGATCTCCGTGGAGAGCGGGCCCATCACCGCCGAGAGGTTTGTGTCGCTGTACGACCGTGCCATGTGGCGAGCCCGTTCGGCGCCGATGGTGGCGCCCGCCAGATGGTCGTTGAGGTAGATGCCCAGCAGGCCGGTGCCGGTGGGCCGGGGCCGTGTCGGAGCCCGGGTGGCGGAGCGAGATCGCTGGTTCATGATGTGTCCCTCTCGTTCGGCGGCCCCGGCATCGAGCCGTTCGGCGCCCGGTGCCGTATCAGTTCGGTGCCCGCGCGCCGCCGTGGGTCGGTACGGGGACGCGGACGGACTCCATGATCAGCCCGCTGTGGACGCGGGACGGCAACCGATTGAGCGGAATCCTCAGGTCCTGCTCCGGCACCCGGTACTGCAGCCGGGCCAGCCGTGGGCCGAGCGCCCGCAGCAGCGCCACGGTGATGTCCTCGCCGGGGCAGCGATGGCCGGTGGCGGGGTCGCCGCCACCCTGCGGGACGAGATCGTCCCGCCCGGGCGGCCGGTCCACGAAGCGCCGGGGGTCGAAGGTGTACGGCTCGTGCCAGAGGTCGGGGTCGTGGTTCTGCCCGTACAGGTCCAGCAGGATCAGGGTGCCCGCCGGGATCGGCTCGCCCCTCCAGGTGAGGTCGGTGGTGGCCCGGCCGCCGACGAAGGGGGCGAAGGGGTAGAAGCGCCGCAGCTCATGGGCGAACGCCATGGCGTACTCCGGGTCGGCACCCACGTCGGCCAGCCGTTCCTTGATGTCGGGCCTGTGGTGCAGTGCGTGACCGGCGTAGGCGACGAACCAGCACACCGCGACGGTGGGCCGGATGACATTGTCCAGTTCGACGGCGGCGGTGCGCGGGTCGAGGAGCCGGCCGTCGGCGTCCCGGTGCCGCGCGATCACGGCCGTCGCCGACCTCTCCGGCACGCCGACGCTGCCCGCGCGTACGTCCTCGATCAGGCCGCTCAGCCATGCCTCGGTGCGGGCCCGGGCGCGACGGGCCCGCCAGTGGCGCGGCCCCGCCGTGGCGAAGCCGTCGACCATGGCGACCTGGTCCCGGGCCACCGCGTCCGCGTCGTCGAGGGGGATACCGGCCCACAGGCAGACGCCTCGGGTGAGGACACGGCTCGCCTCGTCGAACAGGACGACCGAGGGACGCCGGGCCCATGACTCCACGGCCTCGTCCCACACCGCGCCGACGTGCTCCACCAGGCCCGCCACCGCCTCCGGCCCGGTGAGCAGGGACAGGAACATCTCCTTGCGTACGCGGTGGGCCTCGCCGTCCAGGTTGTGCACGGCTCCATGGCCGAACAGCGTGCTCAGCACCGGGCCGGGCAGGGCCGTCCGGCGCTCCACATGCCGCTCGTCGTAGAAGAACCGCACCGCCTCCGGGCCCTCCAGGCCGACGGCGGGCCGACCCAGGAGCCGGGCCCGCACGACCGGACGGCCGGTACGGCGCCGACGGTCGGGGAGCCAGGCGTACCCCTTGGACAGGAGGGAGAGGGACTGGTCGGCGATCGGAGTGCGACTCGCATGCATGACCGCCGGGTGCCCGTCGGCCCCGCCGGGAAACCTGGCCCGCCGAGGGTCCCCTCGGCGCCGGTGGGGGCGGGAGCCGTGACGCGGGAGCGGCGGCCGTTGGAGTGGACGAGGGCCAGGTCTCCTTGCCCTAGGCGTCGGGAGCGAGGTGGTTCGTGTGGGTGCTGCCCGCCGTGTACGCGGCGGGGGCGGTGCCCAGGTCCAGGCGCTGCTCCGGCAGGAACGCGGGGGTGCCCTCCGGGGCGTCCGGGGAGCGGCGGTCGACGGCGACATGGATGGCCTGGAGCGGATCGGGGCTGCTGACCGGCCAGTCGCTCCCGGCGGCGAGGGTGGCCCCGGCGCGCAGCGGATCGCCGAACGGGTACTGCCGGGCGCCGCGTTCAGTCGTGTCCCACGGGAGCGCGGCCGTCGTCGTCCCACCCGCTCGGGGGTGCTGCTGTCGGAGGACCTGATCGTGGAGTCCGCGCTGCGGCTGATCGGCGAGCACGGTCCCGGGGCGCTCAGTGTGCGCCGGCTGGGCACCGCCCTCGGCTGTGACCCGAGCGTCCTCTACCGCTACTTCCACGGCACCGACGACCTGGTGCTCGCCATCGCCGACCGCATCATCGGCGATGCCATGGCGGGGTTCGCGCCCGGCGACGACTGGGTGGCCGATCTGCGCGAGATGGCCCTGCGGGTGCGCGCCGGATACCTCGCGCACCCCCGGGCCGCCGCCTTCGCCTCGTACCGGGTGACCCGGCGGGAGAACGAGATCCGGGCCGTGGAGACCGGCATCGGCCTGCTGCTCTCGGCGGGCTTCGGGGCGGCCGAGGCCACGCGCCTCTATCTGGTGTTCATCGACACGGTGCTCGGCCACGCGGCGATGGACGCCGCGTTCCCGGCGCTTCCGCGGCAGTCGCGCGAGGCCGACCGCCGGGCGTGGCACGAGGTGTACCAGGGGCTGGACCCCGAGGCGTAGACCTGCTGTTGGAGGCACTGGTGGCCCGCGCGCCGACCGGGCGGTGACGGGCGCGCGGGACGATGGGTGAGGGTGCCGGGGGTTACTCGGCCGGTGGATCTCCCGACCCGGGCTCCCGGTGCCAGAGGAGTTCGCAGACGCGGTCGATGCCCTGGGAGAGATGGCGACGGTAGGTGCCGAAGGGCAGGCCCAGGCGTTCGGCCGCGGCCTCCTGGGTGGGGGCGCTGTCGAAGAAGGCCGCCGTGACCGCCCGGTGGAGTTTGTCGCCCTGCCGGTCCCCTCGAAGGCGGTCCACCGCCTCGGTCAGGGCGGCCCGGAGCGAGGCGACCGGGTCGGCGCCGGGAGGGAGGGCGGCCAGGCGGGTGTGGAGCAGGGGGTTGGCCGCGAGCGCGTCGGGCCGGTGCCAGGAGCGCAGCGCGTTCCGTATCGCCTTGTCGAACTCCGGCCGGGACAGCCGGGCCCGCGCCGCCGTCCCGGTGGCGGGGTCCTCCGGCGGCGGGTCCCAGTCGCCCGCGTTCATCCGGTCCATCCGGTCCAGCCACTCCTCCAGCGGCACCTCGCGCCAGTCGTTGCCGAACAGCCCGTACTGCCGGCCGTCGACCCACACCGTGGGAGGCGGCGCCGCGTGCGCGAAGTAGCCGTGTCCCCGCACGAGTTCGGGGTCCTTCATGACCGTGCACGACCAGGCCAGGCCCTCGACGAACAGCTGGGCCAGGGTGCGGGTGCTGATGACGTCGAACACGGGCGACGGGGAGGGCTGGACGCTCACCATGAACCGGCCCACGGCGATGTGCTCCCCCTCCCGCAGCGGAGCCTTCCCCCGCAGATGCTCCCAGGCCGCCGCGACCACGGGGTCGGCGCCCTCGTCCTCCTCGCGGCGCTCGGTGAGCCGTAGCCAGGTCAGAAAGCCGAGGAGGTCGCCCGTGCCCGCGTCGCGGTAGACGTGGAACGCCCCGGGCTGCCGGTCGAGCCAGTGCCGCACGATGGCCACCGTCGTCTCGGTGCCCTCCTTGGCCGCCATCCGCAGCACCCCCTCCCGGTCCCCGGCGCTGAACGCGTCCTCCACCACGTGCTGCCGTCCGCCGCCGTCGTACCAGCCGGGCAGGAACCCGTCGCGCTGCAGGAACAGCAGCGCGTCCGACAGGGCCAGCTCGTCCGCACCCGTGCCACGGGTCCGCCGGACGCGGTCGATGAGATGGGACAGAATCCGGCGGTGCACGGCACGACCGCGCCGCGGGTCCCGCCAGCGCATGTCCGCCGCCAGCACCTCCCGCACCACGTCGTGCGGGAAGATGCCGCCGGGGGCGGACTCCATGAACGGCAGCCCGCGCAGCCAGCGGAACAGCGTCCACGCGTCGGCCTCCGGCAGCGCGGAGCGCAGCAGCCCCTCGTCGGTCGCGCCCGCGTACGCGGCGATCTCCAGCGCCCGCCAGTGCGCCGGCGAGGGCACCTCGCCGACCAGCCGGGACACCAGCATCCCGATGACGTCGGGCGTCGGGGTCCAGGCACCGGCGTGCCCGAAGTCGCGTACGGCCACCTCGGCGGCCAGGGAGAGGGCCAGCGGATGGCCACCGGCGAACGCCACCACGTCGGGCCGCCGGGCCGGTCGGACACCACGGGCCGCCAGCAGGGCGATCGCCTCGTCGCGCGGCAGGTCCGCCAGCCGCAGCACCCGCAGGATCTCGGCCCAGCCCGGCTCCGCCCGCCAGGCGTCACCCGGAGGCCGCCGCCCCGCGAGGGCCACCAGCGAGCCCGCGGGCAGCCGGGGCAGGAAGCACTCGCGCAGCCACCCTTCCAGCGGCCGGTACGCCTCGAAGGTGTCGACCAGCAGCACCGGGCGGTGGGACGTGAGGGCCTCGGCCGCGTCCGCCTCGAAGGCCGACGGGGTGCGTTCCCCGTGGCGTCCGTCGAGTTCGATCACCGGGCGGCCGGCCGCGCGGGCCTCCTCGCCGAAGCGTCGCAGCAGCGTCGATTTGCCGATGCCACCGGGTCCGGTGAGGAAGAGCACCGCGAACGAGTCCGCCGGTCCGTCGAGGGCTGAGCGGAATTGAGCCAATTCCTCGTGCCGCCCGACGAAGGAGCGTAGTCTGGCCGCGCGTAAAAACTGGCCAAGGCTGGCGGGAAACCGGTCATCGCTGCGGGTCATCTTCGAGAGGGCTCCATGGGTGAGTGAGCGGTTTAATGAACAAGATGGTCATCGAAACGATCAGGTTCCAAGCGGCACGCCGGAGACCGGTATCCCTGTGGGCGTGTGCCGATGCCCTTGAGGTCAGGGGGAGTTGCCCTGGTGGGGAAGGTGCGGGTAGCCGTTCGGCCATCTCCCCGCCCATTTTCGCCGAGCGGTTTTCCGGACGGTTTCCGAGCGATTTCCTGGTGGCGGCGGGACGGTAAAGGGGGGATCTTTGGACGGTCTTGCCCCTCGGGCGGGCCCTGTGATCGGATGTGAAATCGCATGATCGAGGTTCTGGTCGATGAGGGAGAAAATGCACAACTCTTCACGGTCGGTAATGGAGAAATGCGAGAAACCGATTTCCGTCGCTGTTCCCGCGAGCGACCCCATTTCCCGGGGGGAAGTGCGCGGTCGGGAACGGCAACTGGCCCGGGCGAGCGAGCGACTGCGCGCCGTGGCGAGCACCGGGCGCGGCACGGTCCTGCTGCTGGAGGCCGCTCCCGGCGCGGGCAAGACCCGCCTTCTCGCGGAAGCCGCCTCGCTCGCCGAGGGCGAAGGCTTCACGGTCCTGGGCGGCGCCCCGGCAGGCCCCGACGCCACCCCCGGAGCCGCGATCGAGGCGGTGCGGGCCCGGCTGCACCGCGCCGGAGCCGCCCGCACCGCCGTCGTACTCGACGACCTGCATCTCGCGGACCTCCCCGCGCTGACAGCGCTGTGCGACCTCGTCACGGCCCTCAGAGGACGCCCGATCCTCTGGCTGCTCGCCTTCACCACGGACCGTGACGCCGCGTCCCACGAGCCCCTGCGGACCTCTCTCACCGGACTCAGAACGAGGCTCCCGGTGGAACAGCTGCCGGAACTCGGACCCATCGAGGGCGACGCGCTGGCGCGACTGGTCGCCGACCGCACCGGAGCCGCCCCCGACCCCGCGCTCCTCGCCCTCGCGGAGAGCGTCAACGACACACCCCGCGCGGTCATCGAGCTGATGCGCGGGCTCGCGGAGGACGACGAGCTGTGCGTGGTCGACGGCGTCTCCCGACTGCAGCCGGGCACCCGCGGCGACACCCCGACCGGGAGCGGTGCCCTGGTGCCCGCCCCCGTGCCGAAACGCTTCTCCGCGATCGTTCAGCAGGGTCTCCGATCCCTGTCCGAGCCCACCCTGAAAGCCCTCAGACTCGCCGCCGTACTCGGCTCACCCTTCGCCCCCGAGGATCTGTCCGCCCTCCTCGACGAAGCACCCGTCGGTCTGCTGGCGGCCGTGGACGAGGCCGTCGACCGGGGCCTGCTCGTCTGCGGCGAACACGACCTCGCCTTCCGCACCGAACCGATCCGGCGCGTCCTCCTCGACTCCGTCCCCGCACCGGTGTGCGCCCTGCTGCGCCGACAGGCCGCGAAGATCCTGCTGCCACGCCCCGACGGCGTCGAACGCGCCGCCCTCCAACTCGTCCACATCGCCCAGCCCGGCAACACGGACGAACTCCGCGTGATCGTCGAAGGCTCCCGCAAGCTGCTGATCGCCGACCCGTCCACCGCGGCCTCGCTCGCCGGCCGCTGCATGGAACTCCTCGCCCCCGGGGACGCCGAGCGGGTACGCCTCGCACGGACCGCCGTCGAGGCGCTCACCAGAGCCGGCCGCCTCGACCGGGCGATCACCCTCGCCAAGGAGACCATCGACGACACCGTCCGACTCGCCGGTCCGCTGCCGGCGGACCTCGCCGAGGACGTCGCCGCGCTACGGGCCGCGATGTCGACCGCGCTGCTGCTCCTCGGCAACGCCCCACTCGCCCGCCGAGCCGCGGGCGACGCACTCGCGGCACAGCAGGACGGATTCCAGCACCGCGAGGCCGTCATCGCCCACCTCGCCGCCTCCTACCTCACCGGCGACGGCACCGCCGTCGACCGCGCCCAGCACATCCTCGGCGCACCCGACCGCCACACCCGTGCCGTACAGGTCGGCGCGATGACCTTCCACGCCTTCGGCCAGTGGCGCGACGGCGACGTCGGCGAGGCCGTGACCACCCTGCGCAAGGCCGTCTCCCTCGACCGCACCGGTGAGGAGGCGCCCATCCTCGACCCCCGCTGGTTCCTCGCCTTCACCCTCACCAGGACCGACGAGTACGAGCAGGCCGCCGCCGTCATCCACAGCGCCGCCGCCACGACCGCCGGCGGGACCGGAACGCTCACCGCCGCCGTCCCCGCCGTGCTCCGCGCCCAACTGCACCTCGCCCAGGGCCGGTTGGACGAGGCCGAGGACGACGCCAGGCTCGGCGTCGGCACCGACGGCCCCTACGTTCCGATGCTCGCCCCGCAGGCCTGGCTGGTCCTCGCCACCGTCGCGCTGCGCCGAGGAGCGCTCGCCCAGGCCGAGGACCACATCAAGACCCTGGAGAAGGACTTCCCCCAACACGCCTCCAGCCCCTGGTGGGTGGCGCGTCTGCTGCTCAACGCGCAACTGGCCGAGGCCCGGGCCGACCCCCTCGCCGCGGCGGAGGCGATCGCCGAGATCGGGGCACAGGCCGGTGCCCTCCGCGAGGTCGTCCTGGAGGAGCCGGCCGTGGCGGCCTGGTGCGTGCGGTGCGCTCTCGCGGCCGACCGGCCCGACCTCGTCCCGACGGTGATCGACGCGACCGAGTACCTCCGTGCGCGCAACCCCGGCGTCCCCTCGGTGGTCGCCATGGCCCTGCACGCCCGCGCGCTCGCCGAGCAGGACGCCGACGCGCTCGACCGGGCCGGGCGGCTGCACCGCAACCCCTGGGCGCAGGCGGCTGCCGCCGAGGACCATGCGGGGGTGTTGCTCGACCGGGGGGAGCGGGAGGCCGCGATCGTCGAGTTCGATCGGGCGATGAGTGCGTTCGGGGCGCTCGGGGGTGAGCGCGATGCCGCTCGGGTGCGGGCGCGGTTGCGGGGGCTGGGGGTGCGGAGGCGGCATTGGACGCATGCGAAGCGGCCGGTGTCCGGGTGGGAGAGTCTCACCAAGACCGAGCGCAAGGTGGCGGAGTTGGTGGCCGGGGGGCTCACCAATCAGCAGGCCGCCCGGCATTTGTTTATTTCACCGCATACGGTGGGGTTTCATCTGCGGCAGATTTATCGGAAGTTGGGGATTCGGTCGCGGACCGCGCTGATTCGGCTTAGGGCGTAGCCCCCCCGGGGGTATGCCGTGTGCCTACTGGGGTGCCTCGATGGGGTGGTTGGCGGGTGCGGGTTTGTTGTGGCTGGTCGCGCCCGCGCGGCGGAGCCGCACATTGATACAGCCCCGCGCCCCTTTTGGGCCTTCGGCCCATCAGGGGCTCCCACCAGGCTCGGTTGGTGGTGTACCACTCGATCGTTTCCCTCAAGCCCTCTTCGAAGGTGATCCGGGGCTTGTGGCCGAAGGCGCGGAGCTTGGTGTCCGTCAATGAGTAGCGGCGGTCGTGGGCCTTGCGGTCCTGGGCCTGGTGGACGCTTTGCCAGGTGGCGTCGAGGGCGGTCAGGAGGCGGGATGTGAGGTCCAGGTTCGTCAGTTCGGCGGTTCCCGGTATGTGGTAGATCCCGCCCGGCTCGCCCCTGTCGGCCACCAGGCGGATCGCCCGGCAGTGGTCGTCCACGTGGACCCAGTCGCGGATGTTGCCGCCGTCGCCGTAGAGCGGGACGGGCAGGCCGTCGAGGAGGTTGGTGACGAAGAGGGGGATGAGCTTCTCGGGGTACTGGTACGGGCCGTAGTTGTTGCCGCAGCGGGTGATGCTCACCGGGAGGCCGTGGGTGCGGGCGTGGGCCAGGGCGATCAGGTCGCCGCCCGCCTTGGCCGCCGCGTAGGGGGAGTTGGGGCTGAGCGGGGCCGTCTCGTCCCAGGAGCCGGTGTCGATGCTGCCGTACACCTCGTCGGTGGAGACATGGACGACGCGCGGGGTGCCGGCGTCCAGGCACGCCTGCATCAGGGTCTGTACGCCGAGGATGTTGCTGTGGACGAACGCGTCGGCGTCGGCTATCGAGCGGTCGACATGGGACTCGGCCGCGAAGTTGACGACCAGGTCGTGGCCGGGGACCAGTTCGGCGAGGAGCCCGGCGTCGCAGATGTCGCCGTGGACGAAGGTGAAGCGGCCCTCGGCGGGCTCCAGGTTGGCCAGGTTGCCGGCGTAGGTCAGCTTGTCGAGGACGGTCAGTTCGTCCTGGCCGGCGTAGGAGCGTACGAAGTGGGAGCCGATGAAGCCGGCGCCGCCCGTGACGAGGATCTTCATGACGCCACCTGCACCTTGCTGTGGTCACCGAGGACGAGACGATGGGCCCGCAGGATGCGCGGGGTCGACGTCACCTCCACCTCGCGTCCGATCAGGGAGCGTTCGACCCGGCGTACGCCCACGATGGACGCGCCGCGCAGCACGATCGAGTACTCCACCTCGCTGTCGACGACCGAGCAGCCGCTGTCGATCGAGGTGAACGGGCCGATGTAGGAGTCGTGGATGCGGGAGCCGGCCGCCACGACCGCCGGGCCGACGATCCGGGAACCGGTGACCGTCGCACCCTTCTCGATCACCACCCGGCCGACCAGCTCGCTGGATTCGACCTCGCCCGAGCAGTCGGCCTCGACGCCGTCCAGGACGAGGCGGTTGACCTCCAGCATGTCGGCGACGTTGCCCGTGTCCTTCCAATAGCCGGACACGAGCGTCGACTCCACCCGGCAGCCCGAGTCGATCAGCTCCTGGACGGCGTCGGTGATCTCCAACTCGCCCCGCCAGGAAGGCTTCAGACGGCTCACGGCCTCGTGGACGCGGGCGCTGAACATATAGACGCCGACCAGCGCGAGATCGCTCTTCGGATGCTCCGGCTTCTCCTCCAGACCGATCACCCGGCCGTCGGCGTCCAGCTCGACCACACCGAACGCGCGCGGGTCCGACACCCGGGTCAACAGGATCTGCGCGTCCGGGCGGTTCACCCGGAAACGGTCCACGAGCGCGTCGATACCGCCGATGATGAAGTTGTCACCGAGGTACATCACGAAGTCGTCGTCGCCGAGATAGTCCCGGGCGATCCCCACGGCGTGGGCGAGGCCCAGCGGTGCCTCCTGCGGGAGGTAGGTGACGTCCAGGCCGAACCGGGAGCCGTCGCCGACCGCGGACTCGATCTCGGCGGCCGTCTCACCGACGACGATGCCGACCTCCCGGATGCCCGCCTCGGCGATCGACTCCAGGCCGTAGAACAGCACCGGCTTGTTGGCGACGGGCACGAGCTGCTTCGCCGAGGTGTGGGTGATCGGCCGCAGCCGGGACCCGGAGCCACCGGCGAGCACGAGCGCCTTCATCGGCGCCCCTGCGCTATGCCGGCGGCGCCGACGCGCCCCCGGAGTACGTCGGCCGCCGTGGGACGCCCCTGCGGTTCGGCCTCAAAGGTAGGAGCCATCATCTCCCCAACTGTCCGTGGAAGGGCCGGATGCGTGATCCATCCTGGTCAGCGGCGAAGGGCCGCACATCCCCCGGCGGCGGCCGCCACGGGTGGGTTTCCGGGTGCCGGTCCGACGTTCCCGGCACCCACCGCCCCCGCAGCCCACGCGACCGCATGGACTCATGACCGGCAGGCCCCCGCCCGTGTGCCCGAATACCAGGCAGGCGCTGCCCGTTCGGCACCCGGAGGTCCGTGCCACCACGTCAAGCCTCCGCGCGCACACGAACGTGCCCTGCCCCTCGACGGTGAGGGGCAGGGCACGCCGGTCTGCGGGTGGTCGTCAGTTCAGTACGGCGGGCAGGGCGCTCAGTCGGCGGATCATCCACTCCGACTCCCACTTGACGGCGGAGCCGGTGCTCAGCCCGGCCTTCGGGAAGCGGCGCAGGAACTCCCGTACGGCGATCTGCGCCTCCAGACGGACCAGGGAGGCGCCGATGCAGTAGTGCATGCCGAGGCCGAAGCTGAGGTGGCCGTGTCCGCCCCGGGCCGCCTCGAAGCTGTCGGCGCCCTCGTCCGGCTCACGGTTCGCCGCCGCGATACTGACCTGCACCGCGGCGCCCTTCGGGATCAGATAGCCGCCGAGTTCGATGTCCTCGGTGGGGAAGCGCCAGGTGGGGTGCGGGAACGGGGGGTGCACCCGCAGGGTCTCCTCGATCCAGCTCTTGATCTCCTCGTCGGTGCCCGGCCGCTCCTGAGGAGGCCGCCGCAGCGCCTCGTACAGGGCCGCGGAGATCAGGCTGCCCGTCGTCTCGTAACCGGTGATGATCATGCCCACGGTCCAGACGATGACCTCGCCCTCGGTGACCTCGTCCGGTCCGTCGGCGGCGGCGAGGAAGCCCGTGATCACACCGTCCCGCAGCGGGGCCGGGTTCTTCACCCAGCTCTCGACGGCCCCGAACAGCGCGCCGACCGCCTCCTTGCGGGCCGGGTAGTCGGAGGAGTACAGCATGACATCGGTGATGCCGCGCAGCCGCCGCTCGGCCTCCAGAGGCAGCCCGAGCATCTCGGAGATGAAGGCCAGCGGCACCCGGTGGGTGTAGTCCGTGACCACATCGACCTCGGCGGACTCCGAGGAACGGGACTCCTCCAACTCGTCCAGGAAACCGCCCACCTTGACACCGACCCGCTCGCCCCACCGCTCGGTGTTGCGCGGGCTCAGCACCGGCTGATGGACCCGCCGGATACGGGCGTGGTCCTCGCCATCGCTCATGATCATGGCGCGGGCGTACTCCGGGGGCGGCTGTGAGCCCACCATCAGGCCCGGCTTGCGCATGAAGTCGGGGACCAGGGTGATGTCCTTGGCCATCTTCGGATGGGTGAGCGCGGTCCGCACCAACTCCGGGTCGCACACCACCCAGGCCTGCTCCTCCAGGTAGGGGATGCGCACGACCGGCGCCACCCGCGCGGCGGCCAGCAGCTCCGGCATACAGTCGAACGGCCCCGGATCGACGGGCATGTCGGTCATGGGGGCTTCCAACAAGCCGGCCGGGCAGGTCGGGCCGGTCGCGCCGGTCGGTTCGGCCGAGGCAGCCGGCTCAGTTGATTCGGCCGGCTCGGTCGATTCGGTCGGCTCGGTCGTCTTCGTGTGGGTGTTCAACGGGTGATACCTCCGGTGGGAATCTGGCCCTGGGAATCGGCCATGGACTCGATGAGATCGGCGGCCCGTCGGGGGGCGTCGAGGCTTCGGTGCTCCTGGGCCAGTGCGCGCGCCCGCTCCCGGTGGCGGCCGTCACGCAGCACGGTGGTCACCGCGTCGCGCAGGCCCGCCTCGGACACGGGCCGCCGTTTGAGGACGACCCCGGCACCGGACCACTCCACCCGCGCGGCCACGTCGGGCTTCTCCTCCGAGCCCGGGACGACGACCAGGGGCACCCCTTCGGCGAGGGCCGCGTTGACGCCGTTGTAGCCGCCGTTGGTCACCATCGCGTCCACCTTCGGCAGCAAGTGGTGGTAGGGGATGAACCGCTCCAGCCGTACGTTGCGGGGCAGCGGGCGGAGCCGGTCGACGTCCAGGTCGCTGCCGGTGGTGACCACGACGAGGACGTCCTGGTCGGCCAGGGCCCGCACGGCGGGGCCGAGCAGTCCGTCGACGTCGTTGGCGGTGGTGCCCTGGGTGATCAGCACCACCGGGCGGTCGCCCTCCAACTCCCCCCACCAGGCGGGCGGGTCGAAGTTCTCCGGTGGCGTTCCGAGGAGGGGGCCCACGAAGTGCGTGCCCGGGAGCAGATCACTGCGGGGGAACTCGAAGGACGGCACGGTGCCCAGGAGATAGAGGGCCGGCGGACGGGCGATGTTCTCCATGGCGGAGGTGCGCAGCCGGTCCAGGCCGACCTGGGCCCGGACGCGGTCGGCCTCCTGGCGCATGTCCCGCATCACCACCTGGTCGGAGACGAACCGGAGCAGCGCGTTGCGCGTCCGGCCCAGCGGTGACGCACTCGGCCCGAGGCCCCGGCCCAGGGGGGCGGTGTCCCGGCTGCCGAGGATGTAGACCGAGTTGGCCAGCCAGGCCAGGGGGATGCCCGTGCGTTCGCTCGTGAAGCAGGCGCCGTAGCACATGTCGTCGGAGAGGAGGCAGTCGGCGGGGAACCGTTCGAGGATCTTCGACAGGTCGTCCATCTGGCGGGGCGCGGTCCGGTAGAAGATGTCCCGGACCCCGATCTTGAAGTTCGCGAGGCCGCTGAGGCCCGCGTGCTCGGGGTAGGCCTCCTCGCGGCTTCTGCCGCCGAAGTCCAGCTCCGGGCTCATGGGTTCGAAGTGCGCCCCGGTCCGCTCCACCTGCCGCCGGAAGGCCCGGCCGGTGTACCACCGCACATCGTGGCCGCGCCGGGCCAGTTCGCATGCGACCTCCAGCATGCTCACGACGTGTCCCGGTGCCGGGGTGGTAGCGATCAACACGCGCGTCAACGTCGCCTCCGCAAGGGGTCTTGTGATCACCGATCGCGCCGGCCGGCCCGAGGCACCCATGGGCCCCGGGCGACCGGTCACGCACGTCAGCATCACCTCGCCGGAGGGTCTGAACGGCGCCTCGGGGAAAACCCCGCGCACTCGCGCAGGATGACGCCGCCGAGCCGCCCCGATCACCACGGCGGACGGCCCCTCGAACCATTCACGCGCAGGTCCGCCGGGGGATACGGACGCGGGTCCGCCCTACGAAGAATTGCCGTTGAGCGATCCCGGCATCGCCCTGAGCCGGATTTCGGGAAAGGCACCGCGTTCATCCCGCACATGCCCCGGTTCATCCCGCACATGCCCCGGCCCCTGGACCCCGGCCCTTGGATTTCGCGTACTGGAGGAAACCTGTGACGGCACCCTTGCAGGACAGTGACGGGCCGGACGACGCCATCGGCGGACCGAAGCAGGTCACCGTCATCGGCGCCGGTATCGCCGGTCTGGTGACGGCCTATGAACTGGAACGCCTCGGACACCACGTCCAGATCATCGAAGGCAGCCATGAGATAGGCGGCCGCATCCACACCCACCGCTTCTCCGACGCCGGCCGGCCCGGCCCGTTCGCCGAACTGGGCGCGATGCGCATCCCCGCCGGACACCGGCTGACCATGCACTACATCGCCGAACTCGGACTGCAGAACCAAGTGCGGGAATTCCGGACGCTGTTCTCCGACGACGCCGCCTATCTGCCGAGTTCCGCCGGATACCTCCGGGTCCGCGAGGCACACGACACCCTGGTCGACGAATTCGCCACCGGACTGCCGAGCGCCCATTACCGCGAGGACACCCTGCTGTTCGGCGCCTGGCTGGACGCCAGTATCCGGGCCATCGCCCCACGCCAGTTCTACGACGGACCGCACAACGACATCGGTGTGGAACTGCTGAACCTCGTCGACGACATCGATCTGACGCCCTATCGCTGCGGCACCGCCCGCAACAGGATCGATCTGCACGCCCTGTTCGCCGACCACCCCCGTGTACGGGCGTCCTGCCCGCCCCGGCTCGAACGCTTCCTCGACGACGTGCTGGACGAGACCAGCTCCAGCATCGTGCGGCTCAGGGACGGCATGGACGAACTGCCCCGCCGGCTCGCCTCCCGTATCCGGGGGAAGATCTCCCTGGGCCAGGAGGTCATCGGCATCGACGTACACGACGACACCGTGACCCTGACCGTCCGACAGGGCCTCAGGACGGTCACCAGGACCTGCGACTACGTCGTGTGCACCATCCCGTTCACCGTCCTGCGGAAGATACGGCTCACCGGCTTCGACCAGGACAAGCTGGACATCGTCCACCAGACCAAGTACTGGCCTGCGACGAAGATCGCCTTCCACTGCCGTGAGCCCTTCTGGGAGAAGGACGGCATCAGCGGGGGCGCCTCCTTCACCGGCGGCCATGTCCGCCAGACCTACTACCCGCCCGCCGACGGCGACCCCGCCCTCGGCGCGGTCCTCCTCGCCAGCTACACCATCGGCCCGGACGCCGAGGCCCTCGCCCGGCTGAGCGAGGCCGAACGCGATGCCCTGATCACCAAGGAACTCAGCGTGATGCACCCCGAGTTGCGCAGGCCCGGCATGGTCCTCTCCGTCGCGGGCCGGGCCTGGGGCGCCCGCCGATGGTCCTGGGGCGCCGCCACCGTTCGCTGGGGCCAGGAAGCCGCGCTCCGCGAGGCCGAGCGACGCGAGGCCGCCCGACCGCAGAAGGGCCTCTTCTTCGCCGGCGAGCACTGCTCGTCCAAGCCCGCCTGGATCGAGGGCGCCATCGAGTCCGCGATCGACGCCGCCCACGAGATCGAGTGGTACGAGCCGCGCGCCAGCCGGGTCTTCGCCGCCTCCCGTCCCAGCCGCTCGGACCGGTCGGCGTGAGCGTCTTCGACCTGCCCCGGCTGCACTTCGCCGGCACGGCCACCACCCATCTGCCCACGGGCGCCCGCAGCGGCCTCGTCGACCTGGCCACCAACACGGCCCTCACCGCCGACGGCCGGCCCTTCCCGGCCCACCGGCCGCCCGCCGAGTACCACGACCACCTCGACCGGCTCGGCCCCCGCTACGACGCGACCGGGCGCCCGGCGCCCGACGGGCCCTTCAGCGCGGCCAAGGGCGAGGACTTCGCGGGCAACGGACACTTCGCCGTCGACGCCCGGATCGTCGGCGTCGAGTGCCGGGCGGGCGAACCCGACACCGCCGACCCCGTGGTCGGACGGGGAGTCGACATGTGGGGGCACTACAACGCGTACCTCGCCACCACCGTCAACCGCGCCCGCGTCTTCGACCTCGACCCGGCCTCCGAGTGGACCACGACCCTCATGGTCGGACAGTTCGCCTTCGGACGCGACGGCCGCTCCCACGACATCGGCTACATGGCCACCGGCGCCGTCCAGGGCTTCCACCCGCCGAGGTGGCACAACGCCGGTCATGCCGGAGATCTCGGCGAAGCCGAAGGGCACTGGCCGGCGCGATGTCTGCGCCGGTCCGTGGTCCACCAGTTCGTCGTGCCCGAGGACGACGAACTGACCTGGTTCGACGGGGCGGACCTCTCACCGGCCGTACGGCGACTGCGGGACACGGTGGCCACGGAGGGGTTCGGCGGTCTCGTCGTACAGTTCGCGCTCAGTCCCCCGGCCGCCCCCGAGTCCCCCGACCGCCCTGGCCGTTGGCGACTGCGCGGAACCATCGCCCCCTGGCGCCCGCACGAGCCCCGCACCTACCCGGCGGGACGGCTGCTGGTGCCGGGCCGCCGGGCGACCGAGGGTACGGAAGCGGCACACCGGGCGACCCGTGGGCCGCACAACGCCACCGTCCAACTGACGGACGAGCACGTCACGTTCAACATGATCACCGCGCTGCCCACATCCGGACGGTTGGGACCCGAGTTCGCACCGCTCGACCTCGGCGACCTCGAACTGCGCACGGCGAACTCCGATCGGCTGGTCGCCCGGGTGCCCCGGCACGCCTACCTCGGGGAGGCGTACGCGCTGGCCGGCGGGCTGGTCACCGTGCCCGTCGAGATGCCCGCGCACGAGGCCGCCGAGGAGGCGCTGCACCTGGTGGGCACCGGCCCGGACGGCCCGGTGGTCCACCTGCGGGAGAAGGAGATCAACGTCCAGGCCGACGACGCCTCCCTCGTCCTGGAGCACCCCCGGGACACGGCCGACGCGGAGTACGACGTCGAGGTGCTCGTCCGGTCCTTCGTACGGGGCCGCCCGGCCGCCGTCGACGACATCGGCGTACGGCAGTTCTTCAACCCCCGGGCGCTTCCCCGCGATCCGATCGCGAGCGACCCGGCGGCCCGAGCGTCCGACGTGGACATCGTCCGGGTGCGGGCGGGACGACGGGGCGACGACGGGCCATGGGCGAGTGGTTGCCGCCTGGGCACGGACGACGACGGCCGGGGCCGGCTCACCCTGCGGGGCGCTGCGGCCGGTACCGCCCGGGTCCTGCTGTCCACCGGACCCGACGACCTGCCGTGCGACCCGGACGCGCCGGGCTCCGCCGCCCTCGCCCACGACCAGGACGACACCCTCGGCTACTGGTCCGGCGCCGGATATCTGTCGGTGCGGGTACTGCCCGACGACTGGCGGCTGGCCGGCATCGGCGCGGACGAGGTGACCTTCGACCTGGTCTACCGGGAGGTCTTCGCCTACTACGAGCACGTCCACTCGTTCATGAAGGCCGAGGTCTTCAGCCTCGCGGACCGCTGCAAGGTGGAGACGTACGCCAAGCTGATCTGGCAGATGTGCGACCCGCGCAACAAGGCGAAGACGTACTATATGCCGCCCACCCGGGAGTTGTCCGAACCCAAGGCCCGACTCCTGCTGACGTACCTGCGGGCCCAGCAGAAGCCCGACGAGGTACTGATGACGGTGCCAGGGGTGGCCGGGCGCGGCGGCCGGAGGATCACCACACGCGGCCGACTCGTCGAGGTGCTGCGCGACGCCGCCGCGATCGAACTCGCCGTGATGCTCCAGTACTTGTACGCCGCCTACTCGGTACCCACCCACGGCGCCGGCGCGGAGTACGTACGACGGGGCCTGTGGACGCCCGAACAGGTGCGGCTCGCCTGCGGCGACGGCGGGGAGACCCTCGACGAGAGCATCCGCAGCATGCTGCTGAACATCGCCCGCGAGGAGATGATCCACTTCCTCCTCGTCAACAACATCCTCATGGCGGTGGGCGAACCCTTCCACGCGCCCCGGATCGACTTCGGCACCGTCAACCACGAGCTGGCCGTCCCGCTGGACTTCGCCCTGGAGCGGCTGGGCCCCGGCAGCGTGGAGCGGTTCGTCCAGATCGAACGGCCCGAGGACCTGGTCGACGACGTACGGCGCGGCGACGGCGGTCCGGCGACCCCCGCCGCGTACGACGAGCGGCACCCGTACGCCTCGCTGAGCGAGCTGTACGCGGACATCCGGGAGGGGCTGGGATGCGTCCCGGACCTCTTCCTGGTGGACAAGGGCAGGGGAGGCGGCGAACACCATCTCTTCCTGCGGGAGTCCCTCAACCGGCGTCACCCCGACTACCAGCTCGAAGTCGACGATCTCGCGAGCGCGTTGTTCGCGATCGACGTCATCACCGAGCAGGGCGAGGGCGGGGTCCTCGACCCGCGCACCGACGAGACGTCCCACTACCACGCGTTCCTGCGCATCTCCGACCTGCTGCGCAGCGCCCCGACCATCGGCGGACGGCCGGGCGGCGAACGCTGGAACCCGGCCTACCCCGTCGTACGGAACCCCACGCTCGGGCACGGGAACCCGGCGATGGAGACGGTCACCGACCCCGACGCCCGCGCCGTCATGGAGCTGTTCAACCGCGCCTACTTCATGGCGTTGCAGCTGATGGCCCAGCACTTCGGTGAGTGCCCGGACGCCAGTCTGCGGCGGTCGGACCTGATGAACGGGGCGATCGACATGATGACGGGGCTGATGCGGCCGCTCGCGGAACTGCTCGTCACCATGCCGTCGGGGCGCCGGGGCATGACCGCCGGACCGTCGTTCGAACTGCCCGAGCGGCCCGCGCCCGTGGCCCGGCCCGACGTGGCCCGACGCGGTATCGCCCGCCGCCTCGACGACCTCGCGGCGGAATGCGCCAAGCATCCCGTCGTCCCCACCCGGGTGGGGGAGATGAGCGCCTTCTGGGCCGACCACTTCCGCCCACCGAGCCGCTAGCGGCCGATCGCATTCGACGGCCGAGCCGCCGGTGCGGCCGAGCACTTCCGACCGAAGGAACCGAAGGAGACGCATGCCATCCGCGACGCTGCCGCGGTTCGACCTCATGGGCTGGGACAAGGAGGACATCGCCCACCCCTACCCGGTGTACCGGCGCTACCGGGAGGCCGCACCGGTCCATCGCACCTCGTCGGGGCCCGGAAAACCGGACACCTACTACGTGTTCACCTACGACGACGTGGTCCGCGTGCTGTCCAACCGGCGGTTCGGCCGCAACGCCCGCGTGGCCTCCGGCGACACCGGCTCCGACACCGCGCCCGTCCCGATCCCGGCCGAGCACGAGGCGCTGCGGACCATCGTCGAGAACTGGCTGGTCTTCCTCGACCCCCCGCGCCACACCGAACTGCGGTCCCTGCTCACCACCGAGTTCTCCCCCTCGATCGTCACCGGTCTGCGCCCCCGCATCACCGAACTCGCGCACGAACTCCTGGACCAGCTCCGAGCACACCGCCGACCCGATCTCGTCGAGGGCTTCGCGGCGCCCTTCCCGATCCTCGTCATCTCGGAACTGCTCGGCATCCCCGCGGAGGACCACACCTGGCTGCGCGCCAACGCGGTGGCCCTCCAGGAGGCCAGCACCACCCGGTCGCGCGGCGGCGAAGGCTACGCACGCGCCGAGGCGGCGTCACGGGAGTTCACCCGTTACTTCCGGCGCGAGGTGGACCGGCGCGGCGGCGACGACCGCGACGATCTGCTCACCCTCCTCGTCCGCGCCCGGGACACCGGATCGCCGCTGAGCGTGGACGGCGTCGTCGGCACCTGCGTCCATCTGCTCACCGCCGGCCACGAGACCACCACCAACTTCCTCGCCAAGGCCGTCCTCACCCTGCGCGCCCACCCCGACATCCTCGAAGAGCTGCGCACCACACCGGAGTCGACGCCGGCCGCCGTCGAGGAGCTGATGCGGTACGACCCGCCCGTCCAGGCGGTGACGCGCTGGGCGTACGAGGACACCCGGCTCGGCGGCCACGACATCCCGCGCGGCAGCCGCGTGGTCGCCCTGCTGGGCTCGGCGAACCGGGACCCGGCGCGCTTCCCGGCCCCCGACGTCCTGGACGTCCACCGCACCGCCGACCGGCAGCTGGGCTTCGGCCTCGGCATCCACTACTGCCTCGGCGCGACCCTGGCCCGCGCCGAGGCCGAGATCGGCCTGAGGGCCCTGCTGGACGGCATCCCCGCCCTCGGCCGAGGCGCCCACGAGGCCGAGTACGCCGACGACATGGTCTTCCACGGCCCGACCCGACTCCTCCTCGACCTGCCCGACCCCGCGTGACCCCCTTCGTTCAAGCAGGAAGGCACAGCCATGACGCAGCAGCCCGACACCACCGCCGACTCGGTCGGTGAGGTGTACGACCAGTTCGCCGACGCGGGCGCCGGCACCGCCATGGGCGGCAACATCCATGTGGGGTACTGGGACGACGACCCCGAGGTGCCGATCGCCGAGGCCACCGACCGGCTCACCGACCTCGTCGCCGAGCGCCTCGCGCTCCGCCCGGACCGGCAACTGCTGGACGTCGGCTGCGGCATCGGCGTACCGGCCCTCAGGATCGCCGGGGCGCACGACGTACGGGTCACCGGGATCACCGTCAGCCAGCAGCAGGTCACCGAGGCGGCCGAGCGGGCGGTGGGGTCCGACGCCGGGGGCCGGGTCTCCTTCCGGCTGGCGGACGCCATGGACCTCCCCTTCGAGGACGCCGCCTTCGACGGCGCCTTCGCCATCGAGTCGCTGCTGCACCTGCCCGACCAGACGCCCGCGCTCAAGGAGATCCACCGTGTCGTCCGCCCCGGTGGCCGGCTCGTCATCGCCGATCTGTGTCAGCGTCAGCCGTTCACCGGCGACGACAAGGCCGTACTCGACGGGATGCTGCGGATGTACGAGATCGCCGGGATCAACACCCCCGACGAGCATCGCGCGCGGCTGGCCGAGGCGGGCTGGGAGCTGCTGGAGCTGACCGACATCGGTGAGCGGGTCCGGGCCAGCTACGGGCACGCCGCCGCCGCGTTCCGGGGCCTCGCCGGGGCTCTCGACGCCGGGGCGGCACGGCGGATGAACGCGGCGGCCGACCTGATGGAGGCCTTCGGCGGGCATCCGCACACCGGTTATGTCCTGATCACCGCGCAGCGGTCCTGACCGGACGGGGAGACCTGTGATGGCTTCTGGGGTCGGCCCAGCGCTCGCCCGCGCCACCGTCGTACGCCCGCGTGAGGACCGTGCGACGGCCGATCGTGTCGCCCTGTCCGCCGCGACCGCGACCGGAGCCCGGTCGCGGACCGAAGAGGTGCGTGCCTGGCTGGCCGAGCGGCGCCGCGCGCATGTGTTCGAGGTGGCGCGGATACCGTTCGCGGAGCTTCGGCAGTGGCGGTTCGAGGAGGGCACCGGCAATCTCGTGCACCGCAGCGGGCGGTTCTTCACCGTCGAGGGCATGCATGTCGTCGAGTCGGACGGACCCTCGGGTGACGGCCCGTACCGGGAGTGGCAGCAGCCGGTCGTCCGCCAGCCCGAAGTGGGCATCCTCGGCATCCTCGCCAAGGAGTTCGACGGAGTGCTGCACTTCCTGATGCAGGCCAAGATGGAGCCGGGCAACCCCCATCCGCTCCAGCTCTCCCCGACCGTGCAGGCCACCCGCAGCAACTACACACGGGCCCACCGGGGCACGGACGTCAAGCTCATCGACCACTTCTTCCGGCCCGACCCCGACCGGGTCCTCGTCGACGTCCTCCAGTCCGAGCAGGGCTCGTGGTTCTACCGCAAGTCCAACCGCAACATGATCGTCGAGACCGTCGACGACGTACCCGAACTGGACGACTTCCGCTGGCTCACCCTCGGCCAGATCGCCGAACTGCTCCACGAGGACGACCTGGTCAACATGAACGCCAGGACCGTGCTGTCGTGCGTGCCGTACCGGGACACCACCCCCGGAGCGCTGCTGTCCGACACCCAACTCCTGTCCTGGTTCACCGGAGAGCGCTCCCGGCACGACATACGCGTGGAGCGCGTCCCGCTCGCCTCCGTGCGCGGCTGGAAGCGGGGCGTCGAGGCGATCGAGCACGAGGACGGCCGCTACTTCAAGGTCGTCGCCGTCTCCGTGAGGGCCGGCAACCGCGAAGTGGTCGCCTGGGACCAGCCGTTGCTCGAACCCGTCGGTCTGGGGATCACCGCGTTTCTCGTACGCGAGATCGACGGCGTACCCCATGTCCTGGTCCACGCCCGGGCCGAGGGCGGCTTCCTGGACACCGTCGAGCTGGCCCCGACCGTGCAGTGCACACCCGGCAACCACGCCCATCTGCCCCCGGAGTACCGCCCGCCGTTCCTCGACACCGTCCTCGACGCCCCGCCCGAACGCATCCGCTACCAGGCCGTCCACTCCGAGGAGGGCGGACGCTTCCTCAACGCCAGGAGCCGCTATCTCCTGGTCGACGCCGACGAGGTCCCGCTCGATCCGCCGCCCGGCTACACCTGGGCCACCCCGGGCCAGCTCAGGGCGCTCACCCGGCACGGCCACTACCTGAACGTCGAGGCCCGCACGCTGCTGGCCTGCATCAACGCAACGGCGGCCCGGCCGCGAGGAGGGCAGTGACATGGAGGAGGACAGCGACATGAGGGACACCCCGCTGATCACCGTGCTCGGTGCCTCGGGCTTCGTCGGCTCGGCCGTCAGCCGTGCGCTGGCGGCCCGGCCCGTCCGGCTCCGGCTCGTGTCCCGACGGCCCTGCGCACCCGCCCCGGGCGCGGCCGAGACCGCTGTCGTCACCGCCGATCTCACCGACCGGGCAGCGCTCGCCGAGGCGGTCGAGGGCTCTGACGCGGTGATCCATCTGCTGCTGGGGGAGGGCGGCTGGCGGGCCGCCGAGTCCGACCCCGGGGCCGAGCGCGTCAACGTCGGCGTCATGCGCGACCTCGTCGACGTACCGCGTCCCGTGCCCGCCGACGGAACACCCCCGCTGGTGGTGTACGCCGGTGCGGCCTCGCAGGTCGGGGTGCCGCCCCGGGAACCGCTCGACGGCAGCGAACCCGACCGCCCCGAGACCGCCTACGACCGGCAGAAACTGGCCGCCGAACACCTCCTGCTCAAGGCCACCGCAGAGGGCCGGGTACGCGGCATCGGTCTGCGGCTGCCCACCGTGTTCGGCGAGAGCACGGCACCCGGCGCCGGTGACCGGGGCGTCGTGTCGGCCATGGCGCGGCGGGCCCTCGACGGGCGGACGCTCACCATGTGGCACGACGGCACCGTGCGCCGCGACCTGGTCCATGTCGACGATGTCGCGGCGGCGTTCACGGCCGCCCTCGACCACCCGGACGCCCTCGTCGGCGGCCACTGGCTGATCGGCGCGGGCCGGGGCGACGCGCTCGGCGACGTCTTCCGGCTGATCGCGCTCACCACGGCCGATGCCCTGGGGCGGCCCCCGGTCGACGTGGTCTCCGTCGAACCGCCCGCGCACGCCCCCGTGACCGACTTCCGCAGCGTCACCCTCGACTCCTCCGCGTTCCGCGCGGCCACCGGCTGGCGGCCCCGGATCTCCCTGCCCGAGGGAGTGCGCCGCACGATCACCGCCCTGGCCCGGGAGCGGGCCGAGAGCCGGTGACGGCGGCGCCCCCGACCCCCACCCACCGAAAGGCGTACGGCCGTGCGCCGCAGTACTGGAAAGGCTGGACGATGACCACGCGTGTATGGGACTACCTGGCGGAGTACCGGGCCGAGCGGGCGGACATCCTCGACGCCGTCGAAACGGTCTTCGACTCGGGCCAGTTGGTGCTCGGCGCGAGTGTGCGCGGCTTCGAGGAGGAGTTCGCCGCCTACCACGGAGTGGACCACTGCGTGGGCGTCGACAACGGAACGAACGCGATCAAACTCGGTCTCCAGGCGCTCGGCATCGGCCCGGGCGACGAGGTGATCACGGTCTCCAACACCGCCGCCCCCACCGTCGTCGCCATCGACTCCACCGGCGCCACCCCCGTCTTCGTCGACGTCCGCGAGGACGACTTCCTCATGGACACCGACCGGATCGAGGCGGCGCTCACCGAACGCACCCGCTGCCTCCTCCCGGTCCATCTGTACGGCCAGTGCGTCGACATGGCCCCGCTGAAGGCGATCGCCGACCGGCACGGGCTGGCCGTCCTGGAGGACTGCGCCCAGGCCCACGGCGCCCGCCAGGGCGACACCATGGCCGGCACCACCGGTGACGTGGCCGCTTTCTCCTTCTACCCGACCAAGGTCCTCGGCGCCTACGGCGACGGCGGCGCCACCCTCACCCGCGACGCCTCCGTCGCCGAACGCCTGCGGCGCCTGCGCTACTACGGCATGGACGACCGCTACCACACCCTTGAGACCCCCGCCCACAACAGCCGTCTCGACGAACTCCACGCCGAGATCCTCCGCCGCAAACTGGGGCGCCTCGACACCTACATCGCGGGCCGCCGCGCCGTCGCCCGGCGCTACGCCGACGGCCTCGCCGACACCGGCCTCGTCTTGCCGCGCACCGTCCCCGGCAACGAGCACGTGTACTACGTGTACGTCGTCCGCCACCCCCGCCGCGACACCATCATCGAGCGCCTCAAGGCCTACGACATCCACCTCAACATCAGCTATCCGTGGCCGGTCCACACCATGACGGGCTTCGCCCACCTCGGCTACGCCAAGGGCTCGCTCCCGGTCACCGAGGCGCTGGCCGGCGAGATCTTCTCGCTGCCGATGTACCCCTCGCTCGCTCCCGACCTCCAGGACAAGGTCATCCACGCCGTACGCGAGGTGCTCGCCACGCTGTGACGCCCCGTCAACTCCGCTCTCCCACCGAGTCGTTCACCGAGTCACTGGAGCAGAAGTGAAAGCACGCCCGCTCACCGTCGAGGGAGCCATCGAGTTCACCCCGCGCGTCTTCCCCGACGACAGGGGCAGGTTCGTCTCGCCGTACCAGGAGGCCGCGTTCACCGAGGCCCACGGCGCCCCGCTCTTCCCCGTCGCGCAGACCAACCACAGCGTGTCCCGGCGCGGTGTCGTACGCGGTGTCCACTACACGGTGACACCGCCCGGCACCGCCAAGTACGTCCACTGCGCCCGGGGCCGGGCCCTGGACATCGTCGTCGACATCAGGGTCGGCTCGCCCACCTTCGGCCGCTGGGACGCGGTGCTGATGGACCAGCGGGAGCATCGGGCCAGCTATATCCCCGTCGGGGTCGGCCATGCGTTCGTGGCGCTGGAGGACGACACCGTCATGTCGTACATGCTCTCCGAGAGCTATGTCGCCGAGCACGAACTCTCCCTGTCCGTCCTCGATCAGGTCCTCGGGCTGCCGATCCCCACGGACATCGACCCGATCCTCTCCGAGCGCGACCGCGCGGCCGTCACCCTCGCCGAGGCGCGGGAGCAGGGCCTGCTGCCGGACTTCGCCCGCTGCCAGGAGATCGAGCGCGGACTCGTCCCGACGACGAGGCCCGGGGCGTAGGCCGGCACCTGCGAGGCCCATGGCGTGGGCCGGCACCGGCCGGGCCCATGGCGGGGGCCCCAACACCCCTTGACCACTTCCTTGTTCACCTGTCGACCGATCCGAAAGGCCGTTCCCATGACCGACTCCACCCAGACCCTGCCCGTGCCGGAAGCCGTCGGTGAGCTGTACGACCGGCTGACGCTGAGCGCGATGAACGACGGCACGTTCAACCCCAATGTGCATATCGGCTACTGGGACACCCCGGACTCCGAGGCCACCATCGAGGAGGCGATGGACCGGCTCACCGATGTGTTCATCGCGCGCATGAAGGCGGACGCCGGCTCCCACGTCCTCGACCTCGGCTGCGGCGTGGGCGGGCCCGGCCTCCGGGTCGTGACGCACACCGGGGCGCGGGTCACCGGTATCAGCATCAGCGAGGAGCAGATCAGGACCGCCAACCGGCTGGCCGCCGAGGCCGGGGTCGCGGGCCGTGCCGTCTTCCAGCACGGCGACGCGATGAAACTGCCCTTCGCCGACGCCTCGTTCGACGCCGTGATGGCCCTGGAGTCGATCTGCCACATGCCCGACCGGCAGCAGGTGTTCACCGAGGTGTGCCGGGTACTGCGCCCCGGCGGCCGGATCGTCCTCACCGACATCTTCGAACGCCACCCGCGCAAGGCGGTACGGCACCCCGGCATCGACAAGTTCTGCCGCGACCTGATGTCGACCACGGCGGACATCGACGACTACGTCGCCCTGCTGCACCGCTCCGGTCTGCGCCTGCGCGAGATCCTCGACGTCACCGAGCAGACCACGCTGCGCCTCGCCGACGAGATCGGCAAGCTCGCGGCCGTGGAGGAGCGGCCCGTGGCCATGGACGAGGGCAACTTCGACTTCGGCGACGACGCCTTCAAGCCCTCCGACCTGGCGGGCGTCGACGACTTCGGCTGCCTGCTGGTCACCGCCGAACGCCCCTGACCCTGACGCGCTGAGACGCCGGGAGGGCACCGCCGAGTGCCCTCCCGGCACCCGCCCCCCACGGGCCGCGAGCCCACTCGCCGCCCCACGGGCCGCGAGCCCACGCATCCCGAGCACGGACCCACGAGGAGAGGCAAGAACGAGATGACGCATTCCGGTGAGCGGACCGATGAGCGGGCTGACGCGCGGACCGATGTGCTGATCGTGGGCGGCGGCCCGGTCGGGATGGCGCTGGCGCTGGACCTGACCTACCGGGGCGTCGACTGCGTGATCGCCGACGCCGGTGACGGAGAGGTCCGCCACCCCAAGGTCAGTACCATCGGCCCGCGTTCGATGGAACTGTTCCGCCGCTGGGGCGTCGCCGACGCCATCCGGAACGCCGGCTGGCCCGCCGACCACCCCCTGGACATCGCCTGGGTCACCAAGGTCGGCGGCCACGAGATCCACCGCTACCACCGGGGCACGGCCGCGAACCGCCCCGCCTTCGCCCACACCCCCGAACCCGACCAGATCTGCCCCGCCCACTGGCTCAACCCGGTACTGATCCGCGCCGTGGGCGCCCACCCCGACGGCCCGCTGCGGCTGCGCACCACCGTCGACAGCGTGCGGCAGACCGACGACCACGTGGACGCCACCGTCACCGACCACGCCACCGGCACCACCGGAACCGTCCGCGCCCGTTACCTGGTCGCCTGCGACGGTGCCTCCTCGCCCATCCGCCGGGCCTGCGGCATCGAGGCTCCGGCCCGCCACCGTACGCAGGTCTTCCGCAACGTCCTCTTCCGCGCCCCCGGACTGAAGGAACGCCTCGGCGACCGGGCCGCCCTGGTCCACTTCCTGATGCGGTCGTCCACGCTGCGCTTTCCCCTGCGCTCGCTGAACGGCAGCGACCTGTACAACCTGGTCGTCGGCGCCGACGACTCCGGCGCCGACGACTCCGGCGCCCGACCCGACGCCCTGGCCCTGATCAAGGACGCCCTGGCCCTGGACACCCCGGTGGAACTGCTCGGCGACAGCGAATGGCACCTCACCCACCGGGTCGCCGACCGCTACCGGGCCGGACGCGTCTTCCTCGCCGGCGACGCCGCGCACACCCTGTCGCCGTCCGGCGGCTTCGGACTCAACACCGGGATCGGCGACGCCGCCGACCTCGGCTGGAAACTCGCCGCCACGCTCGACGGCTGGGCCGGACGGCACCTCCTCGACACCTATGACACCGAGCGCCGGCCGATCGCCGAGGAGAGCCTGAACGAGGCCCACGACAATCTGCGGCGCACCATGAACCGGGAGGTCCCGCCCGAGATCCAGCTCGACGGCCCCGAGGGCGAGCGGGCCCGCGCCGCGATGGCGAAGCGGCTGGAGAACAGCGGCGCCCGGCGGGAGTTCGACGCCCCGCAGATCCACTTCGGGCTGCGCTACCGCTCCCCGGCGATCATCGACGACCGGGACCTACCGATCCGCCACGGCCGGCCGGACCCCGACTGGCGGCCCGGCAGCGAGCCGGGCCACCGCGCCGCGCACGCCTGGTGGGACCTGGGGCCCGGCCGCCCCACCACCTCCACCCTCGACCTCTTCGGCCACGGCTTCGTCCTCCTCCGCTTCACCGGCCACGACGGCCTCCCCGCGTTCGAGCACGCGTTCGCCGAACGGGGCGTACCGCTGACCGTGCACCAGGGCCACGACACGGAGATAGCCAAGCTGTACGAGCGCTCCTTCGTCCTGGTCCGCCCCGACGGCCATGTCGCCTGGCGCGGCGACGACCTGCCCCGGGACCCGACGGCCCTCGTCGACACGGTGCGGGGTGAGGCCGCGCTCCCCGAACCACGGGGCTGAGGACCGCGAGGCCCCGGCAATGTGGCGCGGGCGGGTGTGTGCCGCCGAGGACGGGAAACCTGGCCTGTAGGGCGGGCCGACGGCGAACCCCTGGGGGTCGGCCCGGCTCAGGCCCCCCTGGTTCGGCAGTGGTGCCAGGGGAGCCGCCGTGTCCGGGCGACGCGGCGGCAGGGGGCCGTCGCCCCCCCCCACAGGCATCAGGTCAGGTGGCCCTGTTCGCAGACGAGACGGGCCACCTCGCGCAGCTTGACGTTGTTCTCCTGCGAGTAGCGGCGCAGTACGTCGAAGGCCTGTTCCTCGGTGAGGTGGTGGCCGCCCATGAGGATGCCCATGGCCTCGCCGATCACATGACGGGTGGAGACCGCCTGCTCCAGCTGGGCGTGGGTGCGGGCGCTGGAGAAGGCGACCGCCGCGTGCGAGGCCAGCAGCCAGCCCGCCGTCTCGCTGGCGGGCGTGAAGGCGCCCGGGCGGCGGGAGTACAGGTTCAGCGCGCCGAGATCCTCGTCCTCGGTGTACAGCAGGAAGCCCATCATGCTGCCCAGCCCCCGCTTACGGGCCTGGGGCACATACTCCGGCCAGCGGGGCTCCTCCTCGGTGAAGTCCGGGATACGGAAGACCCGCTCACCCACCGAGCTGCGGGCCGCGTCGTAGCACGGGCCCTGACCGAGGTGCTCCTGGAGACGGTCGAGTTCGTTGACGAGGTCCTCGGTGGCCGCCAGCGTGTCGACCCGGCCGTCGCGCAGGGTCAGGATGCCGGACGCGTCACAGCCCTCGACCAACTGGGTGGCCGCGCGCGTGATCCGCCGCAGCGTGGCGTCCACCGAGTCCTGCGCCAGAAGATCGCGCGCCAACGTCGCCATCTCCTCGGCGAACCTGCGCCAGTCCATACCGCCCTCTCCGTCGTCCGCCCCTTTTCCAGGATGAAGCCCCCGACGGGCGGAACGCCATTGATGCGGAGGGGCGCGGGTACTCGGTCAGCGGTAGGAAGCGGTACGTCAGCGGCGCGGCATCGGTACGACAGCGGTACGGCGGCCCCGTCGACCGTACGGGCCGCGTGAGGGAGGGAGGCGACATCGCCCATGCCCGAACTGCCCGACGTCGAAGGCTTCCGTGAGGTGCTCACCGCCTGCGGCCGACGCCCGCGCGTCACGGACGTCGAGGTACGGGACGCCGGGGTGCTCTCAGGCGCCCGCCCAAAAAACATGCCGCACCATGGACCGTATGAAAGAGCTGGCCGGGCGTTTGACCGCGTTGGACCCGGACGCGGGGGCCGCTGTCCGGGTCATCGCCTACTTCGACGCGCTGGCCGAGTCACGGGCCGGGATCGAGGCGCTGGTGCGCGGCGCGGCCGTGCTCGCGGGCTGTCCGGCGCGGCTCGTCGACGCGGAGCGGCGGGTGCGGGTGCGGGTCGAGACGGACGGGGAGCGCCGGGACAGCGACGCGGCGCCCGATCCGGGGTGGCCGTCGGCACCCCTGGTCCCCGGCGGTGCCCCTGCGTTCTGGCTGGAGCGCCCCGGAGCCGCCGAACCCGGCGTCGTGGACGCGGTGATACTGGAGCGGGCCACCGGCGCCCTGCGTGTCGTGCTGGACCGGACCCGTGGTCGTGCGCCCCTCTCCCCCGCCGACGACCCGGCGCTCGTGGAGACCGTGCTCGACCCCACCGCCACCGAGAGCGCCCGGCTGCACGCGGCCCGCCGCCTCGGCCTCGACCCCGATGCGTCCACCACCCGGGCCCGAGCCGTCGCTCCCCTCTCCGGCCGGCCCCGCGTCCTGGTCGTACGGCAGGACGGCGGCGCGGGCGCGGTCGGGCTGCCCGCCGGGCGGGTGGGGGTCGGGCCCGCCGTGGCCGTGCTGGGGCTGCCCGGTTCCTGGGCGGCGGCGCGGACGGCGTTGCGGTTCACCGCCGAGGGCACCGCGCAAGATCCGGGCGAGCGGATCGTCCACGCCGATGATCTGGGCGGGCTGGCGCTGCTCGCCGAGTCGATCATCCCGGGGGCCGAACCCCCTCCGGATGTACGGCACTTGGAGAGGGCCGCCGCGGACGCCCCCTGGATGCTCGCCACTCTCCACGCCATCGCGACCACGTCCAGCCTTCGGGCCGCGGCCACCGGGATCAATGTGCACCACTCCACGCTCCAGGACCGGCTCACCCACGCGGAGGCACTCCTCGGCTGGCCCCTGCGCACCCCTCAGGGCCGCCTCCGCCTCCATCTGGCCCTGACCATGCGGCACTTGGCACGGACGTAGGCGAACATCGGTGAGACGCCGTCCGCGGCGGGAGGTTTTCCCCTCGCCGTGGCGTGGCGTCCGAACAGACGTTACCGTTCGGTAGCCCATCTGCTCTTCGGAGGTGTTCCGTATGGCGGCCGACCGTGCGCCGGGTCTGGTGGAGTGTGCTCGTGCGTTGGCGGCCGGGGAGGTGACGTCCCGGACGCTCGTGGAGCAGGCGCTCGCGCGGATCAAGGAAGCTCAGGGGACGGTCAACGCGTTTCGGCGGGTACGCGCGGAGGCCGCGCTCGCGGAGGCGGACGCGGCGGACAAGGAGTTGGCGACGGGCGGACGGCGGCCGTTGCTCGGGGTCCCCGTCGCCGTGAAGGACGACATGGACGTGGCCGGCGAGCCCACCGCGTTCGGCTGCCGGGGTGAATTCCCGCCCCTCGCCGAGGACGGCGAAGCCGTACGGCGGCTGCGGGCGGCCGGGGCCGTCGTCGTCGGCAAGACCAACACCTGCGAGTTGGGCCAGTGGCCGTTCACCGAGGGGCCCGCCTTCGGCGCCACCCGCAATCCCTGGCATCACGACCACACCCCCGGCGGCTCCTCCGGTGGCTCGGCGGCGGCCGTCGCGGCCGGGCTCGTCCCCGCCGCGCTGGGCTCGGACGGCGCCGGGTCCGTACGCATCCCCGCCTCCTGGACCCATCTCGTCGGCATCAAACCCCAGCGTGGCCGGATCTCCACCTGGCCGCGCCCGGAGTCCTTCCACGGAATCACCGTCAACGGCACCCTCGCCCGCACGGTCGCCGACGCGGCCCTCCTGCTGGACGCCGCCTGCGGCAACCACGAGGGCGATCTGCACCGCCCCGACACCATCGACGCCTCCGAAGCCGTGCGGCGCGACCCCGGCCGGCTGCGGATCGCGCTCTCCCTGAAGCCCCCGTTCACCGCGCTGCCCGCACGACTCGACCCCCGCGTACGGGAACGGGTCCGCACGGTCGCGGAACGGCTCGCCGCGCTCGGGCACGTGGTGGAGGAGGCGGAGCCGCGTTACGGGCAGATCGGGCTGGCGTTCCTCCCGCGCGCCACCGCCGGTATCGCCGAACGGGTCGGCGAGCTCACCCGACCGGACCTCCTCGACCCGCGTACGCGCGATGCCGCCCGCCTCGGCCGGCTGCTCGGCGGGGCGCCCCTGCGGCTGGCCCGCCGCGCAGAGGCCACCCTGCACCGGCGTATCGGCGCGCTCTTCACCTCGTCCGGCTACGACGTGCTGCTCGCCCCGACCACCGCCACTCCCCCGCCGCGCATCGGTTCCATGCTCGACCTCGGCCAACTCGGCACCGACCGGGCGATCATCGCCGCCTGCCCCTACGCCTGGCCGTGGAACGTGCTCGGCTGGCCCGGGGTGAACGTACCCGCCGGCTTCGTCGGCGAGGATCTGCCCGTGGGCGCCCAGTTGCTCGGACCGGCGAACAGCGAGCCTCTTCTGCTGTCCCTGGCCGCCCAGTTGGAGGCGGACCAGCGCTGGCACGAACGGTGGCCGCCCCAGCCACCGGAGTGGGCCACCGCGAACTCGCCTGCCGTGTAAGCCGGTTCGGACGACCGGGCGGTGAACAGCTTTCCGGATCATCCCGCGTGACCAGTTCAATCCGCTCCCCGGGACCTGTTCGGTCCGCCCTCCCCGCCCCGTACGCTGTGACCATGGACGAAGCGTCGATGGTCGGGCTGATGGGACGGGTGACCGGTGCGGTCGGTCCCGGGCTCGTCGGCGAGGTGATCATCCGGGTACGCGGTGGCGCCGAGCACTTCCTGGCCTACCCCGCCACCGCGAAGGACCGGATCGAGCCCGGGACGCTCGTGATGGTGATGGAGTATCTGCCGCCGCGCACGGTCTATGTCTCGGCGGCGTACGACAGTTGACGGTCCGTCGTATGACGGTCCTGTACCGGTTCGCATCAGGACTGCTACAGCGGTCCCCCGCACCTGTACCACCGTTGTGTGACGCGGGACACTCCCGACGTTCGGTGCCGAAAGGGCACCTGGCCAAGGGGGTTTGCCGATGTTCGTCGGCATGATCGCGGGGGCGGCCGTCGGAGCCGTCCTGGTACTGGTCGGCCTGTTCAAACTGATGTGGCGGGTCGCCGAACCGAATGAAGCACTCATCATCTCCGGCTCCAAGCACAAGATGGAGGGCCTGGAGGAAGGGATGGGCTTCCGTATCGTCACCGGGCGCGGCACGCTCGTGCTGCCCGGGATGCAGGCGGTGCGCAAGCTGTCGCTCGACCTCAACCAGACCGAGCTGGCCGTGGAATGCGTGACCCATCAGGGCATCCCGCTGAAGATCCGCGGTGTCGTCATCTTCAAGGTCGGCGACGACTTCGTGTCCATCGCCAACGCCGCCCGCCGCTTCCTCGACCAGCAGAAACGGGTCTCGGAGCGGGTGCACAACGTGTTCGCCGGTCATCTGCGGTCCATCGTGGGCGGGTTGACGGTCGAGGACATGATCCGCGACCGGGAGAAGCTCACCGGGCAGACCCGCGCGGCCTGCGGTACGGAGATGGAGAAGCTCGGACTGATCGTCGACTCGCTGCAGATCCACGAGATCGAGGACCCGACCGGTTACATCAAGAACCTCGCCATGCCGCACGCCGCCGCCGTCCAGCGGGACGCGCGCATCGCGCAGGCCGAGGCCAACCGGCTCGCCACCGAGGCCGAGCAGCAGGCCGCGGCCCGGATGGCGGAGGCCACCCGGGACAGCGAGATCCTCCAGGCCGGCTACCAGGCGGAACGGGACAAGGCCTCCGCCAAGGCCATGCAGGCGGGGCCCCTCGCCGAAGCCGCGGCCCGGCAGGAGGTCGTCGTCCAGGAGACCCGGGTCGCCGAGCTGGAGGCGTCACGGCGTGAGCAGCAGCTCCAGGCCGATGTCCGCAAGCCGGCCGACGCCAAGGCCTACGAGAAACGGACTCTCGCCGAGGCCGAGCGCGACGCCCGTATCTCCGCCGCCCAGGCCAAGGCCCAGGAGACCGAACTCGCGGCCGCCGCCGAGGCGAACGCCACCCGCGCCACCGGGGATGCCGAGGCCGCCGCCCGCCAGGCCAAGGGGCTCGCCACCGCCGAGGCCGTACGGGCGAAGGGGCTCGCGGAGGCCGAGGGCATCGCGGCGCGGAGCGCTGCGCTGGCTGAGAACCAGGAGGCCGTGATCGCTCAGCAGCTTGCCGAGCGGTGGCCGGAGATCGTGGAGGCCGGGGCCAGTGCGTTCGGGAACGTCGACAACATGGTGTTGCTCAACGGGGCCGATGGGATGGGGGACATGTTCGCCAAGGCGCTGACCATGGGTGGGACCGGGTTGGGTCTGGCTCGGCAGTTGCTGGCCTCGATGAACAACTCGGCTGCGCCTGGCCCGGCCTCCGTCAATGGGGTGCCAGTTGAGAAGGTGCCGGTGGACAAGGAGTCGTGACCGCCGTAGCTCCGACTGTAAGTGAACGGCCGCGGGTTGTATGTGGTTGATCGCGCAGTTCCCCGCGCCCCTAAAAAACGGGGCGCGGTTGGGGCGCTCCTTGCCATGACAGTTACCGTGGCCGCCGTGACTTCCTCTGCTGAACGCTCAGAACTTGACGTACCCGGGCGCTACGGGCCCTTCGCCACCGCCGAAGCCGACCCCCGTGATGTCGGCCGGGTCCGTACCGAGTACTCGCCCGCCCACGACGGGGACCCGGACCCCGGTGAGATCGTGTGGACCTGGGTGCCCTTCGAGGAGAACGACGGGCGCGGGAAGGATCGGCCCGTGCTCGTCGTCGCTCGGGAGGCCCGGGGGACTCTGCTCGCCGTGCAGTTGTCCAGCAAGCGGCACGACGGGGACCGGGAGTGGGTGCCGATCGGGAGTGGGCCCTGGGATCGGTCCGGGCGGGATTCCTGGGTCGATGTGGATCGGGTGCTGCGGCTGCATGAGCAGGGCATGCGGCGGGAGGCCTGTGCGCTGGACCGGATGCGGTTCAACTCCGTGGTTCATCGGCTGCGGGAGCGCTACGGCTGGCGGTAGGTCTCAGGCCTCCAGCACTCGTTCGAAGGCGGTCCGCACCACCGCTCCCCTCGTGCGGTCCAGTACGGCGAAGACGACGTGCTCGAAGTGGGCCTCGAAGCGGCCGCCGAGCAGCAGGGCTCGGAACGCGCCCGCCACCCGCGCCGGGTCGTTGCCGAACACCCCGCAGCCCCAGGCGCCGAGCACCAGCCGGCGGTAGCCGTGGGTGACCGCGACCTCCAGTACGCGTTCGGCGCGTACCGACAGGGCTCGCGGTAGTTCGGGGGCGCGCTCCGGGGTCGTACGGAGGATCACCGACGCGTTCGGGGCCGGGGAGGTCAGGAAGCCGACCGTGTACGGCTCGGGCAGGAGGTCGCCCCGGTCGTCGCGGAAGACCGGGACGCCGGGTGAGTGGATGACACGGTCGGTGTAGAACGCGTCGCGGTGGGTGCGGTGGTGGTCGTAGTACGCGCGGGCTTCGCGGACGCAGGTGTACAGGGCGGAGGCCCGGCAGAGGGCCTCCTCCTGGGCCTGGGCGCCGTTCAGGAAGCCGCCGCCGGGGTTGCGGGCCGAGGCGAAGTTGAGGACGGCGACGGGGGAATCGGCGGCGGCCGTCAGGCGATGGGCGGCTTCCAGGCTGCTCTCGCCCGTCACCTCGATCCGCGTCCCCATCGGGGCGACCGGGGTGGCCTGCGGGATCTCCAGCGGTTCAGGGCCGTACAGACGCGTACCGGCCCTCGCCGCCTTCACTTCCGCCGCTATCGATATCTCGCGGCCGCCGGCGGCCCGATAGCCGCCCGCCGCCACGATTTCTTCCGTCTCCCGTGCGATTCCGCGCAGTCGTGCGCTCATGGCGTCTCCACCCCCGTGGGTGCCACGAGCGCGACAGGCGCGCGCTCCCCCGTCGTGCTCATATGGGCATCGTGGGTGATGCTGAGGAGAGACCGCAATGGAGTTTCCGCTGTGAACGGGCCCGCAGGGGTCCGGGAAGAGGTGCCTGAAGAGCCGGGAAACAGAGATCGACGAACCGTATTGCGGCGATCTGCACCCTTGTGCGGAGCCGAATGAGGGTCTTGGGTGGGACGAGCACCGCCGATCCGGACCCACCCGATACGGATCGGCGACACGGTGGCATCTCAGGAGGTTCCCGATATGTCAGATGCGCTGAGTGACTGTACGGAGCGGCGCTCCACGGTCACCGAGGCGGAGGTGGAGGCCCTGGTGCGGGGCATCTGCTTCAAGACCGGCCCACCCCGCGTCCTCGGTGTCGAACTGGAATGGCACGTCCACGAGCTGCGGGAACCGCGGCTCCCGGCACCACCCGCACGACTCGCGGCGGCCTACGCCGCACTGCGGACCCTCCCCCTGGCCTCGGCGTTGACCGTCGAGCCGGGCGGCCAGCTGGAGCTCAGCTCGGCTCCGGCCGCCTCCCTGACCGAGTGTGAGGAGTCCGTCTCGGCCGACCTGGACGCCGTACGCGCGACACTGCGCGAGGCGGGCCTCGGCATCAGCGGCTTCGGCCATGAACCCTGGAACCCCCCGACCCGCTATCTGCGTGAGCCCCGGTACGACGCGATGGAGGTCTACCTCGACCGCTTCGGGCCCGAGGGCCGTTCCATGATGTGCTCGTCGGCCTCCGTCCAGGTGTGTCTGGACGCCGGGTACGAGGAGCCGGGGCCCCTCGGCCATGAGCGGCGCTGGTGGATGGCGCATCAGCTCGGCGCGGTGCTGATGGCGGCGTTCGCGCACTCCCCGCTGGCGCGCGGCCGGGTCACCGGCTGGCGTTCGACCCGGCAGGCGCTGTGGGCGGCGATGGACCCGGGCCGTACGACCGCGCCCCGGCTGGACGGTGATCCGCGCGGGGCGTGGGCGCGGCTGGTGCTGGACGCTCCGGTGATGTGCATCCGCTCCGAGGAGGGGCCGTGGGGTGTGCCCGGCGGGATGACGTTCCGGGAGTGGACGCGGACCGATGTGCCGCCGAGCCGTGAGGATCTGGAGTACCACCTGACGACTCTGTTCCCGCCGGTACGGCCGCGTGGGCACATCGAGTTGCGGATGATCGACGCGCAGCCGGGCGAGGACGGATGGCTGGTGCCGCTCGCGGTGACGACGGCGTTGTTCGAGGACGCCGAGGCCGCCGAGACCGCCTATCGGACCGTCAAACCCCTTGCCGAGCGGTCGGGTTCGCTGCTGCCGCCGCGTGATCCGCTGTGGATCGCCGCCGCCCGCGCGGGCCTTGCCGACCCCGAGCTGCGGGAGGCGGCGGCCGTGTGCTTCGCCGCCGCGGCCGAGGCGCTGCCCCGGCTGGGCGCGAGCGAGCGGGTGCGGGGCGCCGTCGCCGAGTTCATCGACCGTTATGTGGCCCGGGGCCGTTGCCCCGCCGACGATCTGCTCGACCTGTTCCACGGGAAGGACATCCCGGCATGACCGGAGCCGAGAACGCCGAATCGACCAATGACACCGACCCCGACATACTCCGGGAGCGCGCGCTCGACGCGCTGACCACCGCACGCGCCCGCACCGCGCTCCTGACGACCGTCGTCGACGAACCCGATCTCACCGCCCAGCATTCTCCGTTGATGTCGCCGCTGGTGTGGGACCTCGCCCACATCGGCAACCAGGAGGAGCTGTGGCTGCTGCGCAATGTCGCGGGGCGGGAGGCGATACGGCCCGAGATCGACGGGCTGTACGACGCGTTCGAGCATCCGCGCGCCGTGCGGCCCTCCCTGCCGCTGCTGCCGCCGGAGGAGGCCCGGCGGTATCTCGCCGAGGTGCGCGGCCGGGCGCTGGACGTGCTGGAGGGCGCCGACTTCCACGGCACCCGGCTCACCGAGGCGGGCTTCGCCTTCGGCATGATCGCCCAGCATGAACAGCAGCACGACGAGACGATGCTGATCACCCATCAGCTCCGCAAGGGCCCGAACGTCCTGACGGCGCCCGATCCCGATCCCGCCCCACTGTTCACTGGCCCCGCCGAAGTCCTCGTACCCGGCGGGGAGTTCATGATGGGCACCTCCACCGAACCCTGGGCGCTGGACAACGAGCGGCCCGCGCACCGCCGGTTCGTGCCGGCCTTCCACATCGACACCACGCCGGTAACGAACGCCGCCTACCAGGCGTTCATCGAGGACGGCGGCTACGACGACGAGCGCTGGTGGACGGCCGAGGGCTGGGACCACATCAAGGCGCACGGCATCCGCGCCCCGCTGTTCTGGCGGCGCGACGGCAGGCAGTGGCTGCGACGGCACTTCGGGGTCACCGAGGTCGTCCCCGGTGACGAGCCGGTGCTGCATGTGTGCTGGTACGAGGCCGACGCGTACGCCCGCTGGGCCGGGCGGCGGCTGCCCACGGAGGCCGAGTGGGAGAAGGCCGCCCGCCACGATCCGGTGACGGGCCGTACGACCCGCTACCCGTGGGGCGACGCCGACCCGGCGCCCGAGCACGCCAACCTGGGTCAGCGGCATCTGCGCCCGGCGACCGTCGGCGGCTACCCGGCGGGTGAATCACCGCTGGGCGTACGGCAGTTGATCGGGGATGTGTGGGAGTGGACGGCGAGCGACTTCCTCCCCTATCCGGGGTTCACGGCGTTCCCGTACAAGGAGTACTCGGAGGTGTTCTTCGGCCCCGGGTACAAGGTGCTGCGCGGTGGTTCGTTCGCCGTGGACCCGGTGGCGTGCCGGGGGACGTTCCGCAACTGGGACCATCCGATCCGGCGGCAGATCTTCTCCGGGTTCCGCACAGCGCGTGACGCCTCCACCCCGGAGGCCGTCTGATGTGCCGTCATCTCGCCTATGTGGGCGAGCGGTTGCCGCTCGGGGCGGTCCTCGTCGATCCTCCGCACAGTCTGTTCCGGCAGTCGTGGGCACCCCGGCGGCAACGGTACGGGACGGTCAACGCCGATGGTTTCGGGGTCGGCTGGTATGCCGAGGGCGATCCGGTGCCGGGACGTTATCGGCGGTCGGGGCCCATCTGGGGCGATCTGTCGTTCGCGGATCTCGCCCGCGTCGTCCGTACGGGGGCGCTGCTCGCCGCCGTACGGGACGCCACCGTGCCCGGCGCGGACAACGAGGCGGCGGCAGCGCCCTACGCGGCCGGGACCTGGCTGTTCAGCCACAACGGGGCGGTCACCGGGTGGCCCGCGTCGCTGGGCCACCTCGCCGACGGTCTGCCCGCCGCGGAGCTGCTGTCGATGGAGGCCCGCAATGACTCGGCGCTGGTGTGGGCGCTGGTGCTGAACCGGCTGCGGGCCGGTGACGAGGAGGGGCAGGCGCTCGCCGACACCGTCCTGGACGTCGCCCGGACGGCCCCCGGCTCCCGGCTCAATCTGCTGCTCACCAACGGTGACACGATCACCGCGACCGCCTGGGGCGACACCCTGTGGTATCTCCCCGAGCCCGGCCGGGACCAGGGCAGGGTGCGGGGCACGGTCGTGGCCTCCGAGCCGTACGACGACGACCCGCGCTGGGTCGAGGTGCCGGACCGCACCCTGCTGACGGCCGGCCGTACGGAGGTCCTGCTCACCCCGCTCAAGGAGTTGGAGGCACCCGCGTGAGCCCGTTCCGTGTCACCCGCACCCTGCCCGAGGACGCCACGGACGCCGCCCTGCGCGCCGATGTGCTGTCGGGCCTGACCCGTACGCCCAAGTCGCTGCCGCCGAAATGGTTCTACGACGCCCATGGCAGCGAACTCTTCGAGCGGATCACCGAGTTGCCGGAGTACTACCCGACGCGGGCCGAGCGGGAGATCCTGCTCCACCGGGCGGGCGAGATCGCCACCGCCAGCGGTGCGCGCACCCTGGTCGAGTTGGGCTCGGGGTCGTCCGACAAGACCCGGCATCTGCTGGACGCGATGCCGGGGCTGGACACCTATGTGCCCGTCGATGTGAGCGAGAGCGCTTTGCGGCTGGCCGGGGAGGCGTTGGTGGCCTCGCGGCCGGGGCTGAACGTCCATGCTCTGATCGCCGACTTCACCGCGTCGATCGAGTTGCCGGAGACTCCGGGGCCACGGTTGGTGGCGTTCCTCGGTGGCACGATCGGGAATCTGGTGCCTGGTGAGCGGGCGGTGTTCCTGGCGGCCGTGCGGGCGCTGTTGGTGCCGGGGGACGCGTTGTTGCTCGGGACCGATCTGGTCAAGGACGCGGGGGTGTTGGTGGCCGCGTATGACGACTCCTCGGGGGTGACGGCGGCGTTCAACAAGAACGTGCTGACTGTCGTCAACCGGGAGTTGGGGGCCGATTTCGATCCCGACGGGTTCGATCATGTCGCTCTGTGGGATGTCGAGCGGGAGTGGATCGAGATGCGGTTGCGGGCGCGGGTGGGGCAGACCGTGAAGGTGCCTGCGCTTGACCTGGCTGTGGATTTCGAGGAGGGGGAGGAGTTGCGGACGGAGGTTTCGGCGAAGTTCCGGAAGGAAGGGGTGCGGGGGGAACTGGCTGCCGCCGGGCTGGAGTTGGTGCGGTGGTGGACGGATGGGGAAGGGCGGTTCGCGTTGTCGTTGAGTGTGGCGTGACGGTGGGGTTTCCTCGCCCCCGCCGCCCCTACCCATTCCCGTCCCCAGGGGCTGCGCCCCTTTGACCCCCCGCATCTCAGCTCGGGTCCGTCCGTTGTGTGGAGAGTGCGGGTTCGTGGGGGTTGATCGCGCCCACGTGGCGGAGCCGCAAATCGACACAGCCCCGCGCCCCTGGGCGGAAAGGCCGAGGGCTGCGCCCCGGCCTTTCCCTCCACCGGCCCCGGCCCTTTCCGCCCGCCTCGCGCAGGTGCGCCTTCTGAGGCACCGTGGAGGGGTGTGTGGCGTATCAGCCACCTTGTGGTGAAGGAGTTCTGGTATGTCCAACCACGTCTACCGGGTCACCGAGATCGTCGGGAGTTCGGGCGAGAGTGTCGATCACGCCATCCGCAATGGCATCGAGCGGGCCGGGCAGACCCTGCGCAATCTGGACTGGTTCGAGGTGACGCAGGTGCGGGGGCATATCGAGGACGGGCGGATCGCGCACTATCAGGTGGGGCTGAAGGTCGGGTTCCGGCTGGAGGACGGTGATTGAGCCGTCAGGTTCGGCCCTCCCGCTCCTGAGCTTCCGTGAGCGCGGTCGACTGCGCGGCCCAGCGTGCCCGTACGACCGTGAAGCCCGCCTGCTCCGCGTCGTCGCAGACCAGTTCGTCGTCGTCCACGAGGACGCGGATCTCGCGGGTGCGGGAGAGCCGGCGCAGGATCTCCAGTTTGGTGCGGCGGGCGGGTCTGCGGTCACCTCTTCCCCCACCCGCCCGCCCGGCGTCTCGGCGCATCCAGATGCGGCCGAGCGGCAGGCCGTATCGAGCCAGCCAGTCCTCTGTGTCGCGACGGCATCGTTCCGGGCGCCCGGTGAGATACATGACCTCGCACTCCTCGGCGCTTGCCACGGCCATCGCGATGCCCTCGACCAGCGGCGGGTCCTCGGGCGCGGCGGCGAAGAAGGCGTCCCAGTCACGGGGCTCGCGCTCCAGGTACCGCTGGCGGTGCGCGGTGTCGGCGAGGGTGTTGTCCAGGTCGAAAACGGCGAGGGGCCGGTCGTTGTCGGTCACACGACCAGCCTAGGCATCCTGGTTTGTGGTGTCGCTTCACACAACAAGCACAGGGCCCTCTCGTAGCTTTAAGTTTCAAGCGATAGGCTCGACATCTCTCCCCCCACCCTGCACAGGAGAAATGTCGTGCTTGACGGCGAAGTGATCGTGATCGGCGGCGGATACGGGGGCATCCGTCTGGCGAGGCGATTGGACGGGTTCGCACGGGTCACCCTCGTGGACCGCAAGGAGGTCTTCTTCCACCGCATCGCGGCGCTCCGCGCGGGCGTCGACGAGGAATGGACGACGAAGCCGTTCATCCCCTACGACCGGCTGCTGCGCAACGGCCGTGTGGTCGTGGGCAAGGCGGTCGGCATCGACACCAACGAACGGCAGGTGAAGCTGGCCACCGGTGAACGGCTGCCGTACGACGTGGTGGTGGTCGCCACCGGCGTCGACTATCCCGATCCCGCGCGGTTCCTCGGCACGACCATCGACGAGGCGGCCAAGACGTTCACCGCGCACCAGGAGAAGATCGCCGCCGCCGAGCATGTCCTGGTCATCGGCGGTGGTCCGGGTGGCATCGAACTCAGCGCCGAGATCCGGCTGGCCCGGCCGACCGCCCGGGTCACGCTCGCACACTCCGGACCGGCACTGCTGAACTCCACGGGCAGCAAGCGGGCCGGACGGCGGGCCCTGGAGTGGCTGGAGTCCCACGACGTGGAGGTGCGGCTGGACTCGTTCATGTCCCCCGGGTCGGACTTCGACACCTACCGGGACGGCCGCGGCAACATCATCGAGGCCGATCTGTCGTTCTGGGCCACCGGCACCACCCCGAACACCCTCTGGCTACGACTGGCCGGGCACGGCGACTGGCTGAACGCCGCCGGGCACATCAAGGTCGACCGGCTGCTGCGCGTCGACGGACGGCTCGACGTGTTCGCGATCGGTGATGTGAACGACGTCTCCGACCTGAAGGTCTCCCCGGTCGCGATGGCCCAGGCGGATATCGCCGCGCACAACATCCGTGCCTATCTTGGGAGTTCGGGCAAGCATCGCAAGGAGCCGCGGCTGTACCGGCCGATCCACCGCAGCCCGCTGATCGTGCCGTTCGGACCGAGCGACGGGGTCACCCTCCTTCCCGTCCCGGGCGGCGAGACCGCCGTCCTCGGCAGCCGTACGGCCACCCTGGGCAAGGCCAGGTCGCTGATGACGCCATACATGCGTCGGCAACTCGGCTATTCCGCCTGAGAGTTCAGGACTGCGGGCGGACCAGGCCGGCGTCGTACGCCACGATGACGGCCTGGATGCGGTCGCGGGCGCCGGCCTTGGCGAGGAGGCGGCCCACATGCTTCTTCACGGTGGACTCCGTGAGCACCAGCCGTTCGGCGATCTCCGTGTTGGTCCAGCCCTGGCCGATGGCGACCAGCACCTCGTGCTCGCGTTCGCTGAGCGCGGCCAGCCGGGGGTCGGGGCGGTTGTCGCCGGCGGGCCGGGGTGTGGACTCGTGGATGCAGGTGTCCAGCAGGCGTCTCGTCAGGCTCGGCGCGACCACGGCGTCCCCGGCGGCCACCGCGCGGATACCGGCGACGAGTTCCTCGGGGCGCGCGTCCTTCAGCAGAAAGCCGCTCGCTCCGGCGCGCAGTCCGGCGTACGCGTACTCGTCGAGGTCGAAGGTGGTGACGATCAGGACGCGGGTGCGGTCGCCGGTGGCGGTGATGCGCCGGGTCGCCTCGATGCCGTCCATGCCGGGCATACGGACGTCCATCAGTACGACGTCGGGCCGCAGTTCGGCGGCATCCGCACGGCCTGCGCCCCGTGCTCGGCCTCACCGACGCAGGTCATGCCCGGGGTGCCCTTCAGCAGCATGCTGAAGCCGAGCCGCTGGAGGGGCTGGTCGTCGGCGATGAGCACGGTGGTCATCGTGCTGCTCCCGAGAGGTGGGTGCGGGTGCCGTGCCGGTGGGGGGTCCGGCCGGCGGAGGGCTTTCGGTGTGCCGCGTGTCGGCGGGCGGGGCTTCGGTGGGCGGCGCCTGTGCGTTCGGTGCCTCCAGCAGGACGTCCACGATCCAGCCGTCGCCGGGATCGCGGGGGCCGATGGTGACGGTGCCGTGGTACATGGCGGTCCGCCGCCGGATGCCCACGCGGCCGTGCCCGGAATCGTCCGGCCGTTCTGGCCGTTCTCGGCGTGCGGTTCCGTCGTCGGCGACGCACACCCGGACATGGCCGCCCCGGATGGTCACGGTGACCTCGGCCCTCGCTCCCGCGCCGGCGTGCTTGAGGGTGTTGGTGAGGGCTTCCTGCACGATCCGGTAGACGGTCAACCGCACGCCGTCGCCGAGGGTACGGGGATCGCCGGTCGTCCGGTACGTCACCGCCAGCCCGGCCGCGCGGACCCGGCCGAGTAGCGCGTCCAGTTCGGCGACGCCGGGCTGGGGGTTCAGCTCCGCCTCCTCGGGAGTCTCGCGGAGCACACCGAGGACCCGGCGCAGCTCGCCCATGGCCTGGCGGCCGGTGTCGCCGATGAGGCGGAGGGCCGCGGTGGACTCGTCGTCCCGGTCGGCGAGGCCCACCATGACGGAGAGGTTGTGGCCGACGATGTCGTGCATCTCCCGGGCGACCCGGGACCGCTCGGTGGCCGCGGTCAGCCGTACCCGCTGGTCGCGCTCGATCTCCAGGCGCCCGGCGCGGTCCTCCAGGGCGGCCATGTAGAGGCGGCGGACGCGGAAGGCGAGCCCGAGGGCGATCGCCGCGATCGCGTTGCCCGTCGGCAGGATGAACACGGTCACGGGACCGTCGACGGGGATCAGCCAGAAGACGGCCAGCGACAACTCGACCACGGTGAGCACCGCGGCCCACCCGAGCACCCGCAGCGAGCCGCGCAGCGCCAGGCTGTACGGGGCGACGACCAGGGAGACGCCCTCCTGCATCCACACACCGAGGGTCCACTGCGTGAACGCCACCGCGGCCAGCGCGAAGAACGTGGCGGCGGGCGCTCGCCGGCGCCACCACAGGGGGACGACGAAGGCCGCCACGAAACACAGCTGCACACCGAGCGACAGGTCGGTCGTGTGCGTGGGATGTCCGGCGGGTCCGGGGCCGCGCCCGGAGAGCAGGATGGGGAGGTTCAGGGCGGCCACGACCAGCACGACCGCCGTGTCGAACAGCCAGGGCCGACGCAGGTCCGTCGCCCGCAGCCGGTTCCGCGCGCGCAGCAGCAGGCCCAGCACAGGGTGGCGCCCAGGCGGCGTCGAGGAACGGGGAGGAAGCGGTGCCACCGCCTGGGCTCCCACGGCCGGTGGCCGCCGGGTCGTTCTCGCTCATCGGTCCCCTTGTCATCGACACCATCGACGTCATCGATGGTCCCTCGGTCCGAATCTAGGGGGCGCGGGCGCCCTCGGTCCCGGTACCGAGGGGGACACTTGGGGGCGGCGGTGGTACCCCGGTGCCAGTGGCCGGTGGGCGGTCGGGTGGGCGGTCGCCCCGACGAGCGGGCATGGTCAGGCGGTGGGTGTCGACTGGGCGGTCTCGGACTCGGTGAGGTCGTTGGCGTGGGTGAGGAAGTCGTCGACCATGCGGTGGAAGAGACCGGCGAGCTGCCGCAGCTCCTCGGGGGACCAGTCGGCGAGTGCCATCTGCATACCGCGCACCCCGGCCTCACGGATACGGCCGATGGCCTCCTGGCCGACGGCGGTCAACTCGATGCGCTGGGCCCGGCGGTCGTCCGGGTCCGGTACACGGGTGACATAGCCGGACTTCTGCAACTGCTGTACCTGGCGGGTGACATGGGACGCCTCGACGCCCAGGCGGTTGGCCAGCTCCCCCGGGCGCATGGGCTCGCTGTCGGCGATCTGCCGCAGCAGCGCGACGGCGGCACGGTCCAGCGGCACACCGGCCAGGGCCATCAGGCGCTCATGGGCCCGGGCCCGGGTACTGAGGTAGGTGATCCGCGTGAGGGCACGCTCGATCTCGATCACTTCCGGTGAGGCGGGGTCGAAGGGCAGCGGTGTTGGGGACATGGGGCCCACTTTACCATCTTGTTGCCTGACTCAAGTAAGTTCATCCGTTCGTTGATGGTCATGACGGGGGCCGACCAGTAGGATCTGCCGCACATCGACAGGATTCCTGATTGTTGACTTCCGCAATTAGCGTGCGCCGCCGTTGCCGGTCGACCTTCCGGCTCCCGGTCGAGCGTCGTCGACGAACCGAACGGAGCACCCATGTCCCTTCTCGCACGCCCGGCGGTGGCCGCCGTCGTGGCCAAGGCGATGCAACGTGCGATGGCGATGGCGAGCCGTCGGCCCAGTGGGCGGGGCTCCACGGCGTCCTGGCTGGCCCGGCTGCCGGAGTACCGGTGCGACACCCGCGAGCTGACGATCCCGACCGGCTTCGGGCCCGCTCGGGCCGTGCTGTATCTGCCGGGTGGAGGTGAAGGGGCCCTGCCGGGTGACAGCACAGGTGCTCGGCCGGGGGGCGGCAAGGGTGCGCTGCCGCCGGTGCACGTGAACTTCCACGGTGGTGGGTACGTCATGCCGCAGATCGAGTTGGACGACGCGCTGTGCCGTTGTCTCGCCGTGGCGGCGGGCGTGGCCGTGCTGAACGTGGACTACGTGGTCGCGCCGCAGCATCCGTTTCCGGCGCCGCCCCGGCAGGCCTTCGAGGTGGTGCGGTGGGCCGCCGGGGAGGGGGCCGCCGAGCACGGGTGGGACGGCGGTCGGCTCACCGTGGGCGGACAGAGTGCCGGGGGTGGGCTGGCGGCGGCTGTGGCTCGGCAGGCGTTGGAGGAGGGCGGGCCTTCCATCGCCCTTCAGGTGCTGCACTATCCGCCGCTCGATCTGGCCACGGGGGCTCGGGAGAAGCGGGCGGCTGTGGCGAAGCCGGTGTTGCGGCCTTGGATGGCTGATGTGTTCGACAGTGCGTATGTCCCCGACGGTGAGCGGCGTGGGGATCGGCTGGTGTCGCCCGCGCATCCTTCCGATATCGCCGACCTGACCGGGATCGCGCCGGCGTTTGTGATCACCGCTGAGTATGACCTGTTGAAGGCGGAGGGGGTGGCTTATGCGGATCGGTTGCGGGCTGTGGGGGCGTTGGTGGGGCATCACGATGTCGTCGGGGCGGATCACGGGTACGACGGGGAGGACGAGGAGAAGGCGCGGGTTGTTTATGGGTTGATCGCTGAGAGGGTTCGGGGGGCTGTGGGTTTGGGGGCCTAAGGCGTCGTCTCATTTGGTGAGTCTGCGGTAGCAGATGAGGCTGCAGGCGATGGCGGTGAAGGCCAGGAAGTGTTCGGCCTTGCGTTCGTAGCGG